>NZ_JBIALD010000033.1:0-83640 GCF_042873115.1 Streptomyces sp. NPDC005017 | reverse complement strand
CACGGAACATCGCGTCCCGCAGCCCGAACACGTCCGTGGCCACGGCGAGTTCCTGGAGCAGGGCGAGGGTCTCGTCGGTGATCAGGTGCTTGGAGTAGTCGACGTGCAGGTCGCCGACGCGGACCACGTACCGCTCGGCGCGGCCGGGGTCCGCGGCGAACAGCTCGCGCAGGGTCCGCTGCCCCTCGGCACGGTGGTCCTCCAGCGCGGCCCACTCCGGGCGCAGGTTCAGCTTGGGGGAGTCAGACATGAGTGGCGGTCTCCTTGGCGGCCTCGCCCCGCAGGGCGATGGCGTACATCTCGTCGGCGTCGAGGCGCCGCAGCTCCTCGGCGATGAGTTCGGACGTCTGGCGCACCTTCAGGGCGAGGGTGCGCGAGGGCTGGCCGGGCAGGGACAGCGTGGCCAGCGGGCCCTCGGGGCGGTCGATGACGATCTCGCCGTGCTCGCTGCCCAGCCGTACGGCGGTGACCACGGGCCCGGCCGTGACGACACGGTCGACGGTGACGCCGAGGCGGGCCTCCAGCCAGCGGGCCAGCAGCTCGGCGCTGGGGTTCTCCGCCTCGCTCTCCACCGCCGCCGAGGTCACCCTCGCCCGCGCCTGGTCCAGGGCGGCGGCGAGCATCGAACGCCACGGCGTCAGCCGGGTCCAGGCGAGGTCGGTGTCGCCGGGGGCGTAGGAGCGTACGCGCAGCTCCAGCGCGTCCAGCGGGTGCTCGACGGCGTACATGTCGGTGATCCTGCGCTGGGCCAGCGCGCCGAGCGGGTCCTTGGCGGGCACCTCGGGGGCGTCCACCGGCCACCACACGACCACCGGGGCGTCCGGCAGCAGCAGCGGCAGCACGACCGAGTCGGCGTGGTCGGACACCTCGCCGTAGGTGCGCAGCACCACGGTCTCGCCGGTGCCCGCGTCGGCGCCCACCCGGACCTCGGCGTCCAGCCGGGAGGCCGTGCGGTCGCGCGGGGTGCGGGCGTGCCGCTTGATGACGACGAGGGTGCGCGAGGGGTGCTCGTGCGAGGCGCGCTCGGCGGCCTTGATGGCGTCGTAGGCGTTCTCCTCGTCCGTGACGATCACCATCGTCAGGACCATGCCCACGGCCGGGGTGCCGAGGGCGCGGCGGCCCTGCACCAACGCCTTGTTGATCTTGCTTGCCGTGGTGTCGGTCAGGTCGATCTTCATGGCCTGCGCCAGCTCCGTCCGTCTCGTGCGAGCATCTCGTCCGCTTCCTCGGGGCCCCAGCTGCCCGACGCGTACTGCGCCGGCCGGCCGTGTGCCGCCCAGTGCTCCTCGATCGGGTCGAGGATCTTCCAGGACTCTTCCACTTCCTGGTGACGGGGGAACAGGTTGGCGTCCCCGAGGAGGACGTCCAGGATGAGCCGCTCGTAGGCCTCCGGGCTGGACTCGGTGAACGACTCGCCGTAGGCGAAGTCCATCGTCACGTCCCGGATCTCCATCGAGGTGCCGGGCACCTTGGAGCCGAAGCGGACGGTGACGCCCTCGTCCGGCTGCACCCGGACGACGATGGCGTTCTGGCCGAGTTCCTCGGTGGCCGTGGAGTCGAACGGGGAGTGCGGGGCCCGCTGGAGGACGACCGCGATCTCCGTCACCCGGCGGCCGAGGCGCTTTCCGGTGCGCAGATAGAACGGCACGCCCGCCCAGCGGCGGTTGTCCACGTTCAGCCTGATCGCCGCGTAGGTGTCCGTGGTGGAGGCCTGGTCGATGCCGTCCTCCTCCAGATACCCGCTCACCCGCGCGCCGCCCTGCCAGCCCGGCGCGTACTGGCCGCGCACGGTGTGCCGGCCCAGGTCCTCCGGCAGCTTCACGGCCCTGAGGACCTTCAGCTTCTCGGTGAGCAGCGAGCCCGCGTCGAAGGCGGCGGGTTCCTCCATCGCGGTGAGCGCCATCAGCTGGAGCAGGTGGTTCTGGATGACGTCACGGGCCGAGCCGATGCCGTCGTAGTAGCCCGCGCGGCCGCCGATGCCGATGTCCTCGGCCATCGTGATCTGCACGTGGTCGACGTACGAACGGTTCCAGATCGGCTCGAACATCTGGTTGGCGAAGCGCAGCGCCAGGATGTTCTGGACGGTCTCCTTGCCCAGGTAGTGGTCGATCCGGAAGACCTGCTCCGGGTCGAACACGTCGTGCACGATCGCGTTCAGCTCCCGCGCGCTCGCCAGGTCGTGGCCGAACGGCTTCTCGATGACCGCGCGCCGCCAGGAGCCCTCGGGCCCGTCGGCCAGACCGTGCTTCTTCAGCTGCTGGACGACCTTGGGGAAGAACCTCGGCGGCACGGAGAGGTAGAACGCGTAGTTGCCGCTGGTGCCGCGGGCCGCGTCCAGCTCGTCCACGGTCCGGCGCAGCGTCTTGAACGCCGTGTCGTCGTCGAAGTCGCCCGGGATGAACCGCATGCCCTCGGCGAGCTGCTGCCAGACCTCCTCGCGGAACGGCGTACGGGAGTGCTCGCGCACCGCGTCGTGGACGACCTGCGCGAAGTCCTGGTCCTCCCAGTCCCGGCGGGCGAAGCCCACCAGCGAGAAGCCCGGCGGCAGCAGACCGCGGTTGGCCAGGTCGTACACGGCCGGCATCAGCTTCCTGCGGGACAGGTCGCCGGTGACGCCGAAGATGACCAGCCCGGAGGGGCCGGCGATCCGCGGGAGCCTGCGGTCGCGCTCGTCGCGCAGCGGGTTGGCCCAGCCGGGGGCGGCACCCGCGGCGGACCGCGCCTTCGCGCCCGGCCGGCCCGTCCTGCCCTTCGCCTTGCTCATTCCCCGTCAACTCCCTTGCCCATGAGCGACTTCGTCACGGTGTCCAGCAGGTCCCGCCAGGCCGCCTCGAACTTGGCCACGCCCTCGTCCTCCAGCTTGGCCACGACCTCGTCGTAGGAGACGCCGAGCCGCTCCAGGGCCGCGAGGTCGGCGCGGGCGCGGTCGTAGCCGCCGGTGACGGTGTCGCCGGTGATCTCACCGTGGTCGGCGGTGGCGTTCAGCGTGGCCTCCGGCATGGTGTTGACCGTGCCGGGGGCGACCAGCTCGTCCACGTACAGCGTGTCCTTGTACGCGGGGTCCTTCACACCGGTCGACGCCCACAGGGGGCGCTGCGCGTGGGCGCCGGAGCCGGCCAGGTCCTGCCAGCGGGCGCCGGAGAGGACCTGCTGGTACGCCTCGTAGGCGAGGCGGGCGTTGGCCAGCGCGGCCCGGCCCTTGAGGGCGAGGGCCTCGTCGGTGCCCAGGGCGGTGAGGCGGCCGTCGATCTCGGTGTCGACGCGGGAGACGAAGAACGAGGCCACGGAGTGGATCCCGGCCAGGTCCAGGCCCGCGGCCCGCGCCTTCTCCAGGCCCGCGAGATGGGCGTCCGTCACCTCGCGGTAGCGCTCCAGGGAGAAGATCAGGGTCACGTTGACACTGATGCCCCGGGCGAGGACCTCGGTGATCGCGGGCAGACCCGCCCGGGTCGCCGGGATCTTGATCATCACGTTGGGGCGGTCCACCAGCCAGGCGAGCTGCCTGGCCTCGGCGATCGTCGCCGTGGTGTCGTGGGCGAGGCGCGGGTCGACCTCGATGGAGACCCGGCCGTCCCGGCCGCCGGTGGCGTCGTACAGCGGCCGCAGGATGTCGGCGGCGGCCCGTACGTCGGCGGTGGTCATCATCCGCACGGCCTCGTCGGTGGTGACGCCCCGCACGGCGAGGTCGGCGAGCTGCTCCTCGTAGCCCTCCCCGGAGCCGATGGCGGCCTGGAAGATCGAGGGGTTGGTGGTGACGCCGACGACGCCCCGGGTGGCCAGCAGTTCGGCCAGGCCGCCGGAGGCGATCCGCTTGCGCGACAGGTCGTCCAGCCAGATGGAGACGCCCTCGTCGGACAGGCGCTGAAGGGCTCCCGCGGTGGCGGTTGCTTCGGTCATTCTTCGATCATCTTCTTTCTGGCGGTCGGATCAACCACGTGCCGTGGCCGGCGATTCCCTGGCCGCGGTGGCGACGTCGTCGGCGGTGAGGCCGTACTCGGCGAACAGGGTGGCCGCGTCGGCGGAGGCGCCGAAGTGTTCGAGGGGGACGACGCGTCCTGCGCCACCTGTGAACCGGTACCCCGTCAGAGCGATCCCGGCTTCGACGGCGGCCCGCGCTCGCACGGACGGCGGAAGGACCGCGTCGCGGTACGCCCGCGGCTGCTCCTCGAACCACTCCGCCGACGGCATCGACACCACCCGGGTGCCGGTCCCCTCGGCCTCCAGCGCCTCCCGCGGGGCGACGGCGAGCGAGACCTCGGAGCCGGTGGCGATCAGGACGACGTCGGGGGTCGCGGTGGAGGAGTCGCGCAGGACGCAACCGCCGCGCGCGGCGTCCGGGTCCGGCGCGTACGCCGGTACGCCCTGCCGGGTGAGGGCCAGGCCGTGCGGGGCCGGGCGGGTGGAGTGGCGGCGCGGGATCTCCGCCCGGACGACGGCCGTCTCACCCTCTGCACGGCATCGGCCGCCAGGAGGCGGGCGGTGTCGACGGCACGCCGGTCGAGTCCGGTCCGCTCGAAGCTGTCGGGCGTCTGCGTGCTCATCTTCAAGAAGTCCTCTGAAAGAGCGGGATTGCTGGTCGTACGCGTTAGAGATTAAAAGTCTGACTTTTAGGCGGCCAGGTCGGCGTGTGTCAGCCTTTGGTGAAAGTGGGACACCACCCGTACGGACGAGGCAGTACGAGAAGGACATGGCGGACAGAAACACCGCGCGCGCGGCGGACGAGCACCGGGGCGGCTCTCCCGGTGCGCGCGCCGAGGGCATCAGAACCTTCGCCTTCCCCTCCGGTCTCAGCGTCAGCGGCGTCGGCATGCAGGTCGGCTCCCTCGGCTCGGGGCACACCTGGCACGCCGACGACGCGCCGCTGGACAAGGTCCACCGCATCGACTTCCACGTGGTGATGCTCTTCTCCGCCGGTCCCGTCCGCCACATGGTGGACTTCGCCGAGTACGAGGCCCGCGCCGGCGACCTGCTCTGGATCCGCCCCGGGCAGGTGCACCGCTTCTCGACCGCGGACGAGTACCGCGGAACCGTCCTGACCATGCAGCCCGGTTTCCTGCCCCGCGCCACCGTCGAGGCCACCGGCCTCTACCGCTACGACCTGCCGCCGCTGCTGCGCCCCGACCCGGCACGCCTCGCGGCGCTGACGTCCTCGCTGGAGCAGCTGCGGCGCGAGTACGAGGACGACCGCACCCTCCCGCTCGGCCTGCACACCGCGGTACTGCGCCACTCCCTCACGGCGTTCCTGCTGCGCCTCGCGCATCTCGCGGCCGGCTCCGCGGAGGCCGAGCGGCACCGGTCCGACACCACGTTCACCCTCTTCCGGGACGCGGTCGAGCAGGGCTTCGCCACCAACCACAGCGTCAGCGCCTACGCCGACGCCCTCGCCATCTCCCGCCGCACCCTGGTGCGCGCGGTGCGCGCCGCCACCGGCCAGACCCCTAAGGGTTTCATCGACCGGCGGGTCGTCCTGGAGGCCAAGCGTCTGCTGGCCCACACCGACCTGCCCATCGGCCGCGTCGGCGCGGCGGTCGGCTTCCCCGACGCGGCGAACTTCTCCAAGTTCTTCCATCAGCACACGGAGGTGACCCCGGCGGCGTTCCGGGCGGAGATGCGCTGAGGGGTGCGGTGACGGGCCCGCCGGACCGCAGGGGTGGTCCCGAAACGCGCTGACGGGACGCCGATGTGGCGCCCCGTCGGACGACGGACCGGGCCGGGCGGGGCGAACCGTGCGCTCAGCGGCCGAAGGTGAACCAGTTGACGTTCACGAAGTCGGCCGGCTGGCCGCTGGTGAAGGTCAGATAGACGTCGTGCGTGCCGGTCACCCCACTGATGTTGGCGGGCACGGTCCGCCACGACTGCCAGCCCCCGGTGTTGCCCACCGCGAAGCTCCCGATCGGCGTGTTCGTACGGCTGTCCAGCCGCACCTCGACCAGGCCGCTCACCCCCGAACCGGCGCCGCTCGCCACCCGGGCGCTGAACTGACGGGCCGCCGAGGAGCCGAAGTCGACGCCCCGGTAGAGCGCCCAGTCGCCGTTCGCCAGCGCCCCGATGTTCTGGCCGCCGCCGGAGTCCGTGGTGGTCTCGGTCATCGTGCCGGACTGGCTGTCGTGCGACTCGGCCTGGATGGCGGTGTAGGCGTCGCGGTTGCCGGTCGGCGGCGGTGTGGTGCCGCCTCCGCCGCCCGCGGACAGCACCTGGACGTAGTCGACGACCATCGCGTACCCGGGCACCGTCCCGCTGTCCGGGCCGCCGCCGAATGCGGCCGGGAAGCCGCCGCCCATCGCCACGTTCAGGATGATGAAGTAGCCGTGGTTGGTGGCGTTGGCCCAGGTGGTCGCGTCGACCTGGTTGGCCCTGACCGTGTGGTAGTTGACGCCGTCGACGTAGAAGCGGACCTGTTCCGGGCTCGTCGAGCGGTCCCACTCCATGCGGTAGGTGTGGAAGCCCGACTGGCAGGTCGCGCCCGGACAGGTGGTGGAGCCGCCGATGCCGGTGGTCTCGTTGCACGGGCCCCCAGGAGTGGTGCCGCAGTGCATCGTGGCCCAGACGGTGTTCAGGCCCTGGACGTTCTCCATGATGTCCAGCTCGCCGACGGCCGGCCAGTTCCAGTAGTTGCCGCGGTACGGCGCGCCGAGCATCCAGAACGCGGGCCAGTAGCCCTTGGCCGCGGCGCCGGTGACGTTCGGCATCTGCACCCGGGCCTCGACGCGCAGCTTGCCGCCCGCCGGGGGCTGGAAGTCGGTGCGGCGGGTCTCGACGCGGCCCGAGGTCCAGTTGCCGGACGCGTCGCGGCGCGGGGTGATGCGCAGATTGCCGCTGCCGTCCAGGGCCACGTTGCTGGTGCTGGAGGTCATCGTCTCGACCTCGCCTGTGCCCCAGTTGGCGGGCCCGCCGGGGTAGGAGGTACCGGTGGCGTACTGCCAGTTGGAGGTGTTCACACCGGAGCCGGCCGCGCCGTCGAAGTCGTCGGCGAAGACCTGCGTCCAGCCGGACGGGGGCGGCGGGGCGGAGGCGCTCGCCGTGGTGGCGGCGGTCGTCGCGGCGGCCGCGGCGAGGGCGAGCGCGCCGAAGCCCGCCACCAGTGCCTGGCGCAGCGTGCGCCGTCTGCGCATGCCTGGGGTGTCGCTCATGTGGGGGTTGCCTCTCGGGATACGGGGGATGCGGGGAGCCGTACTGCCGTGCGAGAGCTGTGCGTTGACGTCCTGAGGGCGTCCTGAAAGCGTCCGGGGGACGGTGAAGCTTCGGGGTGATTCTGAGAGCGCTCTCAGGACGCGCCCCAATGTGCTCCGGACCGCCCCGGCCGTCAAGAGGTGAAGCAAGGAAATCCTTTGAGTGACGGGGGAGTTCAGGTGCTGAAGCGGGACGGGCCGGGCATCGGGAGGGGTGGGGGACGGGCGCCGGGCGGCGGAGGGCCGGTTGCCGGGCGGGCGGGGTCGGCCGTCGGCAGGAGGCCGGGTGGCGGACGGTCGGTCGCGGGCCGGGCCGTCCGCCGCAAGGAGACCGGGTGCCCGGCAGGCGGACGGGGCGGGCGCCGGGAGCGAGTGGCGGCGGCCGGAAAGGGCCGTCCGTCGTGACTGACGGTGGACGGCCCGAGCGTTGCGGCGGCTTCAGCGCCGTGGGGGCACTGGCGTACGAGCTCCGTTCCGCCGGAGCCTCGTCCCGGAGCCCGATCCGGTGGTGCCCGGTAGGCGGATGGCCGGGGCGGGTGGCCGGGGCGGGTGGCGGCAGCGGGACGGGCCGTCCGCCGTGGCTGACGGTGGACGGCCCGTGGGCTGCGGGGGCTTCAGTGCGGTGAGGTCACTGGCGTACGAGTTCCCGCTCCGGCGGAGCCTCCTCGCGCAGCCCGATCCGGTCGTGGACCCGGCGCAGCGGCCGCGGTGCCCACCAGGCGCGGCGGCCCAGCAGGGCCATCGTCGCCGGGACGAGCAGCATGCGCACCACCGTCGCGTCGATCAGCACCGCCAGCGTCAGCCCGAGCCCGATCTGCAGGATCGGGGAGAAGCCGCCGGTCATGAAGGCGCCGAACACCACGGCCAGCAGCAGCGCCGCGCAGGTCACCACCCGGCCGGACCGCCGCAGCCCCGTCACCACGGCCTCCGACTCGTCCTCGCCCTGCTCCCGCGCCTCACGGATGCGGGCCAGGATGAACAGCTCGTAGTCCATGGCCAGCCCGAACGCGATCGCCACGATCAGCGGCGGCGCGGTCAGACTCAGCGCGCCCAGCCCCTCGGCGCCCAGCAGCCCGGCCAGATTCCCGTCCTGGAAGACCCACACCACCACACCGAGCGCGGCGCCGAGGCTCAGCAGCGTCGTCGCGATGGTCCGCAGCGGCAGCAGCACCGAGCCGGTGAAGGCGAACAGCAGGACGAAGATGCCGGCCAGCACGGTCAGCGCCGCCAGCGGGGCACGGTCGGCGAGCATCTGGCGGAAGTCGACCAGCTCCGCGGCGGTACCGGTGACCTCCACCGGCTCGTCCCCGCGCACGTCACGCACCTCGCGCACCAGGTCGGTCGCCGCCGTGCCGTCCACACTGCCGGTCGGGGGCAGCGAGATCACGGTGGCGCCGTCCGGCAGCTCACGCTCCGTCGCGCCGGGGCGCAGGGCGAGGACACGGCCGGCCGTGCCCGGGTCCGCGTCCGGCCGGACCAGGACCGTGACCGGGTCGACGCCGCTGCCCGGCGGGAAGTGCTCGCCGACGGTGTCGTAGAGCTGCCGTGCCTCGGTGCTCGCGGGCAGCTGCGTGGCGTCGCCGATGGCGATCCGCAGACCGCTGACCGGCAGGGCCAGCACCAGCAGGGCGGGCACCGCGGTGGCCAGGACGGCGATCTTGTGGCGGGCCGAGAAGCGGGCGACGCGGGCGAAGAAGCGGCCCTCCTCGCCGTCGGGGCGGACCTTGGCCGGAGGGATCCTCCCGCCGAACTTGGTCAGCAGCGCGGGCAGCAGGGTGACCGCGGCCAGCATGTCCAGCACGACCACGGCGGCCACGGCCAGACCCATGCTGCGCAGGAACACGCTCGGGAAGACCAGCAGCCCGGTCAGGCTGACCGCGACCGTCAGCCCGGAGAACAGCACCGTACGGCCGGCCCGTTCGACCGTGCGCCGCACGGCCAGGACCACGTCGTCGGTGGTCCGCCGTTCCTCCCGGAAGCGGACCAGCATCAGCAGCGCGTAGTCCACGGCGAGGCCGAGGCCCAGCATCGTCGTCACCTGGATGGCGTACACGGAGATGTCGGTGACCTCGCTGAACACGAACAGCGCCAGGAACGCGCCCGCGATCCCGCTCACCGCGATCACCAGCGGCAGCGCCGCCGTGCGCAGTCCGCCGAACACCACCAGCAGCAGACCCAGCACCACCGGCAGCGAGATCAGCTCGGCGTTCTTCACGTCCTCCTGGGCGCGCTCGCCGAGCTGCTGCCCGAGCAGCGGGCCGCCGCTGACGTGCACCTCGGGCGCGTCGATCTCCCGGATGCGCTCGGCCGCCGCGTCCACCGCGGACTCCTCGGCGGCGTCGTCGAGGCCGCCCTCCAGGGTGACCGGGATGATCAGGGCGCGTCCGTCCTCGGCGGCCAGACCGGGCGTCCCGTACGGGTCGGGCACCGCGGCCACCCCGGCGATGTTCCGTACGTCGGCGACGGCCCGCTCCACCTGGACCCGCAGGTCCGCGTCGGCGACGGGCACGCCCTCCACGACGGCGGTGAGCGACTCGCCGGTGGGGTCGTTGCGGTCGAGATACTGGGCGGCGCGCTGCGACTCCGTGCCCGGGACCTCCGGCACATTGTCGGACAGCCGCCCGAAGACGCCCGTCCCGAGGCCGAAGCCGATGATCAGGAACAGCGTCCACAGCAGGATGACGGTGAGCGGGCGGCGGGTCGCCGCCCGGGCGAGCGTGGCGAGCACGGCCCCTCCCGGAGTTGTCCGATCGCTTCGCCCTCAGAGTCCCGCCGGACCCCCTTCCGCCGGATCGCCGGAGGGAGCGGTTTGCGGGACTCGGTCGTACGGGGGAGTCACGGGCGGGAATGGGCCGCGCGGGGGAGGGGGAGCGGGGCGGCGATCGTCCGCCGGGGGGAGCCCGCGCGCGGGCGGTCCTGCACAGGAAGGAGCCCTTACGGGGAAGCGCCAGGTGAGAGGCCCGCGGAGGCGGACACCCGCAGGGCGGGCCCGGGCGTGACGGCCGCCGTCGGGACGGGGGAGACGCCTCGGGCGGCAGGACTACTCGCACGACCGGGTGAGCGCGGGAATCAGGCCGTGCGCGCGAGGAGTTGACCCGTTCGGTAGCCGCGATCACCGAGGAGCGCCATGTCCGACGAACCCGCCGTGCGCGAGCTGCGCCTGGTCGTCACCGCCGAGGACTACGAGACGGCCCTGCACTTCTACCGCGACGTCCTGGGCCTGCCCGAACGCGCCGCGTTCTCCTCCCCGGACGGCAGGGTCACCATCCTGGAGGCGGGCCGGGCCACGCTGGAGATCACCGACCCGCACCACGCGGCGTTCATCGACGAGGTCGAGGTGGGCCACCGGGTGGCCGGGCAGGTGCGGGTCGCCTTCCAGGTCGGCGACTCCCCTGCCGTCACCGCGCGGCTGGCCGCCGCGGGCGCGGAGGTGCTCGCCGAGCCGACCCGCACCCCCTGGAACTCCCTGAACTCCCGGCTCCGGGCCCCCGCCGGCCTCCAGCTCACCCTGTTCGAGGAACTGGACGGGCCGGGCGGTCACGGCCCCGACGCCCCGGAGCGCGAATCGGACCAGCGCCGGCCGGACCGGTCCTAACCTCCGAGCGGATAGTCGTAGCGCAGGAAGCCGTTGAAGGCGGCGACCTTGTCGTACAGGGCCCGCGCGGTGCTGTTGTGGTCCTGGGTGAGCCAGTACAGCCGGGACGCCCCCCGGTCGCGGGCGCGGGCCGCCACCGCCTCGATCAGCGCGCGGGCCACGCCCTGCCCGCGCGCGGCCCCGTCCACGAACAGGTCCTGGAGGTAGCAGCTGTCGGGCATCCAGCAGTGGGCGTGGAAGAGGTAGTGCGTGATGCCGACCAGACGTCCGTCGGGCGTCCGGGCGCCCAGGCCGTGCACCTCGGTGCCCGCCAGCAGGCGCCGCCAGGCCGTCTCGTACTCCCCGTCGGTGGTCTCGGTGGCGTAGAACTCCTTGTAGCCGCGCGCGAGTCGCTCCCATGCGGCGCGGTCGTCAGGGCGCAGAAACCCGATCTCGATCATGAAGGGTCATTGTGTTCGCCGCCGCCCGGCGTCACCAGACCCGTCTCGTAGGCGGAGATCACCGCCTGCACCCGGTCCCGCAGCCCCAGCTTCGACAGCACATTGCTGACGTGCGTCTTCACGGTGTGCTCGCTGACGAACATGGTCGTCGCGATCTCGGCGTTGGTCAGTCCGCGGGCCAGCATCCGCAGGGTCTCCACCTCGCGGGCGGTGAGCACGTCCAGCCGCGTCGGGGCGACCTCGGCGGCGGTCTCCGCCCGGCGGCGGCGCACGATGTCGGCGACCAGCCGGCGGGTGACCGTCGGGGCGAGCAGCGAGTCCCCGGCCGCGACCACCCGCACCGCGTGCACCAGGTCGTCGCGGCGCACGTCCTTCAGCAGGAATCCGCTGGCCCCCGCGCACAGCGCGTCGTACACGTACTCGTCGAGGTCGAACGTGGTCAGCATGACCACCTTGCAGTCCGACTCGGCGCACACCCGCCGGGCCGCCTCCAGGCCGTCCATGACGGGCATCCGGATGTCCAGCAGCAGCACGTCCGGGCTGAGCCGCCGTACGGCGTCCACCGCCTCGGCCCCGTCGCCCGCCTCGCCCACCACCTCGATGTCCGGCTGCGCCTGGAGGATCATGCCGAAGCCGATCCGGACCAGCTCCTGGTCGTCCGCGACGACCACCCGGACGCTCACCCGAGGGCCGCCCGGTCTCCCGCCACCGGAAGGCGTACGACGACCCGGAAGCCGCCGTCCGGGCCGCGCCCCGCCTCGGCGTCGCCCCCGCAGGCGGCGGCCCGTTCCCGGATGCCGATCAGCCCGTGCCCGCCGGACGCGCCGGCCGGGCCCCGGCCGTCGTCGGTCACGCTGAGGGTCAAGGCACGCTCCGTCCAGTCGAGTTCGATCACCGCGGAAGAAGCGTACGCGTGCTTGACCGTGTTGGTGAGGGCCTCCTGCACCACCCGGTAGGCCGCGACCTCGGTGTCCCGGTGCAGCGGCCGGGGCTCGCCGTCGGTGCGCAGTTCCACCCGCAGCCCCGCCGACTCGGCCACCTGGTGTGCCAGCGCGGGCAGCGCGGCCACCCCGGGCTGCGGCACCCGCTCCCCGCCGGTCACGGGCTGCTCCTCCTTCAGCACGCCGAGGATGCGCCGCAACTGGGTCATCGCGTCCCGTCCGGTCGCCGCGATCGTGTCGAACACCGCCTCCGCGCGGGCCGGGTCGGTGCGCACCACCACCGGACCGGCCTCGGCCTGCACCACCATCAGGCTGACCGCGTGGGCGAGGATGTCGTGCATGTCCCGGGCGATCCGGGAGCGCTCCTGCGCCCGCGCCCGCTCGGTGTCCGCCGCCCGCTCCCGCTCCAGCCGCCGGGCGCGGTCCTCCAGGGCCGCCGTGTAGGCGCGCTGCACCCGGGCCAGCATGCCGAGCGCGTAGGCGCACACCACGCTCAGCAGATGGAAGGCGTACTCGAACGGCTGCGCGTGTTCCTTGAGGAACACCGTGAAGAACACCCCGAACAGCCAGCCCAGCAGCATCAGCCGCCGCTCCACCGGCGGGCACAGCGTGGCGACCGTGTACAGCACGACCAGCCCGCCGTAGATCACCGTCGGCGGTGGGGCGTGGTAGACCGCCATGGCGACCGTGGCCACGGACACCGCCCACGCCGTCGCGAAGGGCGCCCTGCGCCGCCACACCAGCGGCACCGCCGTCGCCGTGCCCAGCAGGAAGCCCTGCCAGGTCAGCCGGTCGTCGCCCTCGTCGGGGAAGATCCACTGCAACGAGGCGGCGAACAGCACCAGCGCGGCGAGCGCGCCGTCGACGGCGTACGGGTTGGCCGTGCGCAAGCGGGCGACGGCGGGCTCGATCCAGGACCGGGCGGACATGGGCGGCTCCTCGGGGAAGGGCAGTTCCAGTATCCGGGCCGGTCAGGGGCGCCGCCTCGCCGATGAGAGGGATATCGGGCGAGCGGGACGCCGGGCGGCCGTGGGCGGGCATGCGCCGGGGGCGCCCCTGGTGGGACGCCCCCGGCGGGTGCCGCTCGCCGCGGCGACGGTCGGCTCAGCCGGTGAAGCCGGCCGTGATCGACGTGAACTGCCAGTTGCTCTGGCTGATGCCGGAGCAGTTGCTGGTCACACCGCCGCCGGGGCACGGCCGGTCACGGTTGACCGCCCAGTAGGCGAGGCGGGCGATGTGGTGGGAGTTCGCCCAGTCGCGGATCTGGGTCCAGATCGCCACCGAGGTCAGCTCCTGCTGGTCGGACAGCCCGTTCATGCCGGAGATGCCGATGTGCGCGTACGCCGTGGCGTCGTCCCAGCCGAAGGCGGACTTCAGCTTGTTCTTCAGCCCCTCGGTCGCGTTCACGGTGTTGCCGTACATGTCGGCGCCGCCGCCGAAGTCGAACGGCATGATCGTGAAGACGTCGATGCCCGCGTTGAGCGCCTTGGCCTGGTCGATGAGCCGGTTGCCCCAGTAGGTCGGGCCGGTGGTCGAGGTGCCGAAGGTGACGATCGTGCGCAGGCCCGGGTTGTTGGCCTTGACGATCTTCAGCGCGTTGAGGACGCGGTCCTGCACGGCCGCGTTCTCGAACTCGTCCGTGTTCTCGATGTCGACGTCGATGGCCTTCAGACCGTAGGCGTCGATCACCTTCTGGTACGCGCCGGCCAGCGCCTCGGCCGTGGAGCAGTTCGGGCCGAGCTTGTTGCCGCTCCAGCCGCCGATCGAGGGGACGATGTCACCGCCCGCGGAACGGATGGAGTTGATGACCGCCTGGTCGTTGCCGCCGGTCAGCGGCCTGCTGCCGTCCCAGGCCGGGTTGCAGCCGCCGGACGAGAGGATGAACGCCATCGTGTACCACTTGATGCCGGTCGCGCTCATCACCGAGGTGGCGCTCGGCGGGTCGCCCCAGCCGAGGTACAGATAGGGCGCGGCCTGCTTGAAGCCGGTGCCCCCGCCGCCGCCCGCGTCCGTGGTCACGGTGACGCCGTTGGAGGCCGGAGAGCTGTTCCCGGCCGCGTCGCGGGCCCGCACGGTGAAGGTGTAGGAGGTGCTCGCCGCGAGCCCGGAGACCGTGGCGCTCGTCCCGGACACGGTCAGGACCTGGTTGGAGCCGCTGAACACGTCGTACGCCGTGACGCCGACGTTGTCGGTGGAGGCGTTCCAGGCCAGCGACACACTGGACGAGGACCTGGCCGTGGAGCGCAGGCTGCCCGGCACGGTGGGCGCCTGGGTGTCACCGCCGCCCCCGCCGGGTCCGTCGAGGCTGATGTCGTCGGCGTGGTACGTCCCCTGCCCGTACCAGCCGTGCACATACACCCGGGCGCTGGTCTGCGCGGCGCCGGTGGTGAAGGAGAGGCTCAACTGGCTGTACGCGGTGGGCGAGTTGGTCCAGGTGGAGGCACCCCCGTCCACGCCGAGGTACACATAGGAGCCACGCACCCACGAGCTGAGCGTGTACGTGGTGTTCGGCTGGACGGAGACGGTCTGCCCGCACTTGGCGTTGTCGCTCGCGCTCGCGGCACCCTGGAGCGCGCGCGAGCCGCCGTGCACGGGGGAGTTCACGACGGAGCCGAGGTTGCCGGTGCAGGTCCAGGGCGACAGGGAGCCCGTCTCGAAACCGGCGTTGGAGAGGATGTTCGCCGCGTGGGCGGTGCCGGGAAGGGCGACGGCCCCGCCGACCGCGAGGCCGACGGCGCCGAACAGCGCGAGAATTCTGCGTCTGGAGCGGTTCAGGAACGTGGTGCGCACGCGATCTCCCTGGGGAAAGTGGGGTGTTCGGGAGTGCACAGAGGTGCGGAATGGTGCGCAGACAAAGTTGGTATGGACCAATCGAGCTGTCAATAGCCCTTGCAGGATCGGTCCATACCGGTGAGGTGCGGGTGTGTCCGGGGTGGCGGCGGGTTGTCCGGGCGGGTGGCGGCGGGTCGGCGGGGCGGGCGCCCGGACGACCGGACCGCGCGGCTAGAGCGGCAGGACCTGCGCCGCGCTCTCCACGGCCTCGACGGGCTGCGCGGGAACCGCGGGCAGCAGCACCTCGGTCTCCTCGGCCCGCTGCGGCGGCAGGGTCACCGGACGCAGCGGCCGCGGCCCGGACACCACCGAGTAGTCCTGCCCGAGGAACGGCGGGACCACGTCGCCCGGGTCCTCCCCGAGCGCCAGCTGCACGGCGAGCCACGGCACGTTGATGCCGCACAGGGACAGCTGGTGCAGCCCGCCGGCCGGCCGGGAGTTGACGTCCATCAGCACCGGGACGTCGCCGAGCATGCGGAACTGGATGTTGGAGAGATGGTGCAGCCCGAACCCCTCGGCGATCCTGCGGGCCGGTCCCAGCCACTGCTCGTTGAGCGTGAACCCGCGCCGCCGCCCGTTCTTGGTCCTGCCGACGGCCAGCCGCACCCGGTCGTCCGTGCCGGTGAGGCAGTCCACCGACACCTCCGGCTGCTCCAGCCGCGGCATCACCAGCCAGTCCACCGGCTCCTCCGCCGCGCGCAGCGCCTCGAGGACCAGGTCGAGATGGACGTACGGGCTCGGGAAGCCGTTGAGGTGCACCAGGGAGAAGGGCGCGCGGGTGATCACACGGAAGCCGACGCCGCCCGCGCCGGAGGCCGGCTTGAAGCACGCCTTGTGTCCGCCTGCCTCCAACTCCTGTACGGCGGCGACGAGTTCGTCGGCCGACCGCACCCGCCACCACGGCGGCACGGGCACGCCGATGGCCTGCACCGCCTCATAGGCGACGATCTTGTCCTCGAAGACCGTGACCGCCTCCGGCGTCGGCGCGAGCAGCGCCGTGCCGACCGCCTCGAAGTCCGCCCGGTGCGCCGCGATGGCCGACTGGTGCAGCCGGGGGACGAACACGTCGATGCCGCGCCGGGCGCACTGGTCGAGCGCGAACTCGACGTAAGCGGCCGGGGACAGGCCCTCCGGCTCCAGTTCGGCGGTGTCGGCGGCGGCCAGTACGGGGGAGTCCGGGTCGCCGTGCGTGGCATGGATCTCGACGGCCCGGTCGCTGGGATTTCTCCGCAGCTGATCCATGAAGAACACGTTCTCCGCGTACGTGCGGTTGAGCCAGACGCGTACGCGAGAGACCATGCAGGCCGCCTTTCACGGTTCGCGGGCAGGACGGAGCGGCCCGTGCCCGGGCAGGGTGGAGGAAGGGACACCGAACCGCCCTGGAGAAGGGAGTTCGAGGCGGTGGTGTTGGGGGGATCATACGGCTTTCGAGGGGTCCTGCGTGCAACGCCGGTGTTACGGATCGACCGGTCCGGGGCAGGGTGTCGAGGTGTCCCGGGATCGCCTTGTCGGCGGGGCGCGGAGTGTGTTGTCGTAGTCACGGACGGTGGACGGCGGAGGAAGGGCGGACGGGTGGCGTCGAGGGCCGGCGGGAGCGGACGGCTGCTGGCCATCAGCGACCTGCACATCGGGTATCCGGAGAACCGGGCACTGGTCGAGAAGCTGTATCCGGAGCACCCGGACGACTGGCTCGTCGTCGCCGGGGACGTGGCCGAGACCGTCCGTGACGTCCGCTGGGCGCTGACGATGCTCGCCGAGCGCTTCCGCAAGGTCGTCTGGGTGCCCGGCAACCACGAGCTGTGGACCCACCCCAAGGACACCGTGACCCTGCGCGGTGTCACCCGCTACGAGTTCCTGGTCGCCCTCTGCCGGGAGCTGGGCGTGGTCACGCCCGAGGACCCCTACCCCGTCTGGCAGGGTCCGGGCGGCCCGGTCCGGGTGGCCCCGCTGTTCCTGCTGTACGACTACACCTTCCTGCCGGGCGGCTGCACCACCAAGGAGGAGGGCCTGGCCTACGCCCGGGGGACCGGGGTCGTCTGCAACGACGAGGACCTGCTGCACCCCGACCCCTATCCCACCCGCGAGGACTGGTGCCGGGCCCGCGTGGAGCTGACCGGGCGCAGGCTCGCCGAGGAGTCGGACGGCCTGCCGTTCGTGCTGATCAACCACTACCCGCTCGACCGGCATCCCATGGACGTGCTGTGGTACCCCGAGTTCGCCATGTGGTGCGGCACCTCTCTGACGGCCGACTGGCACCGCCGCTTCGACGTGGCCGCCATGGTCTACGGCCATCTGCACATCCCCCGCAGCACCGTGCTGGACGGTGTCCCCTTCGAGGAGGTCTCGGTGGGCTACCCGCGTGAGTGGCGCCGCCGCGAGCAGCCCCCCGGCATCCCGCGCGTGATCCTGCCGCGCGAGACGCCCCGGGGGGCCTGAGGATCGCGGGTCCTCGACGGCCGCCGGCGTCGTCGAGGAGCGCGGCCGCCCGAGGCTCCCGGGCCCGAGGAACACGGCTGCCCGAGGCCCCGGGCGCCGGTACGGACGTCAGCGGCGCGCCCCCGGTGTCACCCGTGCGGGCGGCAGCTCTGCAGCAGCCCGAAGAACTCCTCCTCGTTCCCTCTCAGGCCCGCGGCGGCGAGCGCCTGTTCGGCCTCGGCGAGGACGGACGGCGGGACGACCGGCGGCCGGGACGCACCCGGTGGCCCGTCGGCGGCGTCGAAGGCGGCCCGGACCGTGTGCAGCAGGCGCAGATAGGCCTGGACGGCCGTGCGTTCCCGTTCGGTCAGGAGGCTCGTGGGCATCGGTCGGCTCTCCCCGTGTCGGCTGGTCGGTCACGCGCCCTGACGGCACGTACGCCCCCGCGGCACGGTGACGCACCCTCCAGCTTGCACGCAGGCACTGACAAACCGGTGGGAGCGCACGCCGGTTCGCCCGCTCAGCGGACGCGAAGCCACACCCGGGGCGCCGGGGGCCCTTCCGGCGGATGTCGGTGGCGTCGCGGCGCCCGACACGACGAAGGGGCCAGACGGCCCCGCCGCCCCGCTCGGTCCTGCGGGACGCTCAGCCCGCGCCCGGTCAACCCTGCGGGCCCCTCAGTCCCGCAGCCCGCTCAGCCCTGCGGCCCCAGATAGCCCAGCGAGGTCTCGATCCGGCCGGCCAGCCGGTCGCGGCGCAGCGGGCCCCGGCCCGACGAATCGGCCAGCCACGTGCGGCACTTGCTCGCCAGCAGCATGCCGAACTCCTCGGCCTCCCGCTCGTCGTCGAGTTCGAAGCGGCTGCGGGCGGCCACGCGGAGTACGGTCGCCTGAAGGTCGGCGGCGTCGTCCAGCAGCCGGGCCGCCACCGCCGCGCCCTCCACGTGATGACCGCCGTGCTCGGCCTGCATGTGCCACAACTCGTGTCCGAGGATGACCAGTTGATGCTCGGGGGCGGTCCGCTCCTCGATGATCACCAGGTCCTGGTCGGCCATGTCGATCCACAGGCCGCTGGCGGTGCCGGGCGGGAAGGCGGCCATGCGCAGCTTCACCGGGCGGCCGCGCCGCCGGCTCATGCCCTCGCACAGCGCGGTGTACAGCTCGACGGGTGCCACGGGGGCGGTCAGCCGCAGCTCCGCGACCAGACCGCCGCACAGGCGGCGCATTTCCCGGGCGTTGCCCACAGTCCTCCCCCGGCTCACGACTCGGGCCGTTTGACGCTCTCCAGGAGCATGTCCAGCCACTCCGCGACCTTGTCGCGGTGCTGGTCGGTGGGCAGTTGCGCGGCCCGCCAGGCGATCCCGCGCACGCCGTGGTCCTGGAGCAGCCGCTCCAGCGGGTCCTCGGGGGCGACGGCCATCGCCTGCCGTTCCCGGTCGGCGAGCTTCTGGAGCAGGTCCTGCTCGGTGCGCTGGAGGGAACCGGCCAGGGCCTCGACGTCCGCGGCGGTCAGAAAGCCCGCGTGCACCCGGAAGAACCGCTGGATGGCGTCGCAGTGCTCCATGGTGGGCCGGCGGTCGCCGTTGATGAGCGCACCGGCCTGCTGCCGGGACATGCCCGCGCCGTCGGCGATCTCCTGCTGGGTGTACTTGCGCCCGTTGGGCTTCAGCCGGGTGCGGCGCAGCAGGTCCAGGCGCTGGAGGAAGCGCGCCTGTACGTCGGGCTCGCCCGCCGGGCGGCCCCGGAGCAGGTCCTTCACGACGGGCTCGGGGACCCCTGAGGCCACGGACAGCCGCCCCGTGTCGAACACCTCCGCGTGCGGCACGCCGAGCCGGTCGGCCAGCGCGGTGACGCGGACGACGACGGCCGGCAGGACAGCCGACGCCGTGCCGTCCGGAACCTCGTAGCCATCCGCCACCGACGTGTCTCCTACGTCTCGCACAGCCAACTCACATGTGGTCTCCGTGAACTTCCCGGAGCGTAGCGGGTGCTTCGAACTCACATCCAGGTCTCGCCACAACTGTGGCCAATTTCAGCCGTCAACAGTCGTGGAATGCCACGATAGTTGACATGCCTACCGTCGGCGAAGCAGGATCGGTGCGCCGCGAGAAGGCCGCATAGGCAAGAGGGGTGACCTCCCGATGGCATACCAGGCAGGTGGGCAGCGGCCGGCACCGCGGTCCGCTCCCGTCCGTCCTCAGGCCCAGGAGTATCTGGAGGACTACGCCGCGCTCGTGGAGGCCGTCCCCTTCCCTTCGTTCATCGTGGACCACCGCTGGGACGTGCTCCTCTCGAACGGTGCGTTCCAGTCACTTTTCCGTGGCGTGGGGCCGCATCCGACCGCCATGCCGGCGGACAACTTCCTGCGGTTCGTCCTCTTCCACCCCGACGCGGGCTCCGTCCTCGGTGAGCACGAGTCGCGGTGGTGCCTGCCGATGCTGGCCCAGTTCGCGGCGGCCCTGGAGCGCAACGGCCACGACCCCGCCCTTCAGGCGGTGCGCCGGGACATCGCCCAGGACCCCTTCATGGAGGCCGCCTACCGCCAGGGCCTGCCGCACTGGGTGCGCGCGATGGGCGAGACGGCCCTCGAACACGACGGCTCCGTCAGGCCGTTGCTCCACCCCGACCCCCGCTGGGGCGCCACCGACTGCCGGATCGTCGACGAGACCCCGAGGACCCTGCGGGACATGGACCGCACCCGCCTGACCCTGGTCCTGCGCGGCCGCCGTCCCGCCGGAAACCGTGGCAGCGCGCCGCGGGTCCGCCGCACGGCGGGTCACCTCACGGTGGTCCCCGCCCCCGAGGGCTGACCGGGCACCGTCGGCGTTCAGGTCACCGACGGCGCCCGGTCAGCTCCCGGGACCCGCACCCGCGCGCGAGGACGCGGAGCTCCCCGCCGCCTCCGCCGTGCCGTCCGCGCTCCACGGACACCCCCGCGCGCCGCACCGGCTCCCCTCGCGCGCCGCCGCCCGGCACCGCCGTATCGCCGGTGACCTGATCCCGCCGTTTCGCGCATCTCTCGTACCGACGACTTTCACGCGGGCGCCACCGCACCCTTCCCTGACGTTTGGTGCTCTTGGAACACTCCATTCGCGCGCATTCCGTCACGGCCCGGCCGGTTCAACTCCCGTCAGCACGAGAGGTCCCTCACCCATGCCCGAAGTCAACCGGCGCCGATTCCTCCAGGTCGCGGGTGCCACCACGGCCTTCACCGCTCTGTCGAGCAGCATCGAGCGGGCCGCCGCCCTGCCGGCCAACCACCGCTGCGGCACCATCGAGGACGTCGAGCACATCGTCGTCCTGATGCAGGAGAACCGTTCGTTCGACCACTACTTCGGCAAGCTGCGCGGCGTCCGGGGCTTCGGCGACCCGCACCCCGTGCGGCTCGACAACGGCAAGTCGGTGTGGCACCAGAGCGACGGCACCCGCGAGGTGCTGCCCTTCCACCCGGAGGCCGACGACCTCGGCATGCAGTTCCTGGAGGGACTCCCGCACGGCTGGACCGACGGACAGCAGGCGTACAACGGCGGCGACTACGACAAGTGGCTGCCCGCCAAGGGCACCACGACCATGGCGTATCTGACCCGCGAGGACATCCCGTTCCACTACGCCCTCGCCGACGCCTTCACGGTCTGCGACGCCTACCACTGCTCCTTCATCGGCTCGACCGACCCGAACCGCTACTACATGTGGTCGGGCCACACGGGCAACGACGGCAAGGGCGGCGGCCCGGTCCTCGGCAACGACGAGCTCGGCTACGACTGGACGACCTACCCCGAGCGCCTCGAGGCGGCCGGCGTCTCCTGGAAGGTCTACCAGGACATCGGCGACGGCCTCGACGCGGCCGGCTCCTGGGGCTGGATCTCCGACGCCTACCGCGGCAACTACGGCGACAACTCCCTGCTGTACTTCAACAAGTACCGCAACGCCCAGCCCGGCGACCCCTGGTACGACAAGGCCCGCACCGGCACCGACGTCAAGAACGGCGACGGCTACTTCGACCGGCTGCGCGCCGACGTCCAGGCCGGCGAACTGCCGCAGATCTCCTGGATCGCCGCCCCCGAGGCGTTCTCCGAGCACTCCAACTGGCCCTCGAACTACGGCGCCTGGTACATCGCGCAGGTCCTCGACGCGCTGACCTCCAACCCGGCGGTGTGGGCGAAGACGGCCCTGTTCATCACGTACGACGAGAACGACGGCTTCTTCGACCACATGCTGCCGCCGCTGCCGCCGAGGAACGCCGCCCAGGGCAGGTCCACGGCCGACGTCTCGCTCGACCTCTACCCCGGCGACAGCCGGCGCCCCGCCGGACCGTACGGCCTCGGCCCCCGGGTGCCGATGCTGGTCGTCTCGCCGTGGAGCAAGGGCGGCTTCGTCTGCTCCGAGACCCTCGACCACACCTCGGTGATCCGCTTCATGGAGCGCCGCTTCGGCGTGGGCGAGCCGAACATCTCGCCCTGGCGCCGTGCCGTCTGCGGTGACCTGACCTCGGCCTTCGACTTCTCCCGCAAGGACAGCCGCCCGGCCCCGCTGCCGGACACCGAGGCGTACGAGCCGCAGGACCGCGAGCGGCACCCCGACTACCGGCCGGTCCCGCCCGCCGACCCGAGCCTGCCCCGGCAGGAGCCCGGCTCTCGCCCGGCCCGCCCGCTGAGGTACGCCCCGGCCGTCGACGCCGCCACCGACCCGGCGACCGGCAGGGTCACGCTCACCTTCGCCTCGGGGAGCCGGGCCGGCGCGGCCTTCTGGGTCACCGGGGGCAACCGCACCGACGGCCCCTGGACCTACACCACCGAGGCCGGCAAGAGCCTGTCGGACACCTGGAACACGGTCTACTCGGGCGGCTCGTACGACCTGACCGTGCACGGCCCCAACGGCTTCCTGCGCGTCTTCCGCGGGCCGGGCAAGGCCGCCGGACCCGAGGTCACCGCGCGGCACGCCGGTGACGACCTCGAACTGACCTTCACCAACGAGGGCGCGGCCACCGCCCGGTTGAAGGTCGTCGACGGCTACCGCGCCCGGCCGCGCACCGTCAAGGTGCGCGCGGGCGCGACCCTGAAGGTCGTCCTCGGCCTGGCGGCGAGCCGCCGCTGGTACGACCTGACCGTCACCTCCGCGGACGACCCGGCGTTCCTGCGCCGCTTCGTCGGCCATGTCGAGAACGGCCGCGCGGGCGTCAGCGACCCGGCGATCGTGACGGACTGACGTTCCCCGCCCGACGGAGGTGCCCCGGCCCCGTGAGGCCGGGGCACCTCCGCCGGGGCCCGCGAGGCCGGAGCACCTCCGTCCGGGGCTCGCGAGGCCGGGGCACGTCCGTCCCGGGGAACGGACCCGGTGTCCGCTCCGTTCCCCGTCACGGACCCGGTGTCCGTCTCAGGCCACCAGCCCCGCGTCCGCCGACTCCTTGGCGTGCGCGGCCGGCGCGTGCCGCCGACGGCTCCGCCAGGAGCGGGCGCGCGGAAGCGGTACGGCCCCCGGCACCCCTGGCAGCGAGGGCACGGACGGCACGCCCTGCACCCCCGGTGCCTCCGGCACCGGAGCGCGCCAGGCCGCCGCGCCGGGCGCGGACCGCCGTGCAGCCCCGCCGGTCCCCGGCCCGCGCACGGCCGCCGCACGGGCCGCGCCGGCCCGCCCCGCGCCCCGCGTCCCCGCCGCACCCGCACCCGCGCCCGCGGCGGCGAGGCCGAAGTCCACCGCCTCGCCCGTAACCGGACCCGGAGCCGGAGCCGGTTCCACGACACCCTCCTCACGCCCCGGCGCCCCCCGCGACAGCAGCACCACGCCCCAGGCCGCCAGCCCCGCCCCGGCCAGGGCCAGGAGCAGGCCCGTCGGCCCGCCCCGGAGACGTTCGCCCAGCAGGGAGAGGCCGATCAGCGCGGCCGCCACCGGATTGGCCAGGGTGACCACGGCGAGGGGCGCCCCGAGGCCGCCCTTGTAGGCGGTCTGCGACAGCAGCAGGCCGCCGGCCGCGAGCGCGGCGACGAGGACCGCGACCCCGATCACCTGAAGGCTGAGCAGCGGGCCGGAGCGGTCGGTGGCGGCCACCGTCACCGTCTGGGTCAGTGCCGAGGCGACCCCGGAGGCGAGACCGGACGCGGTCGCGTGCCGCAGGCCCGGCCGGGCGCCGGGCCGGGACAGCAGGCCGATCAGCGCGGCCGTCGTCCCCGCGACGGCCACCGCCTCCACCGGGCTGAGCACATCGTCGGGCGCCGGGCCCGACGCCGTGGCCAGCAGCGCGGCGAGCCCCGTCAGGGTGAAGGCCGTGCCCCGCCACTCGGCGGCGCTTACCCGCCGGCCCGCGACCCGCGCCCCCAGCGGCACCGCCGCGACGAGGGTGAGCGCGCCCAGCGGCTGCACCACGGTCAGCGGCCCGTACTTGAGGGCCACCACGTGCAGCAGCGCGGCGGAGGCGTTCAGCCCCACGGCCCCCCACCAGCTCACGCTGCCCAGCAGCCGCAGCACCCCCGTGCCCCGGGAGCGGGCGGCGAGCCGCTCCTGCGCGACGGCCGCGGCGGCGTAGGCGAGGGCGGAGAACAGCGACAGCAGGACGGCGAGGCCGAACGCGGTGCTCATCGGCCCGCCCCGACGAGCGCGCCGTCCTCGGCGGGAGCGAGGTCCGCGGCGCCCCGGTCCGTGGTGGTGGCGGTGCGCCGGGGCGCGTGCACCAGCGCGAGCGCGAGGCCCAGCAGGGCGGCCGCGACCAGCGCGTCCAGCCAGTAGTGGTTCGCGGTGCCGACGATGACCAGCAGGGTCAGCAGTGGATGCAGCAGCCACAGCCACCGCAGCCGCGACCGGGTCGCCACGATCAGGCCGATAGCGAGCATCAGCGCCCAGCCGAAGTGCAGCGAGGGCATCGCCGCGAACTGGTTGGAGAGCGTGTCGGTCTGCGGCGGGCCGTACACCGAGGGCCCGTACACCCGGGCCGTGTCGACCAGGCCGGTCGCCGTGAGCATCCGGGGCGGGGCGAGCGGGAACGCCAGGTGCAGCGCCAGGGCGGCCGCGGTGAGCGCGGCGAGCACGCGCCGGGCCCAGACGTAGTGCGCGGGGCGGCGCAGATAGAGCCAGACCAGGAAGGCGGCGGTGGCCGGGAAGTGCACGGTCGCGTAGTAGACGTTGGCCGTGTGCACGAGGGTGTCGCCGTGCAGCAGCGCGGACTGCACGGCGCCCTCGCCCGGCAGGCGGAGGACGCGCTCCAGGTCCCACACGGTGTGCGCGTTGCGGAAGGCCGCCTCGGTGTGGCCCGTGGCGAGCTGCCGTCCGAGCTTGTAGACGAGGAACAGCCCCGCGACGAGCAGGATCTCGCGCAGCAGTGGCGGCCGGGCGGCCCCGTCGGGCTCCGCTCGGTCGGGCTCGGTGCCTGCTTTCATGCCCCGCCCCTTCGGTGACAGTGGTGCGAACGAGCCGCGGGACGGGCCCGGACTCGGCGATACGTCGGCGTTCCGATACTGAGACGTACCGATACGGGACTGTACCGATACGGCAGTGTACCGATACGGACGCGTACCGGTACACTGGCGTATCGCAGGGCATGAGTCACACTGGATCCCACACTGCCGACAGGGGCTCGAAGGCCGCTGGAGCGAGAGGAAGTGCCGATGACGTCGCAGGCCGCGGACCGGCCCGATCAGGTCGCCTCGCGCCGCTCCAAGCTGACGCGGGAGCGTGAGCAGGAGTTCTTCGACGCCGTCCTGGAACAGATCCGCGCGTGCGGCTACGACTCCGTCACCATGGAGGGCGTCGCCGCGAGCACCAGGTGCAGCAAGTCCACGCTGTACCGGCAGTGGCGGACCAAGCCGCAGTTCGTGGCGGCGGCCCTGCGCTCCTGCCGTGAGGTGCGGTTCGCCGGGATCGACACCGGCTCGCTCGCCGAGGACCTGCGCCGGGCGGCGCGGGCCGCGGGCGACTCCTCGGACAAGGACCAGGGTCTGCTCCAGGCCCTGGGCCACGCGGTCATGCAGGACCGCGAACTCCAGCAGGCGCTGCGCGAGGCGCTCGTGGACCCGGAGATCGACGCGCTGCGGGAGATCCTGCGGCGCGGCGTCGAACGGGGCGAGGTCCCCGCGGACCATCCCGCGCTGGAGTACATCCCGGCGCAGATGTACGGGGTGCTGCGGGCCCGGCCG
This sequence comes from Streptomyces sp. NPDC005017, assembly GCF_042873115.1. Classification (NCBI taxonomy): domain Bacteria; kingdom Bacillati; phylum Actinomycetota; class Actinomycetes; order Kitasatosporales; family Streptomycetaceae; genus Streptomyces; species Streptomyces sp. NPDC005017. The sequence continues at coordinate 58,126 of NZ_JBIALD010000033.1, read as the reverse complement.
GTCATCGAGGGGGAGTACGCCGACTCGGACTACCTGGTCCGGTTCGTGGAGGCCGCGGTACTGCCCGTGCTCGGTCTCACCTGAAGACCCGGGCGCCGTCCATGGGATGACTGGACGGTGGCCCGGCCGCGCCGCACCGTGGGGACGGGGGCGGCGCGCACCCCCCGGCCGGGTGGGGTGCCTCCGGAGCGGAGAGGCGCCCCTCCCGGCCGTCGTACGTCCGGGGCGGCGGGGTTCCCGCTCCCGGCCGTCGTGCGCCGGGGACCGGCCCGTTCCCCTCCCGGCCGCCGTACGTCCGGGCCGGTGGGGTTCCGCTCCCGGCCGTCGTGCCCGGCGGGCCCCGGGCGGGTCAGACGTTCTGCCCGCTGCCGGTGCCGCCCGAGAACTTCTTGATGCCCGCGGTGATCTCGTCCATGATCGACAGCTTCTGGTCGGTGTCCAGACCGAAGCGGACGATGATCATCTCGTTCTCGGGGTCGGCGGGCGAGGGGAAGACCAGCGACTGGACGTAGCCGTCCGACCCCTTGCTCGTGACAGCCTTCCAGCGCACCAGATAGCCCTTCTGGCCGGCCACGGTGACCGCCTTCGAGAGCAGCTCCTGATGCGAGGTGATCCTGCCGTAGCTGTTCCCGTAGGACTCCGCGGCGTTCCTCGCGATGTCGTTCTTGGCGATCGCCTCGGGCGTGGTCCCGGTGGCGCCGAGGTCCTCCGCCGCCGCCGAGTACGCGCCGCCCTTGGTGCACAGCTGGTCCGGTGTGCCGGGGCAGTCGTAGGTGTCGTCCGAGCCCATCGCGGCCCCGGCCCGGTTCGTCCGCCCGGACCAGCCCTGCGGCACCGGCATGCTGATCCCGTTCAGCGGGTCCTGGAGGGTGCCGCCGCCCGGCACCTCGGGCAGGCCGCGCTCCGGGTCCTCGTCCTCGGGGGAGCGGGGCGCCTCGGGCGAGGGCGACCGGTCGTCCGGCCCGCCGGAGCCGTCCTCGCCGAACGGCCCGGGACGGCCGTCCTGCCCCTGCGAGTCCGCCCGGGACGGGCTCCCGCCGTCGTCCTTGGTCAGCACGAACACGCCGACGCCGATGCTCGCCAGCACCGCGGCGGCGACACCGACCGCTATCCCGGTCCGCAGCCCGCGCCGCTGCGGGGCGGGCGCCGCGCCGGGATACCCGGGATAGCCCGCATACCCCGGCTGGCCGGGCTGACCGGGGTATCCCGGATAGCCCGCGCCCGGAGCCCCCGGATAAGCACCCGGATATCCCTGCTGGCCGGGATGGCCGTGCTGGGCCGGGGCTCCCGGGTAGCCCGCCGGGGCCGCGTACGCCCCGCCCGCCGACGGCGCCGGCGGCCCCCAGGGCGCGGCCGATCCCGTGGGACGGGTCCGCTCCGTCCACGCCCCGCCGTCCCACCAGCGCTCGGTGGCGGGACCGTCACTTTTCTGCCCGGGGTCGGGGTACCACCCGGGGGGAGTCACCTGCGTCATACCCCCACCGTATGAGGCGACCGTGAGATCCCGATGAGAGGGCCCGGAACACGGACGAGAACCGGTCGATACCGGTGCACACACGGCGGTTCACCTGCGAATCGGTGGCAACTCCCCGTCCACCGCCGCCCGCTGACATCCTTTCGCGCCGCTCGCGTCACCCGGCGCCCTGCCCGTCCCCTCTCCCGGGAGGAGCTGACCTGACCCGCCTCCACCAGTGCCGCCGTACGGCTAGGCTCGAGGTCTGTACGTCGTCCGGGCGACATGGGGAGGTAGCGGGATGACGGAGGTACGGCCCCTTGCGGCCGCCTCGGCCTCCCTGTGGGAGCGCGACGAGGAAGTCGCCGCCATCACGGAGGCGGTCGGCACCCTGTGCTCCGACCGGTCGTCGGCGGGCAGACTGCTGGTGTTCCGCGGCGAGGCGGGGCTCGGCAAGACAGCCCTGCTCCAGGAGGCCCGCCGCATCGCCGAGGAGCGCGGCTGCACGGTCTGGTCCGCGCGCGGCGGCGAGACCCTGAGGTCCGTCCCCTTCAACGTCGTCCGCCAGCTCCTCCAGCCGGCCCTTGTCTCGCTGCTGCCCGAGGAGGCGCGCGAGTACCTCGGCGACTGGCACGACATCGCGGGGCCCGCCCTCGGCATAGCGGAGCCGACCGAGCGTCAGGCCGACCCGCAGGGCGTGTGCGACGGACTCGTGGCCGCCGTGCGCCGCCTCGCCCGCAGGGAGTGGCCGCTCGTCCTGCTGATCGACGACGCCCACTGGGCCGACCAGGAGACCCTGCGCTGGCTCGCCGCGTTCGCCGAGCGCCTCGACGACCTGTCCGTCCTGGTGATCGTCGCCCACAGGCCCGGTGACGTGGCCGGCGACAGCGCCCGTCACCTCGACGCCGTCGCCGCCGCGAGCGGCCCGGTCACCAGCCTCAGCGCGCTCACCCCGGAGGCCGCGGCCGGCCTCACCCGGCTCGCCCTCGGCGCCCACGCCGACGCCCCGTTCTGCCGCGAGGTCTGGGCCGTCACCGGCGGCAACCCCTACGAGACCGTCGAACTCCTCGCCAAGGTCCAGGACAGCGAACTGGACCCGACCGACGCCTCGGCGGGTGAACTGCGCGCCCTGAACCGCACGGCACGCGGCGGCGGCCTGGTCGCCCGGCTGGAGGGACTCGGCGTCGAGGCGACCCGGTTCGCCTGGGCGGCCGCCATCCTCGGCACCGGCATCACCGTCGACCTGGTCGCCCGCCTGGCCACCATGGCGTACGACGAGGCCGGGCGCTGCGCCGAACTCCTGCGCAACGCCCGCATCCTGACCGAGCCCGACCCGGCGTCCACCCAACCCGAGGACGGGGAGCTGGAGTTCGTCCACCCGCTGATCGCCTCCGCCGTCTACAACTCCATCCCCGACGGCCTGCGCACCGCGATGCACGGCATCGCCGCCCAGGTCGTCACGGACTCCGGGCTCGGCGCCGCCGCGGCCTCCCGCCATCTGCTCCGGGTCCACCCGGACCACGACGCCGACCTCGTCGAGCAGTTGCGCGAGGCAGCCGCCGAACACCTCGCCGTCGGCGCCCCGGACGCCGCCCGCCGCTGCCTGGAACGCGCGCTGGACGAGCCGCCCCGCCAGGAGGTGCACGCCCGGCTGCTGTTCGAACTCGGCTGCGCCACCCTGCTCACCGCGCCCGCGACCACCATCGGCCATCTCCAGGCCGCGCTCGCCATGCCGGGTCTGGACGGCGGCGAACGCGTGGACGCCGTCTACCGCCTCTCCCAGGCCCTGCTCCACAACGACCAGCTCGACCAGGCCGTCCGTACCGTCGAGGCGGAGGCCGCCCGGCAGGAGGACGGGCCCACCCGGATGCGGCTCCAGGCCGTGCAGTACATGTGGGAGGGCATCTACGCGGGTGAGGCCGCCTCCCCGGGACGCTCCGAGCGGCTCGGCCGGCTCGCCGCGACCTGCACCGGCCGCGACAACTCCGAGCGCGCCCTGCTCATCCTGCGTGCCTTCGACGCCATGACCCACGGCGAGAACGCCGAGGAGGTCGTCGAGCTCTGCGACCGCGCCCTGGTCAACGGCCGCCTCGCGCCCGGCCTCGGCTGGACCGACACCGAGTGGGGCATCGAACTGCTGATGATGCTCGGCAGTTCCTACGCCTACTCCGACCGGCTGGACCGCGCCGAGAGCCTGTTCTCCGAGGCCCTGCGCGCCTACACCTCGGCCGGCTGGAGCGGCGGCCATCTCGCCCTGGCCAACGCCTTCCTGGGGCTCGCCTACCGTCGCCGCGGCCAACTGCGCGACGCCGAGAAGGTGTTGCGCGAGTCCCTGCGCCTCGCCGAACGAGTCGGCCGCGGACTGCCCCTGTACTGGTCGGCCACCTGCGGACTCGTCGACACCCTGCTGGCCCGCGGCCATGTCGAGGAGGCCTGGTCGCTCGCCGAGCGGTACGGCTTCGCCCCGCCCTACCCCTCCACCATCGTGCTGCCGGACACCCGCTCCGTGCGCGGCCGGCTGCTGCTCGCGGTGGGCCGTACGAAGGAAGGGATCAACGAACTCGGCGAGGCCGAGAAGGCGGCCGCCGCCCGGGGCGGGCACAACCCCGTCCTCGCGCCCTGGACCGTCGACCTCGCGGGCGCTCTCGCCGCCGAGGACCCGGCGCGTGCCGCCCGGCTGGCCGCCGACGCCCGCAGGCAGGCCGAGCGCTTCGGCACGGACACCGCGATCGGCGAGGCCCTGCGCCGCGCCGCCGCCCTGGAGACCGGCCCGGCCAGGGCCCGGCTCGCCGCGCAGGCCGTCACCTATCTGGAGGCCTCGCCCTGCCAGTACGAGCACGCGGCCGCGCGCATCGAGTACGGCATCACGGTCGGCTCGGTCACCGAGCTCAACCGCGGTCTGTCCCTGGCCCGTTCCTGCGGCGCCGACGGTCTGGTGAGCCAGGCGCGCACGGCGCTCCAGAAGGTGCCGGGACAGCGCTGACCGGGCTGACCGGCCGGACGGGGTCAAGGGCCGTCAGGCCTATGGCCTTCTGACGGATCTCCGCGGCGTCGCGACGCCCGGCACGCCATCCCCCACCGCCTCAAGGGTGTGGGAGGTGCCCCCGGCCGCACGGTGCGGAGGGACAGGTGGCTCCGCCACATGACCCTCCGCGCCGCACGCCGATCGCACGCACCGAACGCCGCTCCTACTCCCGCGGAGATCCCTCAGAAGGGCCCTCGGCGAACACCACCCAGACCTGGCCCGGGGCGAAGTCGATCTGCTCACCGTCGCCGCCCGTGAACAGGGTGCCGTCCTCGGCGGTCGGGCGGGACCAGGTCGCGTCGTAGGCCCTGCCGTCGCGCAGCACCTTGGCCCGGCCGCTGCCGACCGTCTCGGTGAAGGGCGTGTTGTTGCCGAGGAAGTCGTGGAAGGCGGACTCGCGCACTGCCACGTACTGCACGACGACCGTCGCGGGCGCTGGCGGTCCGGCGTCGGTCGTGGTGGCGCTCGTGCCGTCCATGGCGACCAGATAGCCGTTCCGGCCGGGGGACCAGGTGAAGGTGAAGCGGGCCGCCGGATAGCTCACCGTCTCCGAGGTGTCCGCCCGGCCGCCCGAGGGCGCGGCGCCGTAGCTGAAGCCGGTGGTCAGGGCGGAGGCGCCCGGCGCGGCGGGCAGCAGGCCGGCGGGGCGCACATAGAGGTTGTGCGGGGCCGGGCGGCCCGTGCCCCGGTAGTAGGCGCCGGAGGTGTGGCCCGGCGGCTCGGCCCGCAGCGGGGCCGCGTCGATCAGCGGCATCAGCTTGCGCTGCGCCCCGGAGTAGGCGAGCGTCGGCTCGTCGAACTGGCGCAGCAGCTCCAGATCCGTCTCCCGGGCGCTGCGCACCGGGCCGACATCGGCCGGCAGCGTGTTCGCGTACACCGCCATCAGCCGGCTCAGGCCGCTCTCCACCTGTTCGACGTAGACGATGTCCGCGCTGTTCAGCCCGGTGTGCGGGCGGGCGAGCCGGGCGTTGTCGATCTTCACGGCGAGGACGGAGCCGGTGGCCGTCGTGGACGGCGTCGAGGGGTCGGCCGGGGCGCGTCCGTCGTCGGGGGTGCCGCCCCCGGAGGTGCAGCCCGCGGCCAGGGAGGCCGTCATGACGGCGGCCAGCAGGGCCGGTGCCGTACCGCGGCGCGTGCGCGTCCTGTGTTCCATGCCCACCGTGGCCACCCGCTCAGTCCTGTGTCATCGATTGTGCGCCCATCAGGTCATCGCAGGCCATACCCGGCGGGGCGCCGCGGCGGGCCACGTATCCCTCTCCTCGGTCACCGGGAATCGGCCGATCGGCCCACGCCCGGTTCGCCGGTGACGCCCCGGGTACCCGGGCGAGGGCCTGCCCACGACGAACGGAGAGGAGCGGGCGATGAAGGCTGTGACCTGGCAGGGCCGGCGGGACGTCCGGGTGGAGGAGGTGCCCGACCCGCGGATCGAGGAGCCCACGGACGCGGTCGTGCGGATCACCTCGACCGGGCTGTGCGGCTCCGACCTGCATCTGTACGAGGTGCTGACGGCGTTCATGACGCCGGGTGACATCATCGGCCACGAGCCCATGGGCATCGTCGAGGAGGTCGGCGCGGGCGTGCCCGACCTCAGTGCGGGGGACCGCGTGGTCGTGCCGTTCCAGATCGCCTGCGGCGGCTGCTGGATGTGCCTGAACGCACTGCCCACCCAGTGCGAGACCACCCAGGTCACCGGGGAGGGCATGGGCGCCGCACTCTTCGGCTACACCCGGCTCTACGGCGCGGTGCCCGGCGGCCAGGCCGAGTACCTGCGCGTTCCACAGGCCCAGTTCGGGCCCATCAAGGTCCCCGAGGGCCCGCCCGACGACCGGTTCGTCTACCTCTCCGACGTGCTGCCCACCGCCTGGCAGGCCGTCGCCTACGCGGACGTCCCGCCGGGCGGCACCCTCGCCGTGCTCGGTCTCGGCCCCATCGGGGACATGGCCTGCCGGATCGCCCGGGTGCGCGGCGCGGAGCGGGTGTTCGGGGTGGACCTGGTCCCCGAGCGGCTGCGCCGGGCGAAGGCCCGGGGCGTGGAGACGTACGACCTGCGGGACTACGCCGACGAGAAGGAACTGGTGGCCGCGATCCGGGAGGAGACCGACGGGCGCGGCCCGGACGCCGTCGTCGACGCCGTCGGCACCGAGGCGCACGGCAGCGCCGCCGCCCGCCTCGCCCAGCAGGCCGCGAGCCTGCTGCCCAGGAAGCTCGGCGCCCCCTTCGCGGAACGCTTCAGCGTGGACCGGCTCGCCGCCCTCTACACGGCGATCGACCTGGTCCGGCGCGGCGGCACCCTGTCCCTGGTCGGTGTCTACGGCGGTATGGCCGACCCGCTGCCGATGCTCACGATGTTCGACAAGCAGCTCCAGATCCGCATGGGCCAGGCGAACGTACGCCGCTGGAGCGACGAGATCCTGCCCTACCTCACCGACGAGGACCCGCTGGGCGTGGACGACTTCGCCACCCACCGGCTGCCGCTCGACGAGGCGCCGCGGGCGTACGAGATGTTCCAGCACAAGAGCGACGGCGCGGTGAAGGTGCTGATGACGCCCTGACTCAGGCCTTCTCGCCGAGGATCTCCGCGAGGTCGTAGCGCACCGGCTCCTCCAGCTGGGCGTAGGTGCAGCTGTCCGGTGTGCGGTCGGGGCGCCAGCGGCGGAAGCGGGCGGTGTGGCGGAAACGGGCCCCGTTCTCCAGATGGTCATAGGCGACTTCCGCCACCCGCTCCGGACGCAGCGGCACCCAGGACAGGTCCTTCCCGCCCGACCAGCGGCTCGGCGCCCCCGGCAGCCGGGCCGACTCGTGGGCGGTCTCGTCCGACCAGGCCGCCCACGGATGCCCGGTGGCGTCGTCCATGCGCAGCGGCTCCAGCTCCTCGACCAGCTCGGCGCGCCGCTTCATCGGGAACGCCGCCGACACCCCGACGTGCTGGAGGACGCCCCGGTCGTCGTGGAGCCCGAGCAGCAGCGAGCCGACGATCGGGCCGCTCTTGTGGAAGCGGTAGCCGGCCACGACGACGTCCGCCGTCCGCTCGTGCTTGATCTTGAACATGGCCCGCTCGTCCTGGAGATAGCGCCCCGCGGGCGGCTTGGCGATGACGCCGTCCAGCCCCGCGCCCTCGTACTGCTCGAACCAGCTCCGCGCGAGATCCACATCGGTCGTCGCCGGTGCCAGGTGCACGGGCGGGGTCGCCTCGGCGAGCGCCCCGGCGAGCAGCGCCCGCCGGTCGGTCAGCGGCGTGTCGAGCAGCGACTCGTCGTCGAGCGCCAGCAGGTCGAAGGCGACGAACGAGGCCGGGGTGCGCTCGGCCAGGGTGCGCACCCTGGAGTCGGCGGGATGGATCCGCTCGGTGAGCGCGTCGAAGTCCAGCCGCCCCTCCCGGACGATCACGATCTCCCCGTCCAGTACGCACCGCCGCGGCACCCGCTCCCGCAGCACCCCCACCAGCTCGGGAAAGTACCTGGTCAGCGGCTTGCCCGTACGGCTGCCCAGCTCCACCTCGGCGCCGTCACGGAACACGATCGCCCGGAAGCCGTCCCACTTGGCCTCGTAGTGCATCCCCGGCGGGATCTTCGCCACCGGCTTGGCGAGCATCGGCTTCACGGGCGGCATCACCGGCAGGTCCATGGTCCGATTCTGCGCGCGGCCGCCCGCATGCGCCCGGTGTGCGAGGTCCACGCGCCGCGCCTACGGTGGCCGCATGGGCGCAGCGGTGGAACTGGAACTGGCCGGGCGGACCGTACGGCTGTCCAACCCGGACAAGATCTTCTTCCCGGAGCCCGGCTACACCAAGCTGGACCTCGCCCGCTACTACCAGGCCGTCGCCCCCGGCATCCTGCGCGCCCTGCGCGACCGGCCCACCACCCTGGAGCGCTATCCCGACGGGGTGAACGGCGAGTTCTTCTTCCAGAAGCGGGCCCCGAAGAACATGCCCGACTGGATCCCCACCGCCCACATCACCTTCCCCAGCGGGCGCAGCGCGGACGAGATGTGCCCCACCGAGGAGGCCGCCGTGCTGTGGGCGGCCCAGTACGGCACCCTCACCTTCCACCCCTGGCCGGTCCGCCGCGCCGACGTCGACCGGCCCGACGAACTGCGCATCGACCTCGACCCGCAGTCCGGCACCGACTTCGGCGACGCCGTCCGCGCCGCGCGCGAACTGCGCGCCGTGCTGGAGGAGTTCGGCGGTCTGCGCGGCTGGCCCAAGACCTCCGGCGGACGCGGACTGCATGTCCTCGTGCCGATCGAACCGCGCTGGACGTTCACCCAGGTCCGCCGCGCCGCCATCGCGGTGGGCCGCGAACTGGAGCGCCGGATGCCTGAACAGGTCACCGTCAGGTGGTGGAAGGAGGAACGCGGCGAGCGCATCTTCGTCGACTACAACCAGACCGCCCGCGACCGCACCATCGCCTCCGCCTACTCCGTACGGCCCCGCCCGCACGCCCCGGTCTCCGCGCCGCTGCGCTGGGAGGAGGTCGGTGAGGTCCACCCCGCCGACTTCGACCTGAGGACGATGCCGGCGCGTTTCGCCGAAGTCGGCGACGTGCACGCCGACATGGACGACCACGCCTTCTCCCTGGAGGCCCTGCTGGAGCTGGCCACCAAGGACGAGCACGACCACGGCCTGGGCGACCTGCCCTATCCGCCGGAGTACCCGAAGATGCCGGGCGAGCCGAAGCGGGTGCAGCCCAGCCGGGCCAAGAAGCCGGGGCCCGAGGCGTCCTGACGTCTGGCTATCCTGATCCGCGAGCCGCAGATGAGGAGTCGGACCGTGACCGAGAGCGTGCCGCGCCCCACCCTGGAGGCCGTGGCCGAACGCGCCGGGGTGTCACGGGCCACCGTCTCCCGCGTCGTCAACGGCGGCGACGGCGTGCGCGAACCCCTCGTCCGACGGGTCCGGCAGGCCGTGGAGGAACTGGGCTACGTCCCCAACCAGGCCGCCCGCAGCCTGGTGACCCGGCGGCACGACGCCGTCGCGGTGGTCATCGCCGAGCCCGAGACCCGGGTCTTCGCCGACCCCTTCTTCGCGCTCCAACTGCGCGGCATCAGCAAGGAGCTGACGGCCCACGACAACCAGCTCGTGCTGCTGCTCACCGAGGGGCCCGAGGACCACGGCCGGGTCGGGCGCTATCTCGCGGGCGGACATGTCGACGGCGCGCTGGTGTTCTCCCTGCACCTGGACGACCCGCTGCCCGGACTCATCCGGGACGCCGGGGTCCCCGCGGTGTTCGGCGGCCGCCCCGGCTGGGGCGACGCGCCGGGCGCCGGGCCGGGGACGGTGTACGTCGACAGCGACAACCGGGGCGGCGCGCGGGACGCCGTACGGCATCTGGCCGGGCTCGGCCGCACCCGGATCGCGCACATCACCGGCCCGCTGGACCAGACGTCCGCGGCGGACCGCCTGGACGGCTACCGGGACACGGCGGGGGAGCCCGGCCCGGGCCTGATCGCGGCGGGCGACTTCACGCCGGGCGGCGGGGAACGGGCGATGCGGGAGCTGCTGGACCGCCGCCCGGACCTGGACGCCGTCTTCGCCGCCAACGACCTGTCGGCGGCCGGCGCCCTGCGGGTGCTGCGTGAGCGGGGGCGGCGGGTGCCCGAGGACGTCGCCGTGGTCGGCTTCGACGACATGCTGCCGCTCGCCGAGCAGACCGACCCGCCCCTGACGACCGTCCGCCAGCCCATAGAGGAGATGGGCCGCCTCATGGCCCGTCTGCTCCTGACCCGCCTCGCTGGCGCCGGGACCCCCCCACCCGGCACGGTGCTCCCGACGACCCTGATCCACCGGGCGAGCGCGTAGAGGTGGCCAGGCCCTGGGGCCCTTCTGACGGATCTCCGCGGCGTCGCGACGCCCGGCACGCACTCCCCCTGCCTCAAGGGCGCGGGAGCTACCCCAGCCGCACGGCGCGAAGGGCCAGGTGGCTCCGCCACATGACCCTCCGCACCGCACGCCGATCGCACGCACCGAAGGGCCCTAGGAGGGCGGCACGCTCCTGATGACGGCGAAACGGGCACCGGACGGGTCGGCGAGCTTGGCGATCCGGCCGACCTCCGGGAGATCGGTCGGCGGCATCCGCACGGTCCCGCCCAGCTCCTCGGCTCGGGCGACCACCGCGTCGGTGTCCGTCACCTCGATGTACGGCAGCCAGTACGGGTCCGAACGGGCCTCGGACGGGTCCTCGTCCAGCGGCACCAGGCCCGCGAACATGGTGTCCTCGCTCTGACCCGCCGGGTTGAAGCAGGTGTAGATGCCGCCGGGGTAGGTGACGGAGGCGGTCTCCCAGCCCAGCACCCGGTGGTAGAAACCGGCCGCCGCGGCGATGTCCGGGGTGTAGAGCTCCAGCCAGAACAGTGAGCCGGGCGCCTGCACCAGGTCCACGCCCTTGGTCCGCCCCGGCTGCCAGACGCCGAAGGGCACACCCGCCCGGTCCGCGAGGACCGCCATGCGGCCCTGGTCCATGACGTCCACCGGCTCGGCCAGCACCCCGCCGTTCGCCTGCCGCGCGGTCTCGGCGGTGGCGTCGGCGTCCGGGCTCTGGAAGTACACGGTCCAGGCCGGCGGTCCCTGCTCCGGTGCGGTCCGCATGCCGCCGGCCACGGTCTTGCCGTCGAGCTGGAAGAACCCGTACCCGCCGGCCTCGGGCCCCGCCGGCACGAACCGCCAGCCGAACAGTCCGCCGTAGAAGGCCGCGACCGCGTCGATGTCCGGCGCGCCGACCTCGAGCCAGTTCGGAGCGCCGTGCACGAAACGGGTGGTGAGCATCATCGCCTCCTCGGCGGGGGACGGTCGCCTCCACTGCCGAGTCTTCCACCGCCCACCGACAACCGCGCGCCGCCGTGCGCACGGGCGGGCACGGGGTGCATCATCAACGCGCGCCGTGGCTGCGGGCCCGTCGCGTTGATGAGGCGTTGATCGAACGTTTCGCGCCGCGCGGCACGATCTCGTCCATGCACACCGACACGCTCTCCCCGACCGGCCCCGCCTGGCAGGCCCAGGCCCTGTGCGCGCAGACCGGGGCGGACTTCTTCTTCCCCGAGCCCGGCAGCTCGGTCCGCGAGGCCAAGCGGATCTGCGGCATGTGCGACACCCGCGCGGCCTGCCTCGAATACGCCCTCACCCACGACGAACGCTTCGGCGTCTGGGGCGGCCTCTCCGAAAAAGAACGCCTACACCTCCGCCGCACCCCCAGCTGACCCACCGCCCCACCCTCGAAGGAACGCGGGCCTGTATCAACCTGCGGCTCCGCCGCGCGGTCGCAAACCGGTGCCGCAACCGGGCGGTGGCTCTCCGGCCAGCCTTCGGCCCAACCGCCCCTGACTCAAGGGGCGCGGGCCTGTATCAACCTGCGGCTCCGCCGCGCGGGCGCAGACCAAGGCCGCAACGGGGCAGTGGCTCTCCGGCAAACCTCAGCTCAACCGCCCATTGAGGGGCGCGGGCCTGTATCAACCTGCGGCTCCGCCGCGTGGGCGCAGACCAAGGCCGCAACGGGGCAGTGGCTCTCCGGCAAACCTCGGCTCAACCGCCCATTGAGGGGCGCGGGCCTGTATCAACCTGCGGCTCCGCCGCGTGGGCGCAGACCAAGGCCGCAACGGGGCAGTGGCTCTCCGGCAAACCTCGGCTCAACCGCCCATTGAGGGGCGCGGGGAACTGCGCGACCAGCCACAGCCCACCCGCACCCGCCCACGGCGAAACCGCACCCGCCCCAGGCGAAACCGCACCGCTTCCCCGCGAAGGGGACCGAACCTCACCCAGCCGCCCGCGCAGCCATCCGCGCCTTACGAGCCGCAAGCTTCTCGTCGAACTTAGAGGCCTCCGCGTCGAGCCCGCCCATGAACAGCCCCAGCTCCTCCTGCGCCTGCAGCCCCTCGGGCCCGAGCCCGTCGATCTCCATGATCTTCAGGAAGCGCAGCACGGGCTGCAGCACGTCGTCATGGTGGATCCGCAGGTTGTACACCTCGCCGATGGCCATCTGCGCCGCGGCCCGCTCGAAGCCGGGAATGCCGTGCCCGGGCATCCGGAAGTCGACCACGACGTCCCGCACGGCCTGCATGGTCAGATCGGGCGCGAGCTCGAACGCCGACTTCAGCAGATTCCGGTAGAACACCATGTGCAGGTTCTCGTCGGTCGCGATCCGCGCGAGCATCCGGTCGCAGACCGGGTCCCCGGACTGATGGCCGGTGTTGCGGTGGGAGATCCGGGTGGCCAGCTCCTGGAAGGCCACGTACGCGATGGAGTGCAGCATCGAGTGCCGGTTGTCCGACTCGAAGCCCTCGCTCATGTGCGACATGCGGAAACGTTCGAGCTGGTCCGGGTCCACCGCCCGGGAGGCCAGCAGATAGTCGCGCATGACGATGCCGTGCCGCCCCTCCTCCGCCGTCCAGCGGTGCACCCACGTGCCCCACGCGCCCTCCCGCCCGAACAGCGTGGCGATCTCGTGGTGGTAGCTCGGCAGGTTGTCCTCGGTCAGCAGGTTGACCACCAGCGCGATCCTGCCGACCTCGGTGACCTTGGACTGGTCCTTCGCCCAGGCCTCCCCGTCCTCGAAGAACCCGGGGAAGTTACGGGCGTCGCCGAACGGGACGTACTCGTGCGGCATCCAGTCCTTGGCGATCTTGAGGTGCCGGTTCAGCTCCTTCTCGACCACTTCCTCCAACGCGTACAACAGCCGGGCGTCGGTCCACACGGAAGGGCTGCCGAGATGGGGAGAAGCGATCGTCACGGGTACTCCAGGGGACGCAGAGCAAATCGGGGGTGCTCCCCAGGCCCTCGGGGCGCTGGGGGAGGAGCGCGCGGGGCGCGGCGCCAGAACCTACGGGATCGTAGGCTACGAATCCGTAGGTTACGAAGCCGTAGGTTAAGAACGCGGTAAAGAACCCCTTCAAGATCCCTGGTCAGCGGCCTCGTGCGGGCATACGAATCAGCCCCGGGACCCGCAGGTCCCAGGGCTGGACGGTGATCGGGTCACCCGGTCAGACGTACAGCTCCCGCAGCCGCACCGAGAGGCACGTCACACACCCCTCGAGCTTCTCGAACTCGCTGATGTCGACCACGACCGGCGAGTAACCGAGGGAGCGGTACAGCTCGGCCGTCTTCGGCGCGCTCGCCGCCATCAGCAGCTTGTCGCCGCCGAGCAGCACCACATGCGCCCCGGACTCCTCCGGAACCGGCAGGAAGCGCCCGAAGAGCGAGGGCTGGTCCATCATCGGGATGTGCCCGACGACCGTCCCGTCCGGCAGCGCCGTGACCGCCGACTTCAGGTGCAGCACCTTGGACACCGGCACCGCGACCACCCGCGCCCCGAGCGGCTCGAAGGCGGCGCGCAGCTGCTGCACGCCGTCCGCGTTGGTCCGCCCGCCCCGGCCCACGAAGATCGTGTCGCCGATCTTCAGCACGTCGCCGCCGTCCAGCGTGCCGGGCTCCCAGACCCAGTTCACCGAGCAGCCGAGCGAGGCGACGGCCTCCTCGACCGCGGCGGTCTCCGCGCGCCGGGACTCGGCCCCGGGCCGCGAGATCAGTGCCACGTTCCGGTACATCACGACCGTGTCCTCGACGAACACCGCGTCCGGGCAGTCGTCCGCCGGGTCCACCTCGACGGTCTCCCAGCCGTTCTCGCGCAGCGCCTCGGTGTACGCCTCCCACTGCTCGGCCGCCAGGCCGGCGTCGACCTCGGCGCGCTCGATGTGCGTGACGAGGCCCTCGGCGAGCCGGGGGCCGGGGCGGCGGACGAGTGCTTTCCTGCTGGGCACGAGGGGATCTCCGTATCGGGTGGGGCGTCACCGGCGCCGCGCGTCCGCGCCGGAGGAGTCATCATGCACAGGCCGCACGCGGGGACAAAACCCTCGTCGTCGACCTGTGGCCCTCCTGAGATACTCGGCAGTAACAGACGGTACGGGCGCGAGCGGCTCCCGCCACCGCCCGCGTCCCGCCACCCGTTCGCCCTAGGCGGGATCCGCCACCTCCTCCGGAGTGACCTCCCGCAGCTCCCCGTCCAGCATCAGCCAGCGCGTGATGCCGAGGGACTCCAGGAAGGGCAGGTCGTGACTGGCCACGACCAGGGCGCCCTCGTACGACTCCAGGGCCGTGGTGAGCTGCCGGACGCTCGCCATGTCCAGGTTGTTCGTCGGCTCGTCCAGCATCAGCAGCTGCGGCGCAGGCTCGGCCAGCATCAGCGCGGCCAGGGCCGCCCGGAAACGCTCGCCGCCGGACAGCGTGCCCGCCTGCTGGTCCGCGCGGGCGCCCCGGAACAGGAAGCGGGCCAGCCGTGCCCGGACCCGGTTGTTGGTGGCGCCCGGCGCGAACCGGGCCACGTTCTCGGCGACCGTCAGTGCGTCGTCGAGCACGTCCAGCCGCTGCGGCAGAAAGCGGTGCGGCACATGGGCCAGTACCTCGCCCGACACCGGCGCCAGCTCTCCGGCGATCGTGCGCAGCAGCGTCGTCTTGCCCGCGCCGTTGCGCCCGATCAGCGCCACCCGCTCCGGCCCGCGCAGATCCAGCCCGCCCGCCACCCGCCCGGCGTGGGCCAGCTCCAGCTCCCGGAGCATCAGCACCTCGCGGCCCGGCGGTACGGCCGTGTACGGCAGGTCGACACGGATCTCGTCGTCGTCCCGTACGGCCTCCACCGCCTCGTCGAGCCGGTCCCTCGCCTCGGCGAGCTTCTCCTCGTGCATGATCCGGTGCTTGCCCGCGGACTCCTGGGCGGCCCGCTTGCGCGCCCCCATGACGATCTTCGGTTCGCGCTTGGTGTCCCACATCTTCTGGCCGTAGCGCTTGCGGCGGGCCAGTTTGAGGTGGGCGTCGGCCAGTTCGCGCTTCTGCTTGCGCAGATCGGACTCGGCCACCCGCACCATCCGCTCGGCGGCGTCCTGTTCGACGGCGAGGGCCTCCTCGTAGTCGGAGTAGTTACCGCCGTACCAGGTGACCTCTCCCGAGCGCAGGTCCGCGATCTGGTCGACCAGGTCGAGCAGTTCACGGTCGTGGCTGACCACGACCAGGACGCCCGGCCAGGACCGCACGGCCTCGTACAGCCTTCGGCGCGCGTACAGGTCGAGGTTGTTCGTCGGCTCGTCCAGCAGCAGTACGTCCGGGCGGCGCAGCAGGAGTGCCGCGAGGCGCAGCAGCACCGTCTCGCCGCCCGACAGTTCGCCCGTCGTGCGGTCCAGGCCGATGTGGCCGAGCCCGAGTTCGCCGAGCGTGGCGAGCGCGCGCTCCTCCACGTCCCAGTCGTCGCCGACCGTCTCGAAGTGCTCCTCGGACACGTCACCGGCCTCGATGGCGTGCAGCGCGGCCCGTTGCGCGGTGATGCCGAGCACCTGGTCGACCTTCAGCGAGGTGTCGAGGGTGACGTTCTGCGGGAGATGTCCGACCTCGCCCGCGACGCGCACGGTGCCCTCGGACGGGGCGAGTTCACCGGCGATCAGTTTCAGCAGGGTCGACTTCCCGGCCCCGTTGACGCCGACGAGTCCGGTCCGCCCGGGGCCGAAGGAGACGTCGAGCTCTTCCAGGACAGGGGTGCCGTCGGACCAGGAGAACGACAGGGAGTTGCAGGTGATCGAAGTATGCATACGGGGCCTCCGCGAATGCGTGACGGTTCAGGGCAGACGCGTGTCGAGACACCGGGAGGCGGCGACCGATACCCCAGGGCGGGGGAGAGGCCGGGCATGGGAAAAGCCCTGCTTCGTCGGGACGGCTCGAACGCCGAGGTCGCACGCGGCGCACACCTCACGGGTGTGACGCGGTGTCTCGGGACCTCAGACGAGCAACGTCCTTCTCCAATCGACGACAACAGGACCGGGATCAACCGTAGGAGACGGCCCTGCGGCCGTCAACGGAATTACGGCGGGGTGCGCGGCGGGCGACCGACCGCCCGAGGCGGAGGGCAGGGCCGGGAGCGGCCGACGAGGTCACCGGGCGGCGGTCCGGATCGGTAGCAGTCCGGATCGGCAGCCGTCCGGGTAAGCAGGTATCCGGATCAGCCGCCAGGATCAGCAGGCGTCGCGCATCAGCTCCGCGAGATCGTGGTCCAGGTCGATCATGAGGTGCTCGTGGCCCACCGGCACCAGCGCGTCCGTCGCGGCCAGGAAGTCGCGCACGTCGCCCGAGTGCAGATGCACCACGGCCGTGCCCTCCGGCGCGTGGAACTCCAGCTCGGTGCGCTCGTAGCCGTAGGGCCTGACCCGGACGTCCCCGTACCCCTCGGAGCCCGTCAGACCCGCCGCCAGCAGGTCGCGGGAGAAGGTCCAGCAGACCTCGACGCCCTCCAGGGTGGCCTCCGCCGGGAAGATCATGTGGACGGCGAACGGGTCGCACGGGTCGTAGTGCAGCGTGGCCGGGATGTGCTGCATCCGAGGCGCTGCGGAGATCAGTCGGGCCTCGACGGGCTGCTCGATCAAGGTGGACAAGGCCTTGCTCCCTTGCGACGGCGGGACGGGTACCGGGTGGATGAGGCCCCTTGATGAAGAAGACGAGCGAACCGGCCATGGCGTGCACCTGGGAGCTCAGTGACCTCTGTCACCGTGTTCCTTCACGGCCGTGACTCACTCCTCCGGCTTTCCGGAGCCGCACGCGCGCGTGGAGGCCCTCTGGACGGGTCCGGGGAGGTCGGCTAGCTTCGCGCGCCATGAGGCGTATGGGGAGCACGCGAGGGACGGGAAGCACGGGACGGGCACGACGAGCGGGCCGGGCGGTGGCCGCGGCGGTGGCGTGCGGGGCGGCGCTGGCCGCGCTCACGGCCGTACCGGCCCAGGCGCACGGCCCGGGGCGGGGGCAGCCGCACTGGGAGCTCAAGGACCTTCAGGACAGCGGGGCGGCCACGGTCCGCTTCCGCGGCCTCTCGGCCGTCAGCGGCCGGGTCGCCTGGGTGTCCGGCAGCGCCGGCACGGTCCTGCGCACCACCGACGGCGGCGAGAGCTGGCGCAACGTCTCTCCGCCGGGCGCGCAGGAGCTCCAGTTCCGGGACATCGAGGCGTTCGACGCCCGGCGGGCGGTGGTGCTCGCGATCGGTGAGGGCGAGAGCTCGCGGGTGTACCGCACCGACGACGGCGGGGCGACCTGGACCGAGTCCTTCCGCAACACCGACGCACGGGCCTTCTACGACTGCCTGGCCTTCTTCGACCGGCGGCACGGCCTGGCGATGAGCGACCCGGTCGACGGCAGGTTCCGCATCCTGTCCACCGGCGACGGCGGCCGCACCTGGCGGGTGCTGCCCGCCGAGGGCATGCCGGCCGCGCTGGAGGGCGAGGCCGGGTTCGCCGCGAGCGGCCAGTGCCTGGTCGCCTCCGGCCCGAAGGACGTCTGGCTCGCCACCGGCGGCGGGGCACGCGCGCGTGTACTGCACTCCGCCGACCGCGGACTGACCTGGACGGCGGCCGACACGCCGGTGCCCGCGGGCGACCCGGCGCGCGGAGTGTTCGCGCTCGCCTTCCGCGACCGCGTGCACGGCCTCGCCGTCGGCGGCGACTACCGCCCCGACCAGGCCTCCCCGCAGGCCGGGGCGCGCACCGCCGACGGCGGCCGCACCTGGCGGCCCGCCGCCGAGCCGCCGCCCGCCTACCGCTCGGGTGTCGCCTGGCTCCCGTACAGCCGCACCGCCGCCCTCGCGGTCGGCCCGACCGGCACCGACCTGACCACCGACGCCGGCCGTACCTGGCGGACCGTGGACACGGGCTCGTACGACACCGTCGACTGCGCGCCGGACCGCAGCTGCTGGGCCTCCGGCGAGAAGGGCCGCGTGGCACGCCTGGAGCGCTGACCGGGAGCGGGCCGGTGCCGCAGACCTGTCGCCAGGACCGGACCGTCGGCGGTGCCCGGACGACGGGCCTGGGGCCCTTCTGACGGATCTCCGCGGCGCCACGGCGATCCGTCAGAAGGGCCCTAGGCTTGCGGCTCCCGGTACCGCTCCAGTCCGGGAGCCGTCCTCGTCGCGACGAACTCCGTGACGCGGTACGCGCACACCCCGGCGGTGACGAACGGGTCGCCCGCGGTGACCCGTTCGATCTCGGCGCGGTCCGGCGCGACGGCGATGATCACACCGCCCTCACGGGGGTTCTTGCGCCCGGACGCCAGGAAACGGCCCTGCGCGTACTGCTCGTCGAGCCAGGCCACATGCGCCGGCAGCACGGCGTCCACGGCCTCCAGCGGTGCGGTGTAGGTCAGTTCCAGTACGAACATGATCGCGAGCCTACTGTCACGGCCGGACGGGCGGACCGGCGGGACCGTACGCTCGTTCCCATCATGACGACGGTAAGCATTCCCGCGGGCTGGCCCGCGACCGAGGAACAAGCCCGCGCGGTGCAGGACGAGTTGCGCGGACGGGTGGTGCTGGACGAGCCGGGACCGCCGCCCGGCACGGGGTACGTCACCGGGGTCGACGTGGCCTACGACGACGAGCGCGACCTCGTCGCCGCGGCGGCCGTGGTGCTGGACGCGGCGAGCCTCGGCGTGGTCGCCGAGACGACCGCGGTGGGCCGGATCTCCTTCCCCTACGTCCCCGGGCTGCTGGCCTTCCGGGAGATCCCGACCGTGCTCGCCGCCCTCGACGCCCTGCCCTGTCCGCCCGGCCTGGTCGTCTGCGACGGCTACGGCCTGGCCCATCCGCGCCGGTTCGGGCTCGCCAGTCACCTGGGCGTGCTGACCGGGCTGCCGACGATCGGCGTCGCCAAGAACCCGTTCACCTTCACCCACGGCGAACTCGCCGCGCCCCGGGGCTCCGTCGCGCCGCTGCTGGCGGACGGGGAGGAGGTCGGCCGCGCCCTGCGCACCCGTGACGGGGTCAAGCCGGTGTACGTCTCCGTGGGCCACCGCGCCCAACTGGACACGGCCTGCGCCCACGTCCTGACCCTCACCCCCCGCTACCGCCTCCCAGAAACCACCCGCCACGCAGACGCCCTATGCCGCCAGGCACTACGCGAGGCAACGCCAAACTGACACCCCAGCCCCCACACCCCAAGGGGCGCGGGGAGCTGCGCGCCCAACCACGACGCCGCGGCACGGGCACACCCGCGCCAGCCCCCACGCACCAAAAGGGGCGCGGGGAACTGCGCGATCAGCCACGACGCCGCGGCACGGGCACACCCGCGCCAGCCCCCACGCACCAAAAGGGGCGCGGGGAACTGCGCAACCAGCTACAACGCCGCGGCACCGCCACACCCACACCGCCGCGTCGAGCGGCCCGGCTCAGCGGACCGCCGCAACCCGGAAGCTGATCCCCGCCCGAGTCAGCCGCCCGATCAGCGCGTCCCCCATCGCCACCGCGGTCGTCACCTGCCCAGCCGCCGGCGGCAGATCGTCGAAGGCGAGAGACAGCGCCGCCTCGGCGAACATCTTGGCCGTCTCGCCGTAACCGGGGTCGCCGCCCGACACCTCGGTGTACACCCGTCGTCCCCCGCCCTCCCCGACGAACCGCACGGAGAACCAGCTCTTCGCCCGCTTCTCGGCGCCGGGCCCCTCGCCGGACCGCAGCCGCCCGGTCAGCCAGCGGCGCGCGGCCGGCACCTGGGCGGCGGCGAACAGCGTGCCGATCGCCGCCGTCCCGCCGATCGCGACCGGCAGATGCCGTACGGCGGCGTAGTGGCGGTAGCGGAAGTCGGGGCCGTACCGCTCCAGCGACCGGGCCGAGCGGCCCACGATCTGCGGGTCGATGGTCGGCAGCGGCAGCGCCCAGGCGTCGACCTCGGCGGCGTAGCGGGGCGCCCCGGTGGGCGTCGACGCCCGGCGGCCCATCAGCCGCGGCTCGTGGCGCCGCCGGTCCCGGGCGGCCGCGAGCATCTGGCGCCCGCGCGCGAACTGGCCGAGCGCCGAGGCGAACGTGCCCCCGGAGAAGCCCGCGTCGGCCGAGACGAAGCCGTCCACGGTCAGCGGCACCCCTTCCGGCAGCTGCTGGACCGTGAAGTAGGCGCCCAGGTCGTGCGGCATGGAGTCGAACCCGCAGGCGTGCACCAGACGGGCGCCGGTCTCCCGCGCACGGGCGTCGTGCCGGACGTACATCAGGTCCACGAACTCCGGCTCCCCGGTGATGTCCAGGTAGTCGGTGCCCGCGTCCGCGCAGGCGGCGACCAGCGCCTCGCCGTGGAGCACGAAGGGCCCGACGGTCGTCGCGACCACGCGCGCCTGTGCGGCCAGCGCGCGCAGGGACTCCGGGTCGGCCACGTCGGCGACCAGCAGGCCCACCTTGTCGCCGCCGGGCAGCCCTTCGCGCAGCCGTTCCAGCCTGCCCTCGTCGCGGGCGGCGACCGCCCAGCGCAGTCCCTCGGGCGCGTTCGTCGCGAGGTACTCGGCGGTGAGCCTCCCCACGAAGCCGGTGGCTCCGAAGAGCACGATGTCGTACGGACGTTCCGCCTTGTTCAGCCTGCTCATGACACCCCTCGATCCCGCGGCTCGCGCCGTTGTCGGTGGCTGAGGCTAGCGTGAGAGGTGCGGAGCCCGACGACGAGGCCGGAGGTGCGCGGTGGCGGTGGCCGGAAGTGCCCTGAAGAAGTGGGAGAAAGTGCGAGAGTTCGCCCTCGGGCTGCCGGGCGCCGCCGAGGACTTCCCCTGGGGGGAGACGGTCGTCAAGGTCAACAAGAAGGTGTTCGTCTTCCTCGGCGTCACCGACGGCAGCCATCCCCTGGGCGTGACGGTCAAGCTCAAGGACGAGACCACCCACGCCCACGCCATGACCTTCCCCGGCGCCGAACCCGCCGGCTACGGCCTGGGCAAGGCGGGCTGGGTCAGCGTCCCGCTGGCCGGTACGGGCAGCCCGCGGGCCGATCTGGTGTGCGACTGGGTCGAGGAGAGCTACCGCGCGGTCGCGCCGAAGCGGCTGACGGCGGAGCTGGACGCACGCTAGGCCCCTTCCGGCGGATCTCCGCGGCGTGGCGGCACCCGGCACGCACGCCCGCCCGTCGCGGCGCCCGGCACGCACGGCACGCCCGCCCCGCGGCACCCGGCCCGCCCCGCGACACGCGCGACACGCACGGCACGAAGGACCAGGTGGCTCCGCCGCATGACCCTCCACACCGCACACCGATCGCACGCCCCGAACGCCGCTCCTTCTCCCACGCGGATCCGCCGGAAGGGCCCTGGCCCCGCCGGACGAATCCCCGCCCGCCCGGCCCGGGTACTGCCGGGCCGCCCCCTCTCGCCGTAGATTGTCTAAGCGCTTGCTCTTTCGGGTCTTGCCCGGACTGGAACGTGTTCTTAACATCGCTGGTGTTACATCGGTGGTGTCACAAGTGGCTTGGGGGCCGGATGACGACGGCGAAGACGCCGGGGCAGGGCCCGCTCACGGGTGTGCGCGTGGTCGAGCTGGCCGGGATCGGCCCCGGCCCGTTCGCCGCGATGCTGCTGGCCGACCTGGGCGCGGACGTGGTCCGGGTGGACCGCCCCGGCGGCCCCGGCCTCGGGATCGACCCGGCGTACGACGTCACCAACCGCGGCAAGCGGTCGGTGACGGTGGACCTGAAGTCCGCGGACGGCCCCGCGCGCGTGCTCGACCTCGTCGCGCGCGCCGACGTCCTGATCGAGGGCTACCGCCCCGGCGTCGCCGAGCGCCTCGGCGTCGGCCCCGGGGACTGCCACGCCCGCAACCCCGCCCTGGTGTACGCCCGGATGACGGGCTGGGGCCAGGACGGCCCGCTGGCCCGACGCGCGGGCCACGACATCGCGTACATCGCGCTCACCGGCACCCTCGGCATGATCGGCGCCCCCGACGCGCCCCCGGCCGTGCCCGCGAACCTCGTCGGCGACTACGCGGGCGGCTCGCTCTACCTCGTCGTCGGCGTCCTCGCCGCCCTGCACCACGCCCGCGCCACCGGCACCGGCCAGGTCGTCGACGCGGCCATCGTCGACGGCGCGGCCCACCTCGCGTCGATGATCCACGGCATGGTCGCCGCCGGCGGCTGGCAGGACCGGCGCGGCGCCAACCTCCTCGACGGCGGCTGCCCGTACTACGGCACCTACGAGACGGCCGACGGGCGGTACATGGCCGTCGGCGCCCTGGAGAGCCGGTTCTACGACGAGTTCGTCGGGCTCCTCGGCATCCCCGAGCTCGCCCCCGCGCACCAGGACCTCACCCGCTGGGGCGAACTGCGCGAGGCGGTCGCGGCCCGCTTCAAGACCCGTACCCGCGACGAGTGGGCGGCCGTCTTCGAGGGCTCCGACGCGTGCGTGGCGCCCGTGCTGTCGCTGAGCGAGGCCCCGCACCACCCCCACCTGGCCGCCCGCGGCACCTTCACCGACCACGGCGGCATCACCCAGCCCGCCCCCGCGCCCCGCTTCTCCGCCACCCCCACCACCGTCCGCGGCGGCCCCGCCCTGCCCGGCGCCGACACCGCGGACGTGGCCCGGGACTGGGACGTACCACGACTGACGACCGAATCCTCCGCGCCCCGAAACCCTCGTTGAAAGGCCTCCACGTGAGCACCGAAGCGTACGTGTACGACGCGATCCGCACCCCGCGCGGGCGCGGCAAGGCGAACGGCGCCCTGCACGGCACGAAGCCCATCGACCTGGTCGTCGGACTCATCCACGAGATCCGCGACCGCTTCCCCGGCCTGGACCCCGCCGCCGTCGACGACATCGTGCTCGGTGTCGTCGGCCCGGTCGGCGACCAGGGCTCCGACATCGCCCGGATCGCGGCCATCGCCGCCGGGCTGCCGGACACCGTCGCGGGTGTCCAGGAGAACCGCTTCTGTGCCTCCGGCCTGGAGGCCGTCAACCTGGCCGCCATGAAGGTCCGTTCGGGCTGGGAGGACCTGGTGCTGGCCGGCGGCGTGGAGTCCATGTCGCGGGTGCCGATGGCCTCCGACGGCGGCGCCTGGTTCAACGACCCGATGACCAACCTCGAGGTCAACTTCGTGCCGCAGGGCATCGGCGCCGACCTCATCGCCACCATCGAGGGCTTCTCCCGGCGCGACGTCGACGAGTACGCGGCCCTGTCGCAGGAGCGTGCCGCGGCCGCCGTCAAGGACGGCCGTTTCGCCCGTTCCGTCGTGCCCGTGAAGGACCGGGCCGGGCTCACGGTCCTCGACCACGACGAGTTCCTGCGCCCCGGCACCACCGCCGACTCCCTGGCGAAGCTGAAGCCGTCCTTCGCGGACATCGGCGAGCTGGGCGGTTTCGACGCGGTCGCGCTGCAGAAGTACCACTGGGTCGAGAAGATCGACCACGTCCACCACGCGGGCAACTCCTCCGGCATCGTCGACGGCGCCTCCCTCGTCGCGATCGGCTCCAAGGAGGTCGGTGAGCGCTACGGGATGACCCCGCGTGCGCGGATCGTCTCCGCCGCCGTCTCCGGCTCCGAGCCGACCATCATGCTCACCGGCCCCGCCCCGGCCACCCGCAAGGCGCTCGCCAAGGCGGGCCTGACCATCGACGACATCGACCTGGTCGAGATCAACGAGGCGTTCGCCGCGGTGGTCCTGCGCTTCGTCAGGGACATGGGCCTGTCGCTGGACAAGGTCAACGTCAACGGCGGCGCCATCGCGCTGGGCCACCCCCTCGGCGCCACCGGCGCGATGATCCTCGGCACCCTCGTCGACGAGCTGGAGCGCCAGGACAAGCGCTACGGCCTCGCCACGCTCTGCGTGGGCGGCGGCATGGGCATCGCCACCGTCATCGAGCGTCTCTGACCCCTTCCCGACGGATTCCTACGGAGCAACCTCCTCATGAGCACTGAGTCCACGACCATCCGCTGGGAACAGGACGAGACCGGCGTCGTCACCCTCGTCCTCGACGACCCCGACCAGTCCGCCAACACCATGAACGCGGCGTTCCGCGCCTCCCTGGCCGCGACCGCCGACCGCCTGGAGGCCGAGAAGGACTCCGTCCGCGGTGTCATCATCACCTCGGCCAAGAAGACCTTCTTCGCGGGCGGCGACCTGCGCGACCTCATCCGGGTCACGCCCGACACCGCGCGGCAGCTGTTCGACGGCGGCCTGGAGATCAAGCGCAACCTGCGCCGCATCGAGACCCTCGGCAAGCCCGTCGTCGCCGCCATCAACGGCGCCGCCCTGGGCGGCGGTTACGAACTCGCCCTGGCCTGCCACCACCGTGTCGCCCTGGACACCCCCGGCACCAGGATCGGCTGTCCCGAGGTCACCCTCGGCCTGCTCCCCGGCGGCGGTGGCGTCGCCCGGACCGTACGACTGCTCGGCATCGCCGACGCCCTGCTGAAGGTCCTCCTCCAGGGCACCCAGTACAACGCCCGGCGCGCCCAGGAGAACGGCCTGGTCCACGAGGTCGCCGCCTCGCGGGAGGAACTGCTGGCCAAGGCGCGCGCGTTCATCGACGCCAACCCCGAGGCCAGGCAGCCCTGGGACGTGCCCGGTTACCGCATCCCCGGCGGCACCCCGTCGAACCCGAAGTTCGCCGCCAACCTCCCGGCCTTCCCCGCCACCCTGCGCAAGCAGACGGCGGGCGCCCCCTACCCGGCCCCGCGCAACATCCTCGCCGCGGCCGTCGAGGGCGCCCAGGTCGACTTCGAGACCGCCCAGGTGATCGAGGCCCGCTACTTCGTGGAACTGGCCGCCGGGCAGACCTCGAAGAACATGATCCAGGCCTTCTTCTTCGACCTCCAGGCCGTCAACTCCGGCGCCAACCGCCCCAAGGGCATCGAGCCCCGCCCGGTCCGCAGGGTCGCCGTGCTCGGCGCCGGGATGATGGGCGCGGGCATCGCCTACTCCTGCGCCCGCGCCGGCATCGACGTCGTCCTCAAGGACGTCACCGCGGAAGCCGCCGCCAAGGGCAAGCAGTACTCCGAGAAGCTCTGCGCCAAGGCCGTCTCGCGCGGGCGCACCACCCAGGAGAAGGCCGACGCCCTCCTCGCCCGCATCACGCCCACCGCCGAGGCCGCCGACCTTGCCGGCTGCGACGCCGTCATCGAAGCCGTGTTCGAGGACACCGCCCTCAAGCACAAGGTGTTCCAGGAGATCCAGGACGTCGTGGAGCCCGACGCGCTGCTGTGCTCCAACACCTCCACCCTGCCGATCACCGCGCTCGCCGAGGGCGTCGAGCGCCAGGAGGACTTCATCGGGCTGCACTTCTTCTCGCCCGTGGACAAGATGCCGCTGGTCGAGATCATCAGGGGCGAGCGCACCGGCGACGAGGCCCTCGCCCGCGCCTTCGACCTGGTCCGCCAGATCAACAAGACGCCGATCGTCGTCAACGACTCCCGCGGCTTCTTCACCTCCCGGGTCATCGGCCACTTCATCAACGAGGGCGTCGCGATGGTCGGCGAGGGCATCGAGCCCGCCTCGGTCGAGCAGGCCGCGGCGCAGGCCGGCTACCCGGCCAAGGTGCTGTCGCTGATGGACGAGTTGACCCTCACCCTGCCCCGCAAGATCCGCAAGGAGACCCGGGCCGCGGTCGAGGAGGCGGGCGGCACCTGGGTGGCCCACCCCGCCGACACCGTCATCGACCGCATGGTCGACGAGTTCGGCCGCCCCGGCCGCAGCGGCGGCGCCGGCTTCTACGACTACGCCGAGGACGGCGGCCGCGGGCTCCTGTGGCCGGGCCTGCGCGAGCACTTCACCAAGCCGGACGCCGCGATCCCGTTCCGCGACATGCAGGAACGCATGCTGTTCGCCGAGGCCCTGGACACCGTCCGGCTGCTGGAGGAGGGCGTGCTGACCTCCGTCGCCGACGCCAACATCGGCTCCATCCTCGGCATCGGCTTCCCCGGCTGGACCGGCGGCGTGCTCCAGTACATCAACGGCTACGACGGCGGCCTGCCCGGCTTCGTGGCCCGCGCGCGGGAACTCGCCGACCGCTACGGCGACCGCTTCACCCCGCCCGCGCTGCTCGTCGAGAAGGCCGGCAACGGCGGGACCTTCACCGACGCGCGCTGACGCGACGCACCGTCGCGGCCCCGGCGACCACCTCGCCGGGGCCGCAGTGCATCAACTTCGTAATAGGGCTGGAACAGGACGGCACGACCTCTTGCCGCGAGAGGGGCAAAGGCCAACTCTGGGGCCAAAATCCATCGCGCGCCCTGGGGGGCCGTCATGTCGCATCTGCGCCCTGCCATGCGAAGACTCACCGCCGTCCTCGCCGTCTGCGTGCTGGGCCCGGCCGCCGTTCTGGTGGCCGCCCCCGCCGCCTCCGCCGAACCGGCAACTCCCGTCACCTATCCGGCGGGCGCGACCGCGACCCGCTACTCAGGCCTCGCCTTCGACGCGTGCACCGCCCAGCCGCTCGACTCGATCAAGGCCTGGAACGCCTCGCCGTACCGCGCCGTCGGTGTCTACGTCTCCGGCGTCAACCGCACCTGCCGCCAGCCCGAGTTGACGTCCTCCTGGGTGGCCTCGGTGTCCAGGCTGAGGTGGCGGCTGCTCCCCGTCCACAAGGGGCTGCAACCGCCCTGCGGAGCCCGCCCGGGCGACGCCAAGATCAGCAGGATCCCGGCCACCGCCCGTTCCCAGGGCGTCGCCGCCGCGACCGAGGCCGTCAAGGCGGCCAAGGCCCTCGGCATGCTGCCCGGCAGCGCCCTCTACAACGACATCGAGCACTACAGCCAGACCGACAGCACCTGCCGCACGGCCGTCCTCACCTACGTCTCCGCCTGGACCAGGGAACTGCACCGCGTCGGCTGGGTCTCAGGCGTCTACATGAACCTCAACCTCGGGGCCAAGCAGCTCTCCGACGTCTACACCTCCACCGCCTACGCCCGCCCCGACGCCCTGTGGATCGCCCGCTACGACGGCGTCGACTCCCTCAAGGGCTGGACGAACATCGCCGACTCCAAGTGGGCCCGCCACCAGCGCGCCAAGCAGTTCCGGGGCAGCCACGACGAGACGTACGGCGGTGTCACGATCAACATCGACACCAACCGCCTCGACACACCCGTCGCCACGGTCGCCTACTCCTACAAGGCCACCAGCACGACCCCGCTCAACGCCCGCACCGGCCCCGGCACGAGCTACCCGGTCGCCGCGACCTACGCCCCCGGCGCCGCCCTCAAGGTCGTCTGCCAGACACCCGGCACCAAGGTCGGCACCACCAGTGTCTGGAACAAGCTCAGCAGCGGCCAGTACGTCACCGACCACTACGTCGACACCCCGTCCACCACCGGCTACAGCGCCCCGCTGCCGCGCTGCTCCTACCCCTACCAGGCCACCGCCACGGGCGGTCTGACCGAGCGCAGCGGCCCCGGCAACGGCTACGCGGCCGTCGGCACCCTGCCGAACGGCGGCCTCGCCTGGGTCACCTGCCAGCGGGCCGGCACCCGGGTCGGCACGTCCTCGGTGTGGAACCGCCTGGACAACGGCCACTACGTCGCCGACCACTATGTGGCGACGCCGAGCTCCACCTCGTACAGCAAGCCCGTCCCGCGCTGCTGAACGGGCCGGCCGATCACGCGCGTGGCTCGCTGAGCCACGCGCGCAGCTCCTCCCGCAGCGACCGCTGAAACGTCGTCAGCAGAGCCTGTACGACGAGCGGATGCATGTGCGCGGACAGCGACTTCACCTCCTGCGGGGCGCGTTCGGCGACCGCCTCCCGCAGGAGCCGCGACAGTTCACCGGCCGCGGCCCGCGAGTGGGCGATCAGCGCGGTGCGCGCGGCCAGGATCGTCTCCTGCGACAGCGGTACGTCGAGCATCTCCACGCCGAGCCGCAGCAGCCCGGCGTCCACCCGGAAACGGCCGTCGTCCTCGCGGGCGAGCACGTCCAGCGCCACCAGCCGCTCCACGTCCTCGTCGCCGAGCTCCCGGCCGGCCAGCCGCCCCAGCTCCTCCCGGGACACCGACTCCACCGCCTCCGGGGCCCAGGAGGCCACCACGGCCCGGTGGATGGCCAGGTCGTGCGCGCTCAGGCCGGGCGGCAGCGCGCTGAGACGGCGCTCGATCGCGGCCAGCGTCATGCCCTGGCGCTGGAGCTCCTCGATCAGCGCCAGCCGCGCCAGATGCCCCGGACCGTAGTGCCCCACCCGACGCGGACCGATCACCGGGGGCGGCAGCAGGCCCTTGGTGCCGTAGAACCGCACCGTGCGCACCGTGACGCCCGCGCGCGCGGCCAGCTCGTCGATGGTGAGGGCCGGCTCCCCGGCGTCCGTGGTCATGTGCAGCAGTATCGCTGTCACACCGGTCGCTGTGACACCAGTGGCTGTCCCGTCGGCGAGGTGGAGCCCGCGGGCGGCGCACCAGGGCCACTGTCAGCGGCACCCTCTACGGTGGCGCGCTCAGGATCTCCTGCTCGCCGTCCATGGTCGCCCGTCGTCGGTGGTTTTCCGTCTCGGTGCGCGGATTGCTGGGAATACTCCCTCCATGCCCGCCGCCCACGCGACCTTCGCCCTCGCCCCCGCGATCCGCGCCGGTGGGGTTCTGCCCGACGGTGCCTACCAACTGCACAGGGACTTCGTGGACTTCATCGTCGACGGCCGTCCGCTGCTGTTCCAGCTGTCCGACCTGGACGCGGTGTCCCCGCTCGCCTCGGACGTACCGCCCGCGATCTTCACCGCGCAGGTCCGCGCGCTGCTGCTGGAACCGGAGGCCTCCGCGCCGCTGCCCGGCGGCAGATACGTGATCTACGGCTGCCCCGAGTGCGCGGACCTCGCCTGCGGTGCGGTCACCGCGGTGATCGAGCGCGACGGAGAGGACTACGTCTGGCGGGACTTCGCCTGGCAGACCGAGCCGGAACCCGACCTGGAGCGCAACGGCTACCACGGCATCGGCCCGTTCCGCTTCGCGGGCGAGGAGTACCGCGCGGCGCTGGACGCCCTGACGCACACCGGCGACCGCCGCCGCGTCCTGCTCATCGGCGCCCGCGTGGCCGTCCTGGCCAGGCTCGCGGCGGCCCTGCGCGGCATCGGCATCGGCGCGGACATCACCCGGGACGCCGAGCACGTCCCCGACGAGGAACTGAGCGCCTACGGTGCCGTCGCCTTCGGCCGCGCGATCGGCGAGCCGGAGCGCGCCGCCGTACGCGCCGCCTTCGACCGGGCCGGGGCCGACGTGGCGTACGTCGACGGCCTCGCCCCGGTCGTCCCCCTCCTCGTCGCCCAGATCGAGCAGGCACTGGACCGCGGCCCGGTCGCGCGGCGGCGCCTGAACCGGCTGGAGGCCGCGGACGGCCACCTCTGCGTCGAGGTCAGCTCATCCTGCCGGGTCCGCGTCACGGCGTACCGCCTGGACCGGCTCCACCGGACCCACACCCACGAGATCTTCGACGGCGTACTGGAGCCCGGCCCGCACCGCATCCCGCTGGACGCGAGAGCGACGCGCGGCGAGGCCTTCGTGGTGGCCCGCACCGCCGGGAACGTACTGGTCGCGGCGGTGCGGGACACGGCGGACGGGCGGTCCGGCGCGGCCCATTAGGATCGGCCCCCTGATGACTGCCACCCTCGTCGCCAAGAACCTCGCCGCCGGACACGGCGACCGCGCCCTCTTCACGGACCTCGACCTGGTCGTCGCACCCGGGGACGTGATCGGCCTGGTCGGCGCCAACGGCGCGGGCAAGTCCACCCTGCTGCGCCTGCTCGCCGGGCTCACCGCACCGGAACAGGGCGAACTCCGCCTCTCCCCGCCCACCGCCACCGTCGGCCACCTCCCGCAGGAGCCGGACCGCCGTCCGGGCGAGACGGTCCGTGCCTTCCTGGCCCGCCGCACGGGCGTCGCCGAGGCCCAGCGCGTGATGGACGAGGCGACGCAGGGCCTGGTCGACGGCACCCCCGGCGCGGACGACGCCTACGCGGCGAGCCTGGAGCGCTGGCTCGACCTCGGCGGCGCCGACCTCGACGAACGCGCGGAGGAAGTCGCCGACTCGCTCGGCCTCGCCGTGGACCTGGACCAGCCGATGACCGCGCTGTCCGGCGGCCAGGCGGCCCGCGCCGGCCTCGCCTCCCTGCTGCTCTCCCGCTACGACGTGTTCCTGCTGGACGAGCCCACCAACGACCTCGACCTGGACGGCCTGGAACGCCTGGAGCGGTTCGTCACCGGCCTGCGCGCGGGCACCGTCCTCGTCAGCCACGACCGGGAGTTCCTCACCCGCACGGTCACCAAGGTCCTCGAACTCGACCTCGCCCAGGGGCAGATCAACCTCTACGGCGGCGGCTACGACGCCTACCTGGAGGAACGCGCGACGGCCCGCCGGCACGCCCGCGAGGACTACGAGGAGTACGCCGACAAGAAGTCGGCCCTCCAGGACCGCGCGCAGATGCAGCGCGGCTGGATGGACAAGGGCGTGAAGAACGCCCGGCGCAAGGCGGGCAACGACAACGACAAGATCGGCCGCAAGTTCCGCAGCGAGGCCAGTGAGAAGCAGGCCTCGAAGGCCCGCCAGACCCAGCGCATGATCGAACGGCTGGACGTCGTCGAGGAGCCCCGCAAGGAGTGGGAGCTGCGCATGGAGATCGCCTCGGCGCCCCGCTCCGGCGCGGTCGTCGCCACCCTGCGGGACGCGGAGGTCCGCCGCGACGGCTTCACCCTCGGCCCGGTCTCCCTCCAGATCGACTGGGCCGACCGCGTCGCCGTGACCGGGGCGAACGGCGCGGGCA
The DNA here is from genome assembly GCF_042873115.1 of Streptomyces sp. NPDC005017. NCBI lineage: Bacteria > Bacillati > Actinomycetota > Actinomycetes > Kitasatosporales > Streptomycetaceae > Streptomyces > Streptomyces sp. NPDC005017. The sequence goes on along the minus strand of NZ_JBIALD010000033.1, from coordinate 27,187 downwards.
AGTCCACCCTGCTCGGCGCGCTGCTGGGCCGCGTACCCCTCGACGCGGGACACGCGGCCCTCGGCTCTGGCGTCCTGGTCGGCGAGGTGGACCAGGCCCGCAGGCTGTTCCACGGCACCGAGGCCCTGCTGGAAGCGTTCTGCGCGGCGGTGCCGGACACCGAGCCGGTGGAGGTCCGCACCCTGCTGGCCAAGTTCGGTCTCAAGGCGGACCACGTGATGCGCCCGGCCGCCACCCTGTCACCCGGTGAACGCACCCGGGCCGCCCTCGCCCTGCTCCAGGGCCGGGGCGTCAACCTCCTCGTCCTCGACGAGCCCACCAACCACCTCGACCTGCCCGCCATCGAGCAGCTGGAGTCCGCGCTCGACGCCTACGAGGGCACCCTGCTGCTGGTCACCCACGACCGCCGGATGCTCGACGCCGTCCACGTCACCCGCCGCCTGGAGGTCGCCGACGGCAAGGTGACGGAACGGTAGGGCCCTTCTGACGGATCTCGCGGCGTCGCGACGCCCGGCACGCACTCTCCCCACCGCCTCAAGGGCGTGGGAGGTACCCCCCAGCCGCACGGTGCGAAGGGACAGGTGGCTCCGCCACACGACCCTCCGCACCGCACACCGATCGCACGCACCGGACGCCGCTCCTGCTCCCACGGAGATCCGTCAGAAGGGCCCTGGAGCCCTTTCTGGGCGGTCCCTACCGCTTGTCCTTCAGCAGGGCGCAGACGAAGTCCTCCTGCACGGACCGCAGCAGCCGGAGCAGGTCCGGGGTCTGCGTCTGGTTGATCTGGCTGGTCACGGAGAAGGTCAGCGACCGGCGCCCGTCCGGTGTGGCCGCGATCAGCTGGGTGTAGCCGGCGGTGTTCCCGGTGTGCCCGAGCACCACCCCGCAGCGGGTGGTGTAGCGGAAGATCGCCAGCCCGGCGTCGTTGCGGCCGGGCCCGGCGGGCTCCGACGCGCCGCCGGGGATCCAGCGCCGCTGCTCGCGTACGACGGCCGGGCCGTACAGCCGCCCGCCCGCGTAGCCCCTGACGAACCGGGTCATGTCGGCGGGTGTCGAGACGATGCCGCCCGAGGCCCAGACGCCGGACATGCCGATCAGCTCGCTGACGTCCTCCGGCGGCGGGGGCGGGCTGGTGTCGTAGCCGTGCAGATAGGGCCGCGGCATCCGGAACCCCTGCGGCAGGCTCGTGCGGTGCAGGCCCAGCGGGCGGTACACCAGCTCCGCGAGCAGCCGCTCGTAGCGCGTCCCGGTGACGGCCTCCGCCATCAGCGCGACGGCGATGTTGTCGGAGTTGGAGTACTGGTACCGGCTGCCCGGCGGGAACAGCAGGGGCTGGTCGGCGACGAAGTCGAGCAGTCTGCGCGAGTCGAACCGGTGGCGCGGGTCGGCGAACAGCAGGGAGAGGAAGCCGGGGCTCTTGGAGTAGTCCGGCAGGCCGCTGGTGTGGTTGAGCAGTTGGCGCAGCGTCACCGCGCGCCACGCCCGCGGCAGCTGGGGGAGGCGCTCGCCGATCGTGTCGTCGAGCCGCAGGTCGCCGAGCTGCACGAGCGACAGCGCCACCGCGCCGCTGTACGCCTTGGCCGTGCTGGCGATGCGCATGTGGTCCTGCGGCTGGGGCTTGCGTCCCGTCTCCAGGTCCGCCACCCCGGCGCGCACGACCCGGCTGTGCCGGCCGTCCCGCAGTACGGCGATCACCCCGGGCGGGCCGCCCGGCGCCTCGACCAGCTCCTCCAGCCGCTGCTGCAACCCGGCGTCGCCGTACGGCGGTCCGGGGTGCGCGGCGGCTTGCGCGGGAGCGGGGGAGACCAGGGCCAGACAGACCGCGATCAGGGAGACGGCGGCCGGCCGGGACCGGCCACGGGCAGAGCGCTGGAACTGCATCGGTCACTCCGGGAGGGGGACGACGGGGCGTCCAGCTTCACCCGCCCTCCCCCACCCGACCGCCGCGACTGCTGCACATGGCCCAACGCCCCACACGGCCGCTTCCGGCGGGGACGGGACGGGGAGAAGTGTGTCCGGCGGTCACCCGGGCCCTGTCCCGCCCGTCCGGGAGCCGGAGCTGCGGGCCCGGCGGTCTCCGCGGCCCGGTCGCCCCGGCCCACCTTGCCCCGGCCAACCCCCGGCCCGGGTCACCCCGGCCCGGGGGCTCCGTGCCGGCGGCTGGTCAGCGCTTGCCCTTCTTCGGGTCCAGCAGTCCCGCCTTGCGCAGCGCGTCCGCCATCGCGCTGTTGGCCGGCGGCGGGGCCTGGCGGGAGCCGCCGCCACCGCCGGCGCGGTTCTGGCGCTGCTGCGGGGGCCGTCCGCCGCCGCGCTGCTGACGGCCGCCGCCGCCGGAGGGCTGGGCGCCCTGCGGCGCGGCCTCGTCGTCCAGTCGCAGCGTCAGGGAGATCCGCTTGCGCGGGATGTCCACGTCGAGGACCTTCACCTTGACGATGTCGCCCGGCTTGACCACGTCCCGCGGGTCCTTCACGAACGTCTTCGACATGGCCGAGACGTGCACCAGCCCGTCCTGGTGGACACCGACGTCGACGAACGCGCCGAACGCGGCCACGTTGGTGACGACGCCCTCCAGCACCATCCCGGAGACGAGGTCGGAGATCTTCTCCACGCCCTCCTTGAAGGTGGCCGTCTTGAAGGCCGGACGCGGGTCGCGCCCCGGCTTCTCCAGCTCCTTCAGGATGTCGCTGACGGTCGGCAGACCGAAGGTCTCGTCGACGAACTCCGTCGGCTTCAGCGAGCGCAGCACCGAGGTGTTGCCGATCAGCGCGGCCACCTCCTGACCGGTGGTCCTCACCATCCGCCGGACCACCGGGTACGCCTCGGGGTGCACGCTGGAGGCGTCCAGCGGGTCGTCGCCGCCCCGGATGCGCAGGAAGCCCGCGCACTGCTCGTACGCCTTGGGGCCGAGCCGCGCCACCTTCTTCAGCTCGGAGCGCGAGCGGAACGGGCCGTTGGCGTCGCGGTGCGCCACGATGTTCTCGGCGAGGCCCGAGGAGATGCCGGACACGCGTGAGAGCAGCGGCGCGGAGGCGGTGTTGACGTCCACCCCGACGCCGTTCACACAGTCCTCGACCACCGCGTCCAGCGAGCGCGACAGCTTCACCTCGGACAGGTCGTGCTGGTACTGGCCGACACCGATCGACTTCGGGTCGATCTTCACCAGCTCGGCCAGCGGGTCCTGGAGCCTGCGGGCGATCGAGACCGCGCCGCGCAGCGACACGTCCATGTCGGGCAGTTCCTGCGAGGCGAAGGCCGAGGCGGAGTACACCGAGGCACCGGCCTCGGACACCATCACCTTGGTCAGCTTCAGCTCGGGGTGCTTGGTGATCAGCTCGCCGGCGAGCTTGTCGGTCTCGCGGGACGCCGTGCCGTTGCCGATGGCGACCAGCTCGACCGCGTGCTCCTTGGCCAGCCGCGCCAGCTTGGCGACGGCCTCGTCCCACTTGTTGGCCGGGACGTGCGGGTAGACGACGTCCGTCGCGGTGACCTTGCCGGTGGCGTCGACGACGGCGACCTTCACGCCCGTACGGAAGCCCGGGTCCAGGCCCAGCGTCGCGCGGGTGCCGGCCGGGGCGGCGAGCAGCAGATCGCGCAGGTTGGCGGCGAACACGCCGACCGCGTCGTCCTCGGCGGCCGTGCGCAGCCGCAGCCGCAGGTCGATGCCGAGGTGGACCAGGATGCGGGTGCGCCAGGCCCAGCGGACGGTGTCGATGAGCCACTTGTCGCCGGGGCGGCCGCGCTCGCCGATGCCGAACCGGCCCGCGACGATCCCCTCGTACGAGGACGGGCCCTCGGTGGCCTCCTCCGGCTCCAGGACGAGATCGAGGACGTCCTCCTTCTCGCCGCGCAGCATCGCCAGGACGCGGTGCGAGGGCAGCTCGGTGAACGGCTCCGCGAAGTCGAAGTAGTCGGCGAACTTCGCGCCCGCCTCCTCCTTGCCCTCGCGCACCTTGGCGGCCAGCCGGCCACGCACCCACATGCGCTCGCGCAGCTCGCCGATCAGGTCGGCGTCCTCGGAGAAGCGCTCGGTGAGGATCGCGCGGGCGCCGTCCAGCGCGGCCTGCGGGTCGGCGACACCCTTGTCGGCGTCGACGAAGGCCGCGGCGGCGGCCAGCGGCTCCACGCCCGGGTCGCCGAGCAGGCCGTCGGCCAGCGGCTCCAGACCGGCCTCGCGGGCGATCTGCGCCTTGGTGCGCCGCTTCGGCTTGTAGGGCAGGTAGATGTCCTCCAGGCGCGCCTTGGTCTCGGCGCCCCGGATCCGCGCCTCCAGCTCGCCGGTGAGCTTGCCCTGCTCACGCACCGACTCCAGGATCGCCGTGCGGCGCTCCTCCAGCTCCCGCAGGTAGCGCAGCCGCTCCTCGATCGTGCGCAGCTGCGCGTCGTCGAGCATCTCGGTGGCTTCCTTGCGGTACCGGGCGATGAAGGGCACCGTCGAACCGCCGTCGAGCAGCTCCACCGCAGCCTTGACCTGCCGCTCCCGTACGCCGAGCTCCTCGGCGATCCTGCCTTCGATGGACGCTGCCAGGGGTGTCGTCACGATCGCGTACCGCCTTCTCCACTTCGGGTTGCGCGGCAATTGTGGCAGGTGGCACCGACAGCGGGGGAGGAGGGCACGCCACCGGACCCATGGCAGGAAAGGTGGGGTGCTCGTCATTGCGGCCATGGCGGGGCCGCCGAAGAATCGAGGGCATGGCGCAGCGAACCGTGCTCGTCGTCCTCTTCGACGACGTCCAGAGCCTCGATGTCACCGGCCCCGTGGAGGTCTTCGCGGGCGCCGCGGCCTGTGTTCCGGGCGCGTACACGATCCGTACGGCTTCCCTGGACGGCGGTCCGGTGCGCACCTCCAGCGGGCTGACCCTCGTACCGGACGGGGCGCTGACGGACGCTGAGCGGCCGGATCTGCTGCTGGTGCCGGGCGGCCGGGGCACCCGCGCGGCGGACCCGCGCCTCGTCGGCTGGCTGCGCGGCCGCGGCCCTCGGGCCCGGCGCCTGGTGTCGGTGTGCACGGGCGCGATCCTGCTGGCCGAGGCCGGGCTGCTGGACGGCCGCCGGGCCACCACCCACTGGGCGTACTGCGAGAAGCTGGCCCGCGACCACCCGGAGATCGAGGTCGAATCCGACCCGATCTACGTACGGGACGCACATGTGTGCACCTCGGCCGGGGTCACCGCGGGCATCGACCTGGCCCTCGCCCTGGTGGAGGAGGACCTCGGCCGGGAGGTCGCGCTCACCGTCGCCCGGCACCTGGTGGTGTTCCTGCGCCGGCCGGGCAACCAGGCCCAGTTCAGCGCCCAGCTGGCGGCCCAGACGGCGGCGCGCGAACCGCTGCGCGACGTCCAGCAGTGGATCACCGAGAACCCGCGCGGCGACCTGTCCGTCGAGGCGCTCGCCGGGCGCGCCCGGCTCTCCCCGCGCCACTTCGCCCGCGCCTTCCGCGCCGAGACCGGACTGACGCCCGGCCGGTACGTGGACCGGGTCCGGCTGGAACACGCCCGCCGACTGCTGGAGGACACCGGCGACGGGGTCGAGGAGATCTCGCGCGCCAGCGGCTACGGCACCCCGGAGGCCATGCGCCGGGCCTTCGTGCGCGCCCTCGGGACCGCGCCCGCGGAGTACCGGCGCCGCTTCCGCCCGGCCGGGGGCCGCCACTGACACCCCAGGACCGGCCGGGGGCCGCCACTGAAACCTCAGGACCACCAACCACCGAACCGAGTGAAGGGACACCCCGTGCAGATCGCGATCGTCCTCTACGACCGCTTCACCGCCCTCGACGCCGTCGGCCCCTACGAGACCCTCGGCCGGCTGCCCGACGCCGAAGTGGTCTTCGTCGCCGAGCAGACCGGCCCGGTCCGCACCGACACCGGGAACCTCGCCCTGGTCGCCGACCGCACGCTCGCCGAGGTGCCGGACCCGGACATCGTCGTCGTACCGGGCGGCCCCGGCCAGACGCCGCAGATGGACAACGCGGCCCTGCTGGACTGGCTGCGCGCGGCCGACGCGGGCAGCACCTGGACGACGTCCGTGTGCACCGGCTCCCTGCTGCTGGCCGCCGCCGGGCTGCTGGAGGGCCGCCGCGCGGCCTCGCACTGGCTCGCCCTCGAGCACCTCGCGAAGTACGGTGCCGAGTCCACCGGCGAGCGGGTCGTCTTCGACGGCAAGTACGTCACCGCGGCCGGGGTCTCCTCCGGCATCGACATGGGCCTCGCCCTGCTGGGCCGGATCGCGGGCGACGAACACGCCCAGGCGGTACAGCTGCTGACGGAGTACGACCCGCAGCCGCCGTACGACGCGGGCTCCCCGGAGAAGGCGCCCGCCCGTCTGGTCGAGGAGTTCCGGGGCAGGAGCCGTTTCCTGCTGACCTGAGGGGCCGTCAGCCCGAGGTGGTCCAGGTGAACCGCGGCTTCCTGCGCTCCAGGAACGCGGCGACCCCCTCGGCGGCCTCCGCGCTCTCGCGGGCCCGCGCCGCCCAGTGTTCGTCGCGGTCGGTGCGGCCGTCGGCGAACTCCTTGGCGGCGGCCTGCGTCAGCTGGGAACGCTGGACGAGGACCTGGGTGAACTCGGCGACCCGCTTGCCGAGTTCGCCCCGGGGCAGCACCTCGTCCACCAGGCCGGTGCGCAGCGCCCGCGCGCTGTCGATCAACTCGCCGGAGAACAGCAGGTACTTGGCGGTGGCGGGCCCGGTCAGCGACACCAGCCGGCGGGTGGAGGAGGCCGGGTAGACGATGCCGAGCTTCGCCGGGGTCACCCCGAACAGGGCGCCCTCCTCGGCGAACCTCAGATCGCAGGCGGCGGCCAGCTGCGAGCCGCCGCCCACGCAGTGCCCCTGGACCGCGGCGAGCGTCGGCCGGGGGAAGGCGGCCAGCGCCTCCTCCGCCCGCACCGCGAGCTCCTGCGCCTCGCGGGGCGAACCCCGGAGCGTGGAGATGTCGGCCCCCGCGCAGAAGGTGCCGCCCTCACCGGTGAGCACCAGCGCCCGTACGCCCGGGTCGGCGGCCAGCGTGCCGAGCAGCGGCGGCAGCGCGGCCCACATCGCGGCGGTCATGGCGTTGCGCTTGGCCGGGTGGTGGATGACGACCGTGGCGACCGAATCGGTCACGCTGTGCAGCAGCTGGGGCTCCATGCGCCGGATGCTAACCCGGACCCCGTGGCGGGCCCTTGTGGGGGTGATCACCGGTCTCGGAGGAGAACCCCCGGCAAAAAGGGCGAGCTCGCGGTCAAACCCGTACAACCCGAATAGTTCGCGAAGGCGGCACTATCGGGGCAGGAGCAGTCCCACAACTGACCGTGTCATACGCCAACGGTCAGAAACGCTCGATAGTCGCTGACTTGTGTTCAGTCATCCGGTCCGGAGCGACTCGTTATCAACACTCGACGTGTGGTGACAATCGAGCGCGAGGGTGGCGACCGGACGATGGAGACCCACGGGCGCGGGCCCGGTCCACGCCCAGCAGGTGACGCGGACGCACCCCTTCGGGCGGGCCCCCCCGACCCGCTGCCGTACGAGGGTGTCTGGCGGTTCACGGCCCCGGCCGTGGAAGCCTCGGTCCCGCAGGCGCGGCACGCCGTGCGGGACTTGCTGTACCGGCAGGGAGTGCCCGCTTCGGACGACCTCGTCCAGGGACTCCTGCTGATCGTCTCGGAGCTGGTGACCAACGCCGTGCGGCACGCGGCCCTGCTGTCGCCGGTGCTGGCCGTGGAGGTCGCCGTCGGCGCGGAGTGGGTGCGGGTCTCCGTCGAGGACAACCACCCCTACCGGCCGACCGCCCTGGAGGCCGACCACGGCCAGACGGGCGGCCGGGGGCTGCTCCTCGTACGGGAGATCACGCGGGAGGCGGGCGGGGTGTGCGACGTCGAGCACACCGCGAGCGGCGGCAAGGTGATCTGGGCCGCCCTGCCGCTCAAACCCGCGCTGTCGCCCTGAGTGCCGTACCCGACGACCGGGAGGCGGGCCCCGGTGCCGGGTCCGGTCTCACCAGCCGGAGGCGTCGCCCGTCAGCTCGCGGATCGCGGGACGGGCGGCGTCCAGCACGGTCATGAACCACGCCGAGAACACGTCCTTCGCATGCCGCTCCGCGAGCTCCGCGGGTGTCACGAAGGCCGTGTCGCCGACCTCCCGCGCGTCCGGCCGCAGCGGGGCCTGCACCAGGCCGACGAAGAGGTGGTTGTACTCCTGCTCCACGAGACCCGATGCGGGGTCCGGGTGGTTGTAGCGGACCGTGCCCGCCTCCGCCAGCAGCGCCGGGGAGGCCCCGAGCTCCTCGAAGGTGCGGCGGGCCGCGGCGGCGAAGGGTGCCTCACCGGGGTAGGGGTGGCCGCAGCAGGTGTTGGACCACACGCCGGGGGAGTGGTACTTGCCGAGCGCACGCTGCTGGAGCAGCAGCCGCCCGCGGTCGTCGAACAGGAACACCGAGAACGCGCGGTGCAGCTGTCCCGGCGCCTGATGGGCGGCGAGCTTCTCCGCGGTGCCGATCGTCACGCCGTTCTCGTCGACGAGTTCCAGCAAGATTGCTTCCGCGGTGCCCTGAGACGCCTGCCGCGTCGCGGTGGCAGAGGTGATCGCCATACCCATCCTTCGCTTCGGTTCCCGCGCCCCAGTCTGCCGTACGAAACCGGCACTTCCGGCACTACCGCCCTTCGGTACGCCGGAATGGGGACCCGATGGACGATCATGCCCAGGGGCGCGTGCCGCAACCACGTGCCGCAACCACCTGCCCAACCACCGGACCGGGCCGCCGGGTCAGTGGCACAGCCGCGCCTCGTGCTCGGCGTGGCCGCCGGGCTCCAGCTGGAAGGTGCAGTGCTCCACGTCGAAGTGGTCGCCGAGACAGCCCTGGAGCTCGTGCAGCATCTTCTCGTGCCCGATCGCGCTGAGGACGTCCTCGCGCACCACCACGTGCGCCGAGAGCACCGGCATCCCCGAGGTGATCGTCCAGGCGTGCAGGTCGTGCACGTCCTCCACCCCGTCCAGCGCCAGGACGTGCTCGCGCACCTCGGCCATGTCGACGCCCCGGGGGGCCGACTCCAGCAGCACGTCCAGGGTCTCGCGCAGCAGCCTCAGGGTGCGCGGCACGATCATCAGGCCGATCACCAGCGAGGCGATCGGGTCCGCCGCCTCCCAGCCGGTGGTGAGGATCACCGTGGCCGAGACCAGCACCGCGACCGAGCCCAGCGCGTCCGCCGCGACCTCCAGGAACGCGCCGCGCACGTTCAGGCTGTCCTTGCTGCCGCGCATCAGCAGGGTGAGGGAGACCATGTTCGCGGCGAGGCCCACCAGCGCGAACACGATCGTCACCCCGCCCTCGGTGCCGGCCGGCGTGATGAACCGCTGGACCGCCTCGTACAGGACGTAGCCGCCGACGCCGAGCAGCAGCAGACAGTTGGCCAGCGCCGCGAGGATCTCCGCGCGGGCGTAGCCGAAGGTGCGCCGGGCCGTCGGTGGGAGGCCCGCGAAGTGGATCGCCAGCAGGGCCATGCCGAGCCCGAGCGCGTCGGTCGCCATGTGCGCGGCGTCCGCGATCAGCGCCAGCGAGTCGGCCATCACGCCGCCCACGATCTCGGTCACCATCACACCGAGCGTGATCGCGAGCGCGACCCTCAGCCGTCCGCGGTACGCCGCGGTCGCCGTACCGCTCCCGGCGTGCCCGTGCGTATGCCCGTGGTCGTGCCCAGCCCCCATGAGAACCGCCCTCCTGTGATCGGACCGGGATCACAGTGAACTACGGGTGGGGGGTACCCGGCAACGCGGCACTGAACACCGTTGTCATATGCTCTGACCTGCGGAAACGAAGCGCAGGTCAGAGCGGTGACGTCGCCGGCCGTGGTGTGTCCGCGCCCGCGCGGGGCCTCGTCGGCCCCGCCGCCGCCTCACCGGCCGTGGTGCAGCCGCCATCCCCGCCAGGCGGACTCGACCATGTCCGTCAGGCCGTACCGGGCGCTCCAGCCGAGCTCCTTCGCGGCGCGGGCGGCCGAGGCGACCGCGCGGGGCGCGTCACCGGGGCGGCGGTCCTCGACGACGGGCGCGCGGGTGTCGCCCGTCACCTCGCCGATCAGCGTGACCAGCTCGCGCACGGAGACGCCCTGGCCGCGCCCGATGTTCACCGTGAGGTCGCCCGGGGCTCCGGCGGCGTTCAGCTGCCGGGCCGCGGCGAGATGGGCCTCGGCGAGGTCGGCCACATGGATGTAGTCGCGCACGCAGGTGCCGTCCGGCGTCGGGTAGTCGGCGCCGAAGATCCGCGGCGCGTCGTCGCGGGTGAGCCGGTCGAAGACCATCGGGACGATGTTGAAGACGCCCGTGTCGGCCAGCTCGGGCGCCGCCGCCCCCGCCACGTTGAAGTAGCGCAGGCACACCGTCGCGATCCCGTGCGCCCGGCCCGCGGCCCTGACCAGCCACTCTCCGGCCAGCTTGGTCTCGCCGTAGGGGTTCACCGGGGCGCACGGGGTGTCCTCGGTGATGAGGTCCACGTCCGGGGTGCCGTAGACGGCCGCGGAGGAGGAGAAGACGAACCGGCCGATCCCGGCCTCGGCGACGGCGTCCAGGAGCGTGGCGAGCCCGCCCACGTTCTCCGCGTAGTACCAGGTCGGCCGCGCGACCGACTCCGCCACCTGCTTGCGGGCGGCGAGATGCACCACGCCGGTCACCTCGTGCTCGGCGAACACCTGCCGCAGCAGGGCCGGGTCCCCGGCCGAGCCCGCCACGAGCGGCACGCTCTCCGGCAGCCGCGCCGCGAAGCCCGCCGAGAGGTCGTCCAGCGCCACGACGCGCTCCCCGGCACCGGCCATGGCCCGTGCCACATGCGCCCCGATGTATCCGGCACCGCCGGTGATCAGCCATGTCATGGTCGCCCACCCTAGGGCCTGTCTGGCACATTCCCGCCCGCCGGGCGGCGTCCGGCACGCACTCCCCCAGAGGGGGCACCCCCAGCCGCGTTGCCGACCCGCCCTTCGGGCGGACGACGGGAATGTGCCAGACAGGGCCTGAGCCGCCGTCGGCGCCGGAGGGGCCCCCGCCGCGCTCACCCGGACGGCCGTATGTCTCGAATGCCCGTTCTGGGGTCGCGATTTTGTCCGCCCGGCACCCCATCACCGATGATGATCGCGACGGAGGTCACCAGCAGACCGTGTCGACCGGGCCGTGAACGGCCGGTGAACACGGCTTTCCCATCATCCGATAGCCTCTGCCGACACGCCGCCCGCCTGGTCCAGCCAAGGGGCGCCGCCCACATGTACACGACCGGCGCGCAGGCGCCGGCACTCCAGGGAGTGAGTTGGGTTGCCGACCGCCATCCTCACCGGTCAGCCGGTCCCCGGATCGTCGATCGAGGACGATCTGCGGTCCCTCGGCTTCGATGTCCGCGTGGCGTCCGGCGCCGACGACGCCGCGGCCCTCCTGGAGGAGGTCCCGGCCGACCGGCGTGTCGCTGTCGTCGACCCCGCCTTCGTCGGCCACCTGCACGCGCTGCGCCTCGGGCTGACCGACCCGCGCTTCCCGCTCGCCGCGATCCCCGGCGCCGTCACCGCCCAGCCGGACGGCCGCCAGGCCCTCGGCCGGGCCATGTCCGGGGAGAGCGCCCCGGGCGGCGGCCGGATCGCCGTCGCCGGACTCGCCGACCGGCTGGCCACCGCACTGGACGCGGACGGCGCCGCCGTGCACCGCCCCGAACTGGGCAGTCTCGTCGCCACCGTCCCTGCCGACCCGCAGGCCCGCAACGAGGCCCGGCAGTCCGTCCTGGCCGTCGACGACGAGGCCGTACGCCTGAAGTCCGCCGTGAAGGCCCGCGACGGCTTCTTCACCACCTACTTCATCAGCCCCTACTCCCGGTACATCGCCCGCTGGTGCGCCCGCCGGGGTCTGACCCCCAACCAGGTCACCACCGCCTCGCTGCTCACCGCGCTGATCGCGGCCGGGTGCGCCGCCACCGGCACCCGCGGCGGGTTCGTCGCGGCGGGCGTCCTGCTGATCTTCTCCTTCGTGCTGGACTGCACCGACGGCCAGCTCGCCCGCTACTCCCTCCAGTACTCCACCCTCGGCGCCTGGCTGGACGCCACCTTCGACCGGGCCAAGGAGTACGCCTACTACGCCGGCCTCGCCCTCGGCGCGGCCCGCGGCGGCGACGACGTATGGGCCCTCGCGCTCGGCGCGATGATCCTCCAGACCTGCCGGCACGTGGTCGACTTCTCCTTCAACGAGGCCAACCACGACGCCACCGCCAACACCAGCCCCACCGCCGCCCTCTCCGACAAGCTCGACAGCGTCGGCTGGACGGTGTGGATCCGGCGCATGATCGTGCTGCCGATCGGCGAGCGCTGGGCGATGATCGCGGTCCTGACCGCGCTCACCACCCCGCGCGTCACCTTCTACGCCCTGCTCGTCGGCTGCGCGTTCGCGGCGACGTACACCACCGCCGGCCGGGTGCTGCGCTCGCTGACCCGCAAGGCCGAGCGGACCGACCGGGCGGCCAAGGCGCTGGCGGACCTGGCGGACAACGGCCCGCTCGCCCAGGCGCTGAGCCGTGTCGCGCTGCCGATGCGCACCCCCGTGGTCTCCGCCCTGCTGGGCACCGCCGCCATCCTGCTCACCGCGTCCCTCGCGCCGTACGGCAGCTGGCTGCCCGTCGTGAGCGGCGTGGTCTACGTCGCCTTCTCCGCGCTCACCGCCGCCCGCCCGCTCAAGGGCCCTCTCGACTGGCTGGTCCCGCCGCTGTTCCGGGCCGCCGAGTACGGCACCGTCCTCGCCCTGGCGTGCAAAGCCGGGGTGAACGGAGCCCTCCCCGCGGCTTTCGGCCTGGTGGCGGCGGTCGCCTACCATCACTACGACACGGTGTACCGCATCCGCGGAAACGCCGGCGCGCCCCCGGCCTGGCTGGTGCGCGCCATCGGCGGGCAGGAAGGGCGGACGCTGCTCGTCGCCGTGCTGGCCGCGCTGCTCACCGGCGCGCAGTTCACGGTCGCGCTCACGGCACTGGCCGTGGCCGTCGCCCTGGTGGTGCTCGCCGAGAGCATCCGCTTCTGGGTGGCCTCTCATCTGGGAGGCGCGCCCGCCGTACACGACGAAGGAGAACCCGCATGATCGGCCTCGTGCTGGCGGCCGGCGCCGGAAGGCGTCTGCGCCCCTACACCGACACCCTGCCCAAGGCGCTGGTGCCGGTGGGGCCCGCGGGCATAGAGGGCGAGCCCACGGTCCTGGACCTGACCCTCGGCAACTTCGCCGAGATCGGTCTCACCGAGGTCGCGGTCATCGTCGGCTACCGCAAGGAGGCCGTCTACGCGCGCAAGGCGGCGCTGGAGGCCGAGTACGGCCTCACGCTCACCCTCATCGACAACGACAAGGCCGAGGAGTGGAACAACGCCTACTCCCTGTGGTGCGGCCGTGACGCCCTCAAGGACGGCGTGATCCTCGCCAACGGCGACACCGTCCACCCGGTCTCCGTCGAGAAGACCCTGCTGGCCGCCCGCGGCGAGGGCCGTCGCATCATCCTGGCCCTGGACACCGTGAAGTCCCTCGCGGACGAGGAGATGAAGGTCGTCGTCGGCGCCGACCAGGGCGTTCGGAAGATCACCAAGCTGATGGACCCGGCCGAGGCCACCGGCGAGTACATCGGCGTCACCCTCATCGAGGGCGAGGCCGCCCCCGAGCTCGTCGACGCGCTGAAGACCGTCTGGGAGACCGACCCGCAGCAGTTCTACGAGCACGGCTACCAGGAGCTCGTGAACCGCGGATTCAAGATCGACGTCGCGCCGATCGGCCAGGTCGACTGGGTGGAGATCGACAACCACGACGATCTCGCCCGGGGACGGGAGATCGCGTGCCGGTACTGACCAGGCTGATCCCCTCGCCCGTCGTCGTCGACATCCGCCCCGGCGCCCTGGACGACCTCGCCGGTGTGCTCGCCGACGAGCGCATCTCGCACTCCGGCAAGCTCGCGGTCGCCGTCAGCGGCGGCTCCGGCGCCCGGCTGCGCGAGCGGCTCCAGCCCGCCCTGCCCGGCGCCAGCTGGTACGAGGTCGGCGGCGGCACGCTCGACGACGCCGTGCTGCTGGCCGCCGACATCAAGGCCGGCCACTACGACGCGGTCGTCGGGCTCGGCGGCGGCAAGATCATCGACTGCGCCAAGTTCGCCGCGGCGCGCGTCGGCCTGCCGCTGGTCGCCGTACCCACCAACCTCGCCCACGACGGCCTGTGCTCACCGGTCGCGACCCTGGACAACGACGCGGGCCGCGGCTCCTACGGGGTGCCGAACCCGATCGCGGTCGTGATCGACCTGGACGTCATCCGCGAGGCGCCGGTGCGCTTCGTGCGGGCCGGCATCGGCGACGCCGTGTCGAACATCTCGGCGATCGCCGACTGGGAGCTGGCGCACCGGGTCAAGGGCGAGAAGATCGACGGCCTGGCCGCCGCCATCGCCCGGCAGGCCGGCGAGGCCGTGCTGCGTCACCCCGGCACCATCGCGGACACCGACTTCCTCCAGGTGCTGGCCGAGGCGCTGGTGCTCAGCGGCATCGCCATGTCGGTGTCGGGCGACTCCCGCCCGTCCTCCGGCGCGTGCCACGAGATCAACCACGCCTTCGACCTGCTGTACCCCAAACGGGCGGCCGCCCACGGCGAGCAGTGCGGCCTGGGCGCGGCCTTCGCGATGTACCTGCGCGGGGCCCGGGAGGAGTCGGCCTACATGGCCGCCGTCCTGCGCCAGCACGGGCTTCCCGTGCTGCCGGAGGAGATCGGCTTCACGCCCGAGGAGTTCGTCCGGGCCGTGGAGTTCGCCCCCCGGACCCGGCCCGGCCGCTACACGATCCTCGAACATCTCGACCTGACAACCGACCAGATCAAGGACATCTACGCCGACTATGTCAAGGCCATCGGTAGCTGAACTCCGTCCGGTCGTCCACCCCGCCGGGGTCAAGGACCGGCGCAGCGGTGAGCACTGGATGGGACGCCTCTACATGCGTGAGGTGTCCCTGCGGGTCGACCGCTACCTGGTGAACACCAGGGTCACGCCCAACCAGCTCACGTACCTGATGACCGTCTTCGGCGTGCTCGCGGCCCCGGCTCTGCTGGTGCCGGGCATCGCGGGCGCGGTCCTCGGCGTGCTGTGCGTCCAGATGTACCTGCTGCTGGACTGCGTCGACGGCGAGATCGCGCGCTGGAAGAAGATGTACTCGCTCAACGGCGTCTACCTCGACCGGGTCGGCGCCTACCTCACCGACGCCGCGGTGCTGGTCGGCTTCGGCCTGCGCGCCGCCGACCTGTGGGGCGAGGGCCGCGTCGACTGGCTGTGGGCCTTCCTCGGCACCCTGGCCGCGCTCGGCGCGATCCTGATCAAGGCCGAGACCGACCTGGTCGGCGTCGCCCGCCACCAGGCCGGCAAGCCGCCCGTGCAGGAGGCGGCCGCCGAGATGCGCTCCTCCGGCATGGCGCTGGCCCGCCGGGCCGCCGCCGCGCTGAAGTTCCACCGCCTGATCCTGGGCATCGAGGCCTCGCTGGTGATCCTGGCCCTGGCGGTCGCCGACCAGATGCGCGGCGACCTGTTCTTCACCCGGCTCGGCGTCGCGGTCATGGCCGGCATCGCGCTGCTCCAGACGCTGCTGCACCTGGTGTCCATCCTCGCCTCCAGCAGGCTGAAGTGAGCGCCCCGATGAAGGTCGGCGCGGTGATCATCACCATGGGCAACCGCCCCGACGAGCTGCGCGCCCTGCTCGACTCGGTCGCGGGGCAGGAGGGCGGCCCGGTCGACGTCGTCGTGGTCGGCAACGGCTCGCCCGTCCCGGACGTCCCCGCGGGCGTGCGCACGGTGGAGCTGCCCGAGAACCTCGGCATCCCCGGCGGCCGCAACGTGGGCATCGAGGCCTTCGGGCCCGGCGGCCGCGATGTCGACATACTGCTCTTCCTCGACGACGACGGCCTGCTCGCCCGCACCGACACCGCCGAACTGTGCCGCCGCGCCTTCGCCGACGACGACCGCCTCGGCATCGTGAGCTTCCGCATCGCCGACCCGGAGACCGGGGTCACCCAGCGCCGCCACGTCCCCCGGCTGCGCGCCTCCGACCCGATGCGCTCCTCCCGGGTCACCACCTTCCTGGGCGGCGCCAACGCCGTGCGCACCCGGGTGTTCGCCGAGGTCGGCGGGCTGCCCGACGAGTTCTTCTACGCCCATGAGGAGACCGACCTGGCCTGGCGCGCGCTCGACGCCGGCTGGATGATCGACTACCGCGCCGACATGGTGCTGTACCACCCGACGACGGCTCCCTCCCGGCACGCGGTCTACCACCGCATGGTCGCCCGCAACCGCGTCTGGCTGGCCCGCCGCAATCTGCCCGCCCCCCTGGTCCCGGTGTACCTCGGGGTGTGGCTGCTGCTCACCCTCGTACGCCGTCCCTCGAAGCCCGCGCTCCAGGCGTGGTTCGGCGGGTTCCGGGAAGGCTGGACCACGGCCTGCGGGCCCCGCCGGCCGATGAAGTGGCGTACCGTGTGGCGGCTGACCCGGCTGGGCCGGCCCCCGGTGATCTGACAAGCTCGACCCTGGGAGCGCCGGTGAAGGGCCAGGCCCCGGCCGGCCCGAACCGGCCGCACATCGAAGACGAAAGTTTCCACTAGTGAGTGAGACCACGCAGGACGGAGGACTCGCGGTGACCGCGCCCCCGTCCCCCGACGAGTCCATGACGGCGGCCCAGCTCGCCGAGAAGTACGGGCTGGCCGTCAGCGGCGCCCGGCCCTCGCTCGTCGAGTACGTCCGCCGGCTCTGGGGCCGCCGCCACTTCATCCTGGCGTTCTCCCAGGCCAAGCTGACCGCCCAGTACAGCCAGGCCAAGCTCGGCCAGCTGTGGCAGGTGGTCACACCGCTGCTGAACGCGGCCGTCTACTTCTTCATCTTCGGTGTCATCCTGGAGGCCGACCGGGGCATGTCCCGGGACGTCTACATCCCCTTCCTGGTCACCGGCGTGTTCGTGTTCACCTTCACGCAGAGCTCGGTGATGGCGGGCGTGCGGGCGATCTCCGGGAACCTCGGCCTGGTGCGGGCGCTGCACTTCCCGCGTGCCTCGCTGCCCGTCTCCTTCTCGCTCCAGCAGCTCCAGCAGCTGCTGTTCTCGATGATCGTGCTGGTCGCGGTGACCACCGCGTTCGGCAGCTACCCGGACCTGTCCTGGCTGCTGATCTTCCCGGTGCTGGCGCTCCAGTTCCTCTTCAACACCGGCCTCGCCCTGATCGTGGCCCGGGCCGGCGCGAAGACCCCCGACCTCGCGCAGCTGATGCCGTTCGTGATGCGGACGTGGATGTACGCCTCCGGCGTCATGTACTCCATCCCGATCATGCTGGCCGACAAGCCGCAGTGGATCGCCACGGTGCTCCAGTGGAACCCGGCCGCGATCTACATGGACCTGATGCGCTTCGCGCTGATCGACGACTACGGCTCGAAGAACCTGCCCGACCACGTCTGGGCGGCCGCGGCCGGCTGGGCCGTGCTGTTCGCGGTGGGCGGCTTCGTGTACTTCTGGAAGGCTGAGGAGAGGTACGGCCGTGGCTGAGCCCCGCATCCCCACCGTCATCGCCGACGAGCTGCACATCGTCTACCGCGTCAACGGCGCCAAGACCGGCAAGGGCAGCGCGACCTCGGCCCTGAGCCGCATAGTCAAGCGCGGCGAGGAGCGCGGCGTGCGCAAGGTGCACGCGGTCAAGGGCGTGTCCTTCGTCGCCTACCGGGGCGAGGCCGTCGGCCTCATCGGCTCCAACGGCTCGGGCAAGTCCACCCTGCTGCGGGCCATCGCCGGCCTGCTGCCCGCGGAGAGCGGCAGGGTCTACACCGACGGCCAGCCCTCCCTGCTCGGCGTGAACGCGGCCCTGATGAACGACCTCACCGGCGAGCGCAACGTCATCCTCGGCGGTCTCGCCATGGGCATGTCCCGGGAGCAGATCAAGGAGCGTTACCAGGAGATCGTCGACTTCTCCGGCATCAACGAGAAGGGCGACTTCATCACCCTGCCGATGCGGACGTACTCCTCCGGCATGGCGGCCCGGCTGCGGTTCTCCATCGCCGCCGCCAAGGACCACGACGTCCTCATGATCGACGAGGCGCTCGCCACCGGCGACCGCTCCTTCCAGAAGCGCTCCGAGGCCCGTATCCGCGAGCTGCGCGGACAGGCCGGCACGGTCTTCCTGGTCAGCCACAACAACAAGTCGATCCGCGACACCTGCGACCGCGTGCTGTGGCTGGAGCGCGGTGAGCTGCGCATGGACGGCCCCACCGAAGAGGTGCTCAAGGAGTACGAGAAGTTCACCGGCAAGTGACCTGCCGGCACCGGGCCCCGCTGGACTCGCTCCGGCGGGGCCCGGCCTGTGCGGGCGGCCTGCACGAGAACCGTCAACTCCGCCTTCCGGCGGGAACCTTGGACGTCGATCGGTGTTGTCTTGTGATGTCCCGGACACCCCCACGGTCCGGGCCGCGTTGTACAACGTAAGCTGTACCGGTGCCCAATCGCGGCAAGTGGGGCGATAATGCGCGACACCGCCCCTCGGGGCGCCGCGCCGAGCGCCCGGCGGCGTGTCCGAAATAGTGTGTATTGGGTCGGCAGTGTAGAACGGGAGATGTGACGGCAATGGCTACGGAAACTCCCCGGCTCCGCGAGGCATGCGCCGTCCCCGCCCAGGGCAGCGAGCGGTGACGGGAACCCACACGACACGCCTCGGCGACCCCGAGCGCGACACGCTCGGCAAGGCCGCGGCCGAGAACTTCCCCGTGGCCCCGTTCTTCCTGCCCCGCGCCTGGCGCACCGACCTCATGGCCGTGTACGGCTTCGCCCGCCTCGTCGACGACATCGGCGACGGCGACCTCGCCCCCGGCGGCGCCGACGCCCGCCTGCTCGGCGTGGCCCCGGACCGCGCCGACGACCGCATGGCCCTGCTGGACGCCTTCGAGGCCGATCTGCGCCGCGTCTTCGACGGCGAACCCCGGCACCCGCTGCTGCGCCGCCTGCGGCCGACCGTCCGCCGCCGCGCGCTCACCCCCGAGCCCTTCCTCGGCCTGATCGCCGCGAACCGCCAGGACCAGCTGGTCAGCCGGTACGAGACCTACGACGACCTGCTCGCCTACTGCGAACTGTCGGCCAACCCCGTCGGCCGGCTCGTGCTCGCCGTCACCGGCACCTCCACCCCGGAGCGCGTCCGCCGCTCCGACGAGATCTGCACCGCCCTCCAGATCGTCGAGCACCTCCAGGACGTGGCCGAGGACCTCGGCCGCGACCGGATCTATCTGCCCGCCGAGGACATGAAGCGCTTCCACGTCCAGGAGTCCGACCTCGCCGCGACGTCCGCGGGCGCGTCGGTGCGCGCGCTGATCGCGTTCGAGAGCGGGCGTGCCCGTGACCTGCTGCGCGAGGGCGCGCCCCTGGTGGGCAGCGTCCACGGCAGGCTCAGACTGCTGCTCGCGGGGTTCGTGGCGGGGGGCGCGGCGGCCCTCGACGCCATCGCCGCCGCCGAGTACGACGTACTTCCCGGCCCGCCCAGGCCCGGCAAGCTCCGGCGGCTGCGTCAGGTGGGCGCCACTCTGCGAGGGGAGGGGTGATCCGGTCCGTGGAGTCTCCACCACCCGTGTCCGCACCGGTACTCGCCGCCTACAGCTACTGCGAGACCGTCACCGGCCAGCAGGCCCGTAACTTCGCCTACGGCATCCGGCTGCTGCCCGTGGCCAAGCGCCGGGCGATGTCCGCGCTGTACGCGTTCTCGCGCCGCGTCGACGACATCGGCGACGGGGCGCTCGCCCCGGACGTCAAGGCGGCCCGGCTGGAGGACACCCGCGCCATGCTGGCCCGGGTGCGCGCGGGCACGGTCGACGAGGACGACACCGACCCCGTCGCGGTCGCTCTCACCCACGCCGCGCAGGTCTTCCCGATCCCGCTCAACGGCCTCGACGAGCTGATCGACGGCGTGCTGATGGACGTACGCGGCGAGACCTACGAGACCTGGGACGACCTGAAGGTGTACTGCCGCTGTGTGGCGGGCGCCATCGGACGGCTCTCGCTCGGCGTGTTCGGCACCGAACGGGGAGCGCGCGGCGCCGAGCGCGCGTCCGAGTACGCCGACACCCTCGGGCTCGCGCTCCAGCTCACCAACATCCTGCGGGACGTCCGCGAGGACGCCGCGGACGGGCGCACCTATCTGCCCGCCGACGACCTCGCCAAGTTCGGCTGCTCGGCCGGCTTCGACGGGGGGCCCGTGCCGCCCGGGGGCTCCGACTTCGCCGGTCTCGTGCACTTCGAGGTGCGCCGGGCCCGCACCCTGTTCGCCGAGGGCTACCGGCTGCTGCCCCTGCTCGACCGGCGCAGCGGCGCCTGCGTCGCGGCCATGGCCGGCATCTACCGCAGGCTGCTGGACCGTATCGAGCGCGACCCCGGGGCCGTGCTGCGCGGCCGTGTCTCCCTGCCCGGCCCCGAGAAGGCCTACGTCGCCGTGCGCGGACTGTCCGGACTGGACACCCGCCATGTGACGCGGACCGGCAGGAGGCGGATCTGATGGACAGCCCCGCGGGCTCCGGGAGCCCGGGCCGAGGTGACGCCGCAGGCATCAACAGAGAGGCCCGTCGCACGGGCCGCAAACGGTGCGCAACCCTCCGCCGGCGGACGGCGTCCCTGAGTGCAGCGGCCCGCCGTGCAGCGTTCGACCGTCATGGCGGCTTTGCGGGGGAGGGCACACGATGACCGACGGCCAGCGGCCGCACGAGCCGCTCACCGGCCTCGCCGAGAGCCCCGGGACGTCCGGCCGGGATGCCGTCGTGGTCGGCGGCGGGCTCGCAGGCGTCACCGCCGCGCTCGCGCTCGCCGACGCGGGCATGCGCGTCACCCTGCTCGAGGGCAGGCCGAGACTGGGCGGCCTGGCCTTCTCCTTCCAGCGCGGCGACCTCACCGTCGACAACGGCCAGCACGTCTATCTGCGCTGCTGCACCGCCTACCGGTGGTTCCTCGACCGGATCGAGGGCAGCGCCCTCGCCCCGCTCCAGAAGCGGCTCGACGTACCCGTCCTCGACGTGGCCCGGCCCGCGGGCCGAAGGCTCGGCAGACTGCGGCGCGACGCGCTGCCCGTCCCCCTGCACCTGGGGCGCAGCCTCGCCACCTATCCGCATCTCTCCCTCGCCGAACGCGCCGCGGTCGGCCGCGCCGCGCTCGCGCTGCAGGGCCTCGACCTCACCGATCCGGGCCTGGACGCACAGGACTTCGGCAGCTGGCTGACCACGCACGGTCAGTCGGCGCGTGCCGTCGAGGCCCTGTGGGACCTGGTCGGGGTCGCCACCCTCAACGCGGTCGCGGGCGACGCCTCCCTGGGGCTCGCCGCGATGGTGTTCAAGACCGGTCTGCTGTCCGACCCCGGCGCCGCCGACATCGGCTGGGCGCACGTCCCGCTGGGCGAACTGCACGACCGGCTGGCCCGCAAGGCGCTCGACTCCGCGGGCGTGCGTACCGAGGTCCGTACACGAGTCACCTCCGTCTCCCGTCACGGGAACGGACGCTGGAGCGTCCGGGTTCCCGGCGAGACCGTCGAGGCGGACGCCGTCGTCCTCGCCGTACCGCAGCGCGAGGCGTACGACCTGCTGCCCGCCGGCGCCCTCGACGCCCCCGGGCGGCTGCTGGAGATCGGCACCGCGCCGATCCTCAACGTCCACGTCGTCTACGACCGCAAGGTGCTCGACGCGCCGTTCCTGGCCGCCCTCGGCACCCCCCTGCAGTGGGTGTTCGACCGCACCGCCGCCTCCGGGCTGCGCCGCGGCCAGTACCTCGCGGTCTCCCAGTCGGCCGCGCAACGGGACATCGACGAGCCGGTGGCCGCGCTGCGCGAGCGCTATCTGCCCGAGCTGGAGCGGCTGCTGCCGCTCACCCGCGGGGCCGAGGTGCTGGACTTCTTCGTGACCCGGGAGCGCACCGCCACGTTCGCCCCCGCCCCCGGCGTCGGACGGCTCAGGCCCGGCGCCCACACCAAGGCACCCGGCCTGTACCTGGCCGGATCGTGGACCGCCACAGGGTGGCCCGCGACGATGGAGAGTGCGGTCCGCAGCGGTGTCGGCGCGGCGGACGCCGCGCTGAGCGCCCTGGGACGGCCCCGCCCCCGCCACCTCTTCGAGTTCGAGGCGGCGGCATGAGACTCGATGAGCGCGCGGCAGGTCCCCGCACCTCCGGCACCGCAACAAGAGGAGAACCTGTGCCCACTGTGCCCCCGGCCTCGACGGCCGAACGCGAGACCGCGGTGGACGTGACCACCCTCCTGGAGCGCGGCCGGACCCTGACCACCCCCGTGCTGCGGGCGGCCGTCGACCGCCTGGCGCCGCCCATGGACACCGTGTCCGCCTACCACTTCGGCTGGATCGACGCAGAGGGCAGGCCGAGCGC
The DNA here is from genome assembly GCF_042873115.1 of Streptomyces sp. NPDC005017. NCBI lineage: Bacteria > Bacillati > Actinomycetota > Actinomycetes > Kitasatosporales > Streptomycetaceae > Streptomyces > Streptomyces sp. NPDC005017. Next base: position 4,825 of record NZ_JBIALD010000033.1, on the reverse strand, counting down.
GGGCGACGGCGGCAAGGCCGTACGCCCCGCCCTGGCCGTGCTGTCCGCCGAGGTCACCGGCGCCCGGCCCGAGACCGGCGTCCCCGGCGCCGTCGCCGTGGAACTGGTCCACAACTTCTCGCTGCTGCACGACGACCTGATGGACGGCGACGAGCGGCGCCGCCACCGCGAGACCGTCTGGAAGGTGCACGGCCCCGCCCAGGCCATCCTGGTCGGCGACGCCATGTTCGCCCTCGCCAACGAGGTCCTGCTGGAGCTGGGCACCGCCGAGGCCGCCCGCGCCACCCGCCGGCTGACCTCCGCCTCCCGGGCCCTCATCGACGGCCAGGCCCAGGACATCTCCTACGAGCACCGCGACCGCGTCAGCGTCGAGGAGTGCCTGGAGATGGAGGGCAACAAGACCGGCGCCCTGCTCGCCTGCGCCAGCTCCATCGGCGCCGTGCTGGGCGGCGCCGACGACCACACCGCCGACCACCTGGAGAAGTACGGCCACCACCTCGGCCTCGCCTTCCAGGCCGTCGACGACCTCCTCGGCATCTGGGGCGACCCCGGGTCCACCGGCAAGCAGACCTGGAGCGACCTGCGCCAGCGCAAGAAGTCCCTGCCCGTCGTCGCCGCCCTCGCGGCCGGCGGCCCCGCCTCCGAGCGGCTCGGGGAGCTGCTCGCCGCCGACGCCAGGAGCAGCGACTTCGCGAACTTCTCCGAGGCGGAGTTCGCCGCCCGCGCCGCCCTCGTCGAGGAGGCGGGCGGCCGCGAGTGGACCGCCTCCGAGGCCCGCCACCAGCACACCCTCGCCCTGAAGGCCCTGGACGCCGTCGACATGCCCGAGAGGGTCAGGGCGCAGTTCTCGGCGCTCGCCGACTTCGTCGTCGTACGAAAGAGATGATCACCATGGGCCGGACGAACCTCGCTTAGTCGCCGGCCGCGGGCGCACCCGGTGCGCCCGCCGGCCGACGGCGGACCCACGGCAGACGCACCACCAGCACGACTGCAGTGAAGGGGAAGCCATGACAGCGACGACCGACGGAAGCGCCGGGGCGGTGCCGCCCCACGCTGCCGCGGCCACACGGACACACAGCACCGCCCCCGGGGCGGCCGGGGTGCTCGACGCCGCCGAACGCGCGATGCGGCGCGCGACCGACCACCTGCTGGCCCGCCAGAACGCCCAGGGCTGGTGGAAGGGCGACCTGGAGACCAACGTCACCATGGACGCCGAGGACCTGCTGCTGCGCCAGTTCCTGGGCATCCTCGACGACCACACCATCCGGGCGGCCGCCCTGTTCATCCGCGGTGAACAGCGCGAGGACGGCACCTGGGCCACCTTCTACGGCGGACCGGGCGAACTGTCCGCCACCATCGAGGCGTACGTCGCCCTGCGGCTGGCCGGGGACGACCCCGGCGCACCCCATATGGCGAAGGCGTCCGCCTGGGTCCGCGAGCGCGGCGGGATCGCCGGGGCCCGGGTCTTCACCCGGATCTGGCTCGCCCTGTTCGGCTGGTGGAAGTGGGAGGACCTGCCCGAACTCCCGCCGGAGATCATCTACTTGCCGCCGTGGGTGCCGCTCAACATCTACGACTTCGGCTGCTGGGCCCGGCAGACGATCGTCCCGCTGACCGTCGTCTCGGCCAAGCGCCCGGTGCGCCCCGCGCCCTTCCCGCTCGACGAGCTGCACACCGACCCCGCGCGGCCCAACCCGCCCAAGCCCCTCGCCCCGCCGTTCAGTTGGGACGGCGCCTTCCAGCGTCTGGACCGCACGCTGCACGCGCTGCGCAAGATCGCCCCGCACCGGCTGCGCAAGGCGGCGATGAACACCGCCGCCCGCTGGATCATCGAGCGGCAGGAGAACGACGGCTGCTGGGGCGGCATCCAGCCGCCGGCCGTGTACTCGCTGATCGCGCTGCATCTGCTCGGCTACGACCTGAGGCATCCGGTGATGCGCGAGGGACTGGCCTCGCTGGACCGTTTCGCCGTGTGGCGCGCGGACGGCGCCCGCATGATCGAGGCCTGTCAGTCGCCGGTGTGGGACACCTGCCTCGCGACCATCGCGCTGGCCGACGCCGGGGTGCCCGCCGACCATCCCCAACTCGTCAAGGCCGCCGACTGGATGCTCGGCGAGGAGATCGTCCGCCCCGGCGACTGGGCGGTCAAGCGTCCCGGACTCCAGCCGGGCGGCTGGGCGTTCGAGTTCCACAACGACAACTACCCCGACATCGACGACACCGCCGAGGTCGTCCTCGCGCTGCGCCGGGTCCGCCACCACGACTCCGAGCGGCTGGACCGGGCCGTCGGACGTGCCGTGCGCTGGAGCCTCGGCATGCAGTCCCGCAACGGCGCGTGGGGCGCCTTCGACGTCGACAACACCAGTCCGCTCCCCAACCGGCTGCCGTTCTGCGACTTCGGCGAGGTCATCGACCCGCCCTCGGCCGACGTCACCGCGCACGTCGTCGAGATGCTCGCCTTCGAGGGCCTCGCCCACGACCCGCGCACCCTGCGCGGCATCCGGTGGCTGCTGGCCGAACAGGAGCCGGACGGCTCGTGGTTCGGGCGCTGGGGCGTCAACTACATCTACGGCACCGGCTCGGTGGTGCCCGCCCTGACCGCGGCCGGCCTGCCCGGCTCCCACCCGTCGATCCGGCGGGCGGTGACCTGGCTGGAGACCGTACAGAACGACGACGGCGGCTGGGGCGAGGACCTGCGCTCCTACCGGGACACCCGCGGCTGGGGCGGGCGCGGCGAGTCCACGCCCTCACAGACCGCCTGGGCGCTGCTCGCCCTGCTGGCCGCGGGGGACAACGAGTCCAAGGCCGTCCGGCGCGGCATCGAGTGGCTCACGGCCCGCCAGCGCGAGGACGGCTCCTGGGACGAGCCCCACTTCACCGGCACCGGATTCCCCTGGGACTTCTCCATCAACTACCACCTGTACCGGCTGGTCTTCCCACTGACCGCGCTCGGCCGGTACGTCAACGGCGACCCCTTCGCCGGACCCCGCACCGAGGCCGAGGGGGGCTGATGACGGCCAGGCCCGCCCCGGCTCCGCTGCTGATCGCCTGCGCGCTCGGCATCGAGCACCTCGCCCTGCGCATGGGCGACCGTGGCGGCGCGGACGGGCCGGTCACGGTGGTGCGCACCGGGATGGGGCCGAGGGCGGCGGAACGGTCCGTCACCCGGGTGCTGGCCGGCCCGGTGCTCGCCGACGCCGCGGTGGTCGCCACCGGCTTCTGCGCGGGCCTGGCCCCCGGTATGCACCCCGGCGACCTCGTCGTCGCCGAGGAGACCCGGGACCCGCACGGCAGCACCCCGTGCGTGGGCACCGAACTGCTGGTCAAGGAGCTGACACGGGCCGTTCCCGGCCGCACCGTGCACACCGGCCCACTCACCGGCTCCGACCACGTCGTACGCGGCGCCGAGCGTGCCGCGCTGCGCGCGACCGGAGCCATCGCGGTCGACATGGAGTCGGCCGCCACGCTCCTGAGTGCCGTCCGGGCGGGCGAGCGCCCGGTTGCGGCCGTCCGGGTGGTCGTGGACGCTCCAGAACACGAACTCGTCCGGATCGGTACGTTGCGCGGTGGAATATCAGCTTTCCGCGTTCTTCGCCGTGTGCTTCCCGCTTTCTTCGAATGGCACCGTTCCCTGCTGCTCCCCCGGAGGTGAGCCAGATGGCCATGCCGCTGCGACAGTCCATCAAGGTTGCTACATACCTGGCCGAACAGAAGCTCCGCAGGCGTGACAAGTTCCCGCTCATCGTCGAGCTGGAGCCGCTGTTCGCCTGCAATCTCAAGTGCGAGGGCTGCGGGAAGATCCAGCACCCGGCGGGCGTGCTCAAGCAGCGCATGCCGGTGGCCCAGGCGGTGGGCGCGGTGCTGGAGTCCGGCGCGCCGATGGTGTCGATCGCCGGCGGCGAACCGCTGATGCACCCTCAGATCGACGAGATCGTGCGGCAGCTGGTGGCCAGGCGCAAGTACGTCTTCCTCTGCACCAACGCCATGCTGCTGCGTAAGAAGATCGACAGGTTCACGCCCTCCCCGTACTTCGCCTTCGCGGTGCACATCGACGGACTGCGGGAGCGGCACGACGAGTCGGTGGCCAAGGAAGGCGTCTTCGACGAGGCGGTGGAGGCGATCAAGGAGGCCCAGCGGCGCGGCTTCCGGGTCACCACCAACTCCACCTTCTTCAACACCGACACCCCGCAGACCGTCGTGGAGGTCCTCAACTTCCTCAACGACGAGCTCAGGGTCGACGAGATGATGATCTCGCCCGCCTACGCCTACGAGAAGGCGCCCGACCAGGAGCACTTCCTCGGCGTCGAGCAGACCCGCGAACTGTTCAGGAAGGCCTTCTCCGGCGGCAACCGGAGCCGCTGGCGGCTCAACCACTCCCCGCTCTTCCTGGACTTCCTGGAGGGCAAGGTCGACTTCCCCTGCACCGCCTGGGCGATCCCCAACTACTCCCTCTTCGGCTGGCAGCGCCCCTGCTACCTGATGAGCGACGGCTACGTCCCGACGTACCGCGAGCTGATCGAGGACACGGACTGGGACAAGTACGGCCGCGGCAAGGACCCGCGCTGCGCCAACTGCATGGCGCACTGCGGCTACGAGCCCACCGCCGTGCTGGCCACCATGGGCTCGCTGAAGGAGTCCCTGCGGGCCATGCGCGAGACGGTCGGCGGGAACCGGGAGTGAGGCCATGACCGCCGTCCCCCTGGGCGTCCCCGCCGTACCGGCCAGGCCGATCGCCGAGCGCCGGAAGAGCCGGCAGATCCAGGTCGGCTCCGTGGCGGTCGGCGGGGACGCCCCCGTGTCGGTGCAGTCGATGACGACGACCCGC
>NZ_JBIALD010000032.1:0-90654 GCF_042873115.1 Streptomyces sp. NPDC005017 | reverse complement strand
AGCGTCGACAGATCGTTCCCGAACGACGCCGTCTCCGAGGTGAAACGGTCACCGGTGAGCTGCATACCGTCACCCGAATCCCCCGCGAACCGGATGATCACACGATCCACCCGCCGGACGTCCTTGGACCCGGCCGGTTTGCGCTGCTCTCCTACGACGGTTCCGTCTGCCTGCTCCACTGCGCTGCTGACCTTGCTGGTCACTGAACTGGACCTCCTTCGAGGCGGCTGTCGGGGCCGGCCTGCCCGCAGGCCTTCCCAGGATCAACCCTACGTCCGTGGTGCTTGCTCTCCCTCGACCATCACACGACGATCACCGGACTCGACGAACGCGACGGCCCGACTCGACGAGGACGACGGCCGGATCCCACGATCGCCGGTGCCGGTGCCATGAGTCGGCTCCGGAGCGATCTCCGCGGCCATGACCGGATGCCGGACACGAGTCCGCATCCCGGACCCCGGACCCGGCGTGGGACCCGGGGCCGATCGCGAACCCGGGCCCGGTCACGGCTTCAGGAATTCAGATAGGTCAGCACGGCCAGCACCCTGCGGTGATCCCCCTCGCTCGGGGACAGGCCGAGCTTGAGGAAGATGTTGCTGACGTGCTTCTCGACCGCTCCGTCGCTGACCACCAGCTGCTTGGCGACCGCGGAGTTCGTCCGCCCCTCGGCCATCAGCCCCAGCACCTCCCGCTCCCTCGGGGTCAGCCCGGCGAGGACGTCCTGCTTGCGGCTGCGCCCGAGCAACTGGGCGACGACCTCGGGATCCAGCGCCGTACCGCCCTCGGCCACCCGGACCACCGCGTCCACGAACTCGCGCACCTCGGCCACCCGGTCCTTGAGCAGATAGCCGACACCCCGGCTGGACCCGGCCAGCAGTTCGGTGGCGTAGCGCTCCTCCACGTACTGCGACAGCACCAGCACACCCAGCCCCGGGTGCGCCTGCCGCAGCCTCACGGCGGCCCGTACGCCCTCGTCGGTGTGGGTCGGCGGCATCCGTACGTCCGCGACCACGACGTCGGGCAGCGCGCCCTCCGCGTCCAGCTCGGTGATGGTCTTGATCAGCGCCTCGGCGTCCCCCACCCCGGCGACCACATCGTGGCCACGGTCGGTCAGCAGCCGGGTCAGGCCCTCCCTGAGCAGCACCGAATCCTCGGCGATGACCACTCGCACCCTGCGCTCCACGTCCTTCGGCCCCCCACACCCGGTTTCCTGGTACCACGCTCAAGCATTCCAGGAAACGGGGCGCGGCGGGGTGCGGAAAGGGCAGGTGCCGACACCTTCCGACCGTGGCGAGGGGCGGGACCCCGGTGGAGTCCCGCCCTGGGAGCGTTCGTGCGGCACCCTCGCCGGACCGGCGGGTCAGCCCCGCCAGGGCAGCTCGGCCGTCACCGTCGTGGGGCCGCCGGCGGGGGAGTCCACGACGAGGATCCCGTCGACCGCGTCGAGCCGCTCGGCGAGTCCGGCCAGGCCGGAGCCCGCGGAGGACTGCGCTCCGCCGACGCCGTCGTCGGTGACCTGGAGCATCAGCCGGTTCTCCACCCGCCACACGTCCACCGACGCCGACCGGGCCCGCGCGTGCTTGCTGATGTTCTGGAGCAGCTCGGAGACGGTGAAGTAGGCGATGCCCTCGATGGCGGGCGCGGGCCGCGAGGGCAGGTCGACCTCGACCGTCACGGGGACCGTGCAGCGCGAGGCGACGGACGACAGGGCCGCGTCCAGGCCGCGGTCGGTGAGGACGGCAGGGTGGATGCCGCGGGCCAGGTCCCGCAGCTCCTGGAGGGCGGTCTTCACCTCGCCGTGCGCCTCGTCGACCATCCGCGCGGCGGCCTGCGGGTCCTCGGCCAGCTTCTCCTTCGCCAGGCCCAGATCCATCGCCAGCGCGACCAGCCGGGCCTGCGCCCCGTCGTGCAGATCGCGCTCGATGCGCCGCAGGTCCGCGGCGGCCGTGTCGACCACGACCCCCCGGTCCGACTCCAGCTCCACCACCCGCGCCGACAGCCGCGACGGCCCCAGCAGCCCGTGCACCAGACCCCGGTCCACCATCGTCAGCGCCCGCACGATCCACGGCGTGGCCAGCGTGACCAGCAGCCCGATCAACGCCGTCACCCCGATCTCGAACGGGTTGTCGAGATACACCGAGTGCGTCTCGTCGCCGTACAGCTGAAGCCCGTCCTGCCCTCCGTACACCGGGAAGACCCAGAACCACAGCGGGTACGTCAGCATCATCCAGCCGTACGTCCAGAAGGCGAACGCGACCGTGAAGGAGAACACCGCCCACGGCAGCAGCAGCACGGAGTACAGCAGCTGCCGCCAGGACGAGCCGCTCTTGAACACGGCGCCCATCCACGCCATCAGCCCGTCCCCGCGCACCCGCAGCGGCTCCGGGTCGGCCACGCTCGTGCGCAGCAGGGAACGGGCCCGCGTCCGCTCCAGCGAGCCGAGCCCCCGGCAGCCCGCGAGGGCCAGGGCCAGCACCGGGATACCGAGGAAGGTCACCAGCAGACCTGCCCCGAGGGAGACCATCGTGATGGCGTAGGTGAAGGCCAGCACGCTGACCGGCAGGCTGAGCAGCACATAGCCCAGCTCCCGCCAGTGCCGCGCCTCGAACGGCGCCCGCAGTCCGGCCGGCAGCCCGCGCCGGTCGCCGTACCGCCCGTGCTCCTGCCCGTATCCGGTGTCCCCGTACCGCGTGGTGGCCATCGTCCGCCGTCCGTTTCTGCTCAGCCGTCTCCGGGTGTGCTGTTCTGCGTCCAGCCTGTCGGTCCGGCGGGCCGTGGACCATGGAGTCCGTCGGCCTCCTGGGAGGGGGGTTATCCCCACCCCGGGCTCGTCGCCGCCCTCAGCCGCGGCCGGGCACCCCGGCACGCGCCCGCCAGGGGAGCTCGGCCGTCACGGTGGTCGGGCCGCCCTTCGGGGACTCGACGACGAACAGGCCGTCGACCGCGTCCAGCCGCTCGGCGAGGCCGCGCAGCCCGCTGCCCGCGTCCAGCCGCGCGCCGCCCCGGCCGTCGTCCTCGACCTGGATGAGCAGCCGGTCCCGCACCCGCCACACCTCGACCGAGGCGGAACGCGCCTCAGCGTGCTTGCTGATGTTCTGGAGCAGCTCGGAGACGGTGAAGTAGGCGATCCCCTCGATCGCCTCGGCCGGCCGCGCGTCCAGGTCGACGGTCACCTTCACCGGGACCGTGCAGCGCGAGGCGACGGACGACAGGGCCGCGTCCAGGCCGCGGTCGGTGAGGACGGCAGGGTGGATGCCGCGGGCCAGGTCCCGCAGCTCCTGGAGCGCGAGCTTCACCTCGCCGTGCGCCTCCTCGACCATCACGGCGGCCGAGTCGGGGTCCTCCAGCAGCTTCTCCTTGGCGAGGCCCAGCCCCATCGCCAGGTTCACCAGCCGGGCCTGCGCCCCGTCGTGCAGATCGCGCTCGATGCGCCGAAGATCCGCGGCGGCCGTGTCGACCACCACCCCCCGATCGGACTCCAGTTCGGCGATACGGCGTTCCAGCTCGTCCGACGGCGACAGCAGCCCCCGCACCATCGCCCGGTCCGCGTTCGCCAGCCCCCGCGCCAGATACGGCAGCACCGGCCACAGCACGAACAACGACACCAGCGTCAACGCGAAGGTCAGCACCCCCCACGGCAGCCGGATGAAGTCGTACAGCAACGTCCGCCAGCCCACCGGGTCCTTCAGCATCATCCACAACTGCTGGAGGAACCCGCCCCGCCCGCGCCAGGGCATCGGCGACGGCTCGTCCACCCGCACCCCGAGCAACGCGCGCGCCCGCGCCCGCTCCAGCCTGCCCAGCTGCCGCGCCCCCATCAGACCCGCCGCGAGCAACGGGAACCCGATCACGGTCACGGTCAGAAAAGCGCTGGTGAACACCACCGTCGTCACATAGACGAAGCCCAGCAGCGCCGACGGGAGGTTCGCCAGGAGATGCGCGATCTCCTTCCAGGTGTGCGCGTCGTAGGCGGGGCGTGGAGGCGGCAGCGGCTCGGCCGTATCGGCGCCCGCGGACGGAGTACGTTCGGTCATACGGCTCAGCCTGCCCGTCCGCGTCCCGCCACGCCATGAGGTGGACCGCCCGGTGCTGCGGGGGAAAACCCCACCCCGGCATCTCAAGCCGTGACGGGCTGCTTACCGTGTCTTTATCAGGGCCTAGACTCCCGTGCGTACAGATCGTCGAACAGAGGCCGTCGTCGAAGGCCGGGGGCCAGGGAGCGAGGGACGGACGTGCGGGAACCGACCGTCGTCGCGGCGGACTACTTCCAGTCCTATTCGGTCGTCGGGCTGCTCGTCGCCGTCGGCGTGCTGTTCGTCGGCGTCGCCTTCGGGGCCGGCCGGCTGCTGCGGCCCGTCGTGCCCACGCCCGAGAAACTCCTGACCTACGAGTGCGGCGTCGACCCGGTCGGCGAGGGCTGGGCCCACACCCAGGTCCGCTACTACGTCTACGCCTTCCTCTACGTCATCTTCGCCGTCGACTCGATCTTCCTTTTCCCGTGGGCCACGGTGTTCGCCGCCCCCGGCTACGGGGCGACCACCCTCGTCGAGATGTTCATCTTCCTCGGCTTCCTCGCCGTGGGCCTGCTCTACGCCTACAAGAAGGGGGTCCTGGCATGGACGTGACCCCTGAACCGGTCCTGCTGCCCGAGCCCAAGCGTCTCGGCGCACTCTCCCGGCTCGCCCCCGAACCCATGAAGGTCGTCCTCAACTGGGGCCGCCGCTACTCCCTCTGGGTCTTCAACTTCGGCCTCGCCTGCTGCGCGATCGAGTTCATCGCCGCGTCGATGGCCCGCCACGACTTCATCCGGCTCGGCGTGATCCCCTTCGCCCCGGGCCCCCGCCAGGCCGACCTGATGGTCGTCTCCGGCACGGTCACCGACAAGATGGCCCCGGCCGTGAAGCGCCTCTACGAGCAGATGCCCGAGCCGAAGTACGTCATCTCCTTCGGCGCGTGCAGCAACTGCGGCGGCCCCTACTGGGACTCCTACTCGGTGACCAAGGGCGTCGACCAGATCATCCCCGTCGACGTCTACGTCCCCGGCTGCCCGCCCCGCCCCGAGGCGCTCCTCCAGGGCATCCTCAAACTCCAGGAGAAGATCGCCCGCGAGTCCCTGACCGAGCGCTACGGCACGCCGGCCCGCCCCTCTGCGGCCGCCCTCCAGAGCGCACTGGTCGAGCCGCCGGCACCGGGGGAGGGGCCCGCACCCGCCCCGGGCCCGGACCGGGCCTCCGGCGCGGGTCCGGACTCCGCCGAGGAGGGCACCCGATGACGACTCCCGTCGGCTGGCTGCCCGCCCCGGTGGAGGACCTCTTCGGCCCCGAGGCCACCGCCGAGGAGTCCTACGGCGTTCTCACCGTCGACGTCCCCGCCGGTGCCTGGATCCCGGCCCTGCGCACCGCCCGCGACGAACTGGGCTGCACCTACTTCGACTGGCTGAGCGCGGTCGACGAACCCGGCACCGGCTTCCGCGTGTCCGCCCACGTCGTCGCCCTCGCCCCGGTCCAGCGCCTGCTCCTGCGCACCACCGTGCCGCACGAGTCGCCCGCCCTCGCCTCCGCAGTGGACGTCTACGCCGGCGCCACCTGGCACGAGCGCGAGACCCACGAGATGTTCGGCGTGACCTTCGACGGCCACCCCGGCCTGGACCACCTCCTCCTCCCGGAGACCTTCGAGGGCCACCCCCTGCGCAAGGACTTCGTCCTCGCCGCCCGCGTCGCCAAGGCCTGGCCCGGCGCCAAGGAACCGGGCGAGTCCGACCACGGCGGTCCCAAGCGCCGCCAGATGCTCCCGCCCGGCGTACCCGACCCCAACGACTGGGGCCCGCTCAAGGGCCAGCTCCCCCCTGCCCCCGCCCGCCCGGCCCGGGGCGCGGCCCGCCCCGCCGGCGAACGCCCCGCCCGCCGCGCCCGCACCGCCTCGGAAGGCTCGGCCAGCCAGACGGCCCCGGCCGCCGCGGCGACCCCGGCGACGGAAGACACCACCGCGGCCCCCGCGGCACCCTGCGCCCGGCGCGCCCGCAGCGCCTCGGAGGGCTCGGCGTCCCAGCAGCCCCGGGCCACGGACGCCCCGACCGCCGGGACACCCGGGCCCGAGGCCGCCCCGTCGGCACCGGCCGCCCCGGCAGGTCCGCGCCGTGCCCGCACCGCCTCGGGCGGCTCGGCCTCCCAACGCGCCGCGACCGAACCGGCCCCTGCGGAACCGAAGCCCGCCGGACCCAAGGCCCCCCGCAGCCCCGACGCCCCCTGGCACCACGCCCGCCCGGCCTTCGACGAACCGGAACGGGGCGCGGAGAGAGCGGAGGGCGCGGAGGGCGTGCAGGCAACGGTGCCGGGACCGGTCACCGAGGGGTCCGGTGCGGGCCCCGAGGAGTCCGGGACGAGCGCCGAGCAGTCCGGTGCGGACCCCGAGGAGCCAGGGACGAGCGCCCGGGAGTCCGAGTCCGGGACGAGCACCGAGGGGGCCGGCGCGGGCCCCGAGGAACCCGGGACGAGCACCGAGGGTCCCGAACCGCAGGGCACGCGGGAGCAGCCCGGGGACTCGGCGGTGCGGGAACCGTCGGCCGAGACGGAGCCGGCGCCCGCTGAGGCGCGGGAACCGTCTGCCGAGGCACAGGGTGCGCCCGCCGAGGCCGAGCCACCGTCGACCGAGGTGCCGGACGCGCCCGCCCGGGCAGAGCCACCGTCGGCCGACGCAGAGCAGCCCTCCGCCGAAGTCGAGCAACCCTCGGCCGAGCAGGCCCGGACGCCCGAAGCCGTCGGCCCCGACACCTCCGGCCCCGCAGCCCCGGACCCCGCGGCCGCCCCCGAAGCCCCCGGCCCCGAAGCCCCGAACCCCGAAACCCCCGCTCCCGAAGACCCCGCAGGAGGCCCGCGGTGAACGACGCGCTCGACGTCGCCCTGCGACTTCTGATCGTCTTCGGGGTCTTCCTCGTGTTCCCCCTGCTCATCGGTCAGACCGAGCACAAGGTGATGGCCCATATGCAGGGCCGCCTCGGCCCGATGTACGCGGGCGGCTTCCACGGCTGGGCCCAGCTCGTCGCCGACGGCGTGAAGTTCGCGCAGAAGGAGGACGTGGTGCCGGCGGGCGCCGATCGCCGGATCTTCCAGCTCGCCCCGGCCGTCGCCCTGCTGCCCTACCTCCTCGTGCTGCTCGCCATCCCGATCGGCCCGGGTGAAGGAGCCGTCGGCCAGGTCATCGACGCGGGCGTCTTCTTCGTCCTCGCCGTGATGGGCGTCGGCGTCCTCGGCTCACTCATGGCCGGCTGGGCCAGCGCCAACAAGTTCTCCCTTCTCGGCGGCCTCCGCACCGCCGCGCAGCTCCTCGCCTACGAACTGCCGATGCTGCTCACCGCCGCCTCCGTGGCGATGGCGGCCGGTACCGTCTCCCTTCCGGGCATCCTCGATGCCTTCGAATGGTGGTGGCTGCCCTGGCAGATCGTCGGCGCGATCGTCTTCTTCGTCGCCGGTCTCGCCGAACTCCAGCGCCCGCCCTTCGACATGCCGGTGGCCGACTCGGAGATCATCTTCGGCGCGTACACCGAGTACACGGGCCTGCGTTTCGCACTGTTCCTCCTCGCCGAGTACGCCGGAATCGTCGTCCTGTGCGGCCTGACCACCGTCCTGTTCCTGGGCGGCTGGCACGGCCCCTTCGGCGCCGACGGCCTCGGCTGGGTGTGGACCCTGCTGAAGACGGCCGTCCTCGCCTTCCTCGTCATCTGGCTCCGCGTCACCTATCCCCGCCTGCGCGAGGACCAGCTCCAGAAGCTCGCCTGGACCCTTCTCATCCCCCTCTCCCTCGCTCAGATCGCCCTCACCGGCATCGTCAAGGTGGTGATCTCCTAGTGGCCCCCATCCCGGGCTCCGGCCTCGCCAAGGGCCTGGCCGTCACCCTCCGCACGATGACGCGCAGGTCGGTCACCGAGCAGTACCCGGACGTCCAGCCCGACCTCCCGCCCCGTACCCGCGGTGTGATCGGCCTGTTCGAGGAGAACTGCACGGTCTGCATGCTCTGCGCCCGTGAGTGCCCCGACTGGTGCATCTACATCGACTCCCACAAGGAGACCGTCCCGGCGGCGGCCCCGGGCGGCCGCGAGCGCAGCCGCAACGTCCTCGACCGGTTCGCCATCGACTTCTCGCTGTGCATGTACTGCGGTATCTGCATCGAGGTCTGCCCCTTCGACGCCCTGTTCTGGTCCCCGGAGTTCGAGTACGCCGAGACCGACATCCGCGAGCTCACCCATGAGCGGGACAAGCTCCGCGAGTGGATGTGGACCGTGCCGTCCCCGCCCGCGCTCGACCCGGGCGCCGAGGAACCGAAGGAGCTCGCCGCGGCCCGCAAGACGGCGGAGAAGCTCGCCGCCGCCCCGACCGAGCCGCAGGAGGGAGACGCGTGAGCCTCGCCTCCGTCGCCACGGGCACCGGCCCGACCGCGCTCACCACCGTCGCCGCCGACTCGCACGGCTTCCTCTCCCCGACCGGCGTGGAGATCGCGTTTCTCCTCGTCGGCCTGGTCACCTTCGGCGCCGCCCTGGTCACCGTCACCACCCGGCAGCTGGTGCACGCCGCCCTGTGGCTGGTGGTCACCCTCGGCGGCCTCGCCGTGGAGTACCTCCTGCTCACCGCCGAGTTCATCGCCTGGGTGCAGGTGCTGATCTATGTGGGTTCCGTCGTCGTCCTCCTTCTTTTCGGTCTGATGCTCACCAGGGCACCCATCGGCCGCTCCCCGGACGCCGACTCCGGCAACCGCTGGGCCGCCCTGGCCGTGGCCGTCGTCGCCGCGGCCGCTCTGGTCTGGGTGGTCGTCGACGCCTTCCGCACCACCTGGATCGACCTCGACGGCGCCCCCGCCGGCTCCACCCAGGTCACCGGAGAGGCGCTGTTCCAGAACTGGGTCCTGCCCTTCGAGGCCCTCTCCGTCCTGCTCCTCGCGGCCCTGGTCGGGGCGATCGTCCTGTCCCGCAAGGCGAAGGCGGAGTCGAGCTCTCCCCCTGTGAACTCCCGGCCCACCACCGGTGGTTCCCCCTTCGTCCCGAATTCCCGTAATCACCCGATCGGGCGAACCAAGCCCGTCCGAGGGGCCGAGCCGGCCGAGGGAACGGGCCGAGCCGAGCACGCCGACCAGGGAGAGCGGGCCTCCGCCACGGAGCCGACGGACCAGGCCAGGCAGTCCGCTGCCACCGAGCCGACGAGCCAGGCCGGGCAGCCCGCCACCACCGAGCCGACGGACCAGGCCGGACAGGCCCCCGCGGAGCGGGCCACCCCGACCGAGCAGGAAGGCGCCCGCTGATGCACCTCGCCTATCCCGCGGTACTCTCCGCCCTCCTCTTCTGCACCGGCCTGTACGGCGTCCTCGCCCGGCGCAACGCGATCCTGGTCCTGATGTCGGTCGAGCTGATGCTCAACGCCGTCAACCTCAACCTGGTCGCCTTCGACGTCTGGCTCAGCCGCACCGCCGAGGAGACCCTGCACTCCGGCCAGGCCCTGACCCTGTTCACCATCGCCATCGCGGCCGCCGAGATCGGCATCGGCCTGGCGATCGTCCTCGCCGTGTACCGCAACCGCGGCACCGCGGACATCGACCGGCTCCGTGACACCGCGGAGGGCCACGAGACCGACGAACCCGAGGCCGCCGCGGCCGGCGAGAAGGCTGAGGCCACCGCGTGACCACGACCGCCCTGGCCGTCCTCGTCCCCCTCCTGCCGTTCCTCGGAGCCGTCGCCGGACTGCTCCTCGGCCGCACCGCCCCCGGCTTCGTCCGCCCGCTCGCCGTCCTGCCGACCCTCGCCTCCCTCGTGCTGGCAGCCCTCGTCGCGGCCCGCCAGAGCGGGGACGCTGCCGTCGACGCCGCCACCGAGCTCACCCCGACCGGCTCGGTCCCCATCGAACTCGCCCTGTACGTCGACGGCTTCGCCGCCCTGGTCGCCGTACTGGTCACGGTCGTCGCCACCTGCGTGCAGATCTACTCGACCGGCTACCTGCGCGACGACCCGCGCTACCCGTCCTACGCCGCGATCGTGTCGCTGTTCACCTCCGCCATGCTCCTGGTCGTCTACACCGGCGACCTGATGGTGCTGCTGGTGGGCTGGGAAGTCATGGGCATCTGCTCCTACTTCCTCGTCGGCCACTACTGGGAGACCCCCGAGGCGCGTGCCGCCTCCCTCAAGGCCTTCCTGGTGACCAAACTCGGTGACGTCCCCTTCCTGATCGGCCTATTCGCACTGGCCACCGACGCCGGGTCGTTCCGCATCACCAAGGTCCTCGGCGCCGTCGCGAGCGGCGCGCTCGACCACCCGACCCTGATCGGCCTGCTGCTCCTCGCGGGCGTGGCGGGCAAGTCGGCTCAGTTCCCGCTGCACACCTGGCTTCCCGACGCCATGGCTGGCCCCACCCCGGTCTCCGCCCTGATCCACGCGGCGACGATGGTCGCCGCCGGTGTCTACTTCGTCGCCCGGCTGCTCCCCGTCTTCCAGGCGTCCGCCGCGGTGATGGTCACCCTCGCCGTGATGGCCGCCGTGACGATGATCGGCTCGGGTCTCGCCGCGCTCGCCCAGGACGACATCAAACGCGTCCTCGCCTACTCGACGATCGGCCAGCTCGGCTACATGACCGGCGCCCTCGCCGTCGGCGACCGCGGAGCCGCCGTCTTCCACCTCCTGTCCCACGGCGCCTTCAAGGCGCTGCTGTTCCTCGCGGCCGGCGTGATCATCCACGCCGCCGGGACCAACTCGCTGGCCGCCATGTCCCGCATGAGCCACCTGCGCGATCGCGTCCCCGACGCCTACTGGACGACGACCGTGGCGCTCCTCGCGCTCGCCGCGATCCCGCCGTTCAGCGGTTTCTTCTCCAAGGAGTCCGTCCTCGGCGCTGCCGAGCACGTCTCCACCGGGCACACCGAGGCCGCCCCCGGCGCGGCCGGCTGGATCGTCCTCGTCTCGGCCCTGCTGACCGCCCTGCTCACCGCCGCGTACGCGATGCGTCTGTGGCTGCGGGCCTTCCGCGGCCGGGGCGAGGAGACCCCCGACCACGGCCGTCAGCCGCTGACGATGACCGTGGTGCTGTGGGTGCTCGCCGTACCCTCCCTCGCGCTCGGCGGCCTCGCCTACCGGGTGCTGCCCGACTGGTTCGACGGCAACGACCTCGCCCCGACCCTGACCACCTCCGTCCTCGGCACGGGCCTCGCCCTCGTCGGCGGTCTGGTCACCTACGCCGCCTGGCGGCACACCGCACCGCTCGCCGCGCGCGTGCCCCTGGGCGCGGTCGCCGCCCACCCCGAGGGCGACGCCGGACTCGTCGAGGCCGAGGCCGTCGCCAGCCACGAAGCCGCCTACGGCGACGTGGCCGGAGCCCCCGACCCGGCCGATCCCGGACGGCTGCTGCTCGGCCCGCTGCACCCGCACGCGGCCGTCGGCTTCCACCTGGACGCCGTGTACTCGGCGCTGTTCGTCCGCCCCGTGCAGGGCGGCGCGAGCCTCGTCCGGTTCCTCGACCGCGAGGTCGTCGAGACCTATGTACGCGGCGCGGGCGCCCTACCCCGCTGGCTGGGGGCCGCCGTACGCCGTGCCCAGACCGGCAATGTGCAGACCTATGTGAGCGCGCTGCTCGCCGGCACCGTCGTCCTGGCGGTCGCCGTCGTCCTCGTCGCCACGGGAGCGTGAGCAGGCGTGATCGATATCAACGAGTCAGTGATGCAGTTCCTTCTGGCGTTCGTCGTCGTCGGCCCGCTCCTCGGCGCCGCCGCCGCTCTGCTGCCCGCCCCGCCGGGACTGAAGGGGAAGTCGCCGGAGCAGGCGGTGCTCCGCCACGGCGTCACCGTCACCGGCGTGATCCTCCTCGCCGCGATCGTCCTCACGCTCGGCTTCGACCACGACCACCCGTCGAAGATGCAGGCGACCACGGACATCAGCTGGATCCCCGCACTCGACGTGCGCATCCACCTCGGCATCGACGGCATCTCCCTCCCCCTTCTGTTCCTGACCGCGCTGCTGACCTTCCTCTGCGCGCTCTACAGCTACTTCAAGATGCCCGCGGGCCCGACCCCGAAGGCGTTCGTCGCGCTGCTGCTCGTCCTGGAGTCCGGCACCCTCGCCACCTTCGCCGTCCTCGACCTGCTGCTGTTCTTCCTCGCCTTCGAGATGGTCCTGATCCCGATGTACTTCCTCGTCGCCCGCTGGGGCGGCGAGGCACGGGCCGCGGCCGCCTGGCGCTTCATCCTCTACACGCTGCTCGGCTCCGTGGTCATGCTGCTCGGCCTGCTGCTGATCGGACTCGACGCGGGCACATTCGACATGGTGGCACTCGCCACTGACAACGGCCGGTCGCTGACCCTGTCCGTGCAGGTCATCGCCGTACTGGCGATCGGTCTCGGGCTCGCCGTGAAGACCCCCATGTGGCCGCTTCACAGCTGGCTGCCGGACGCCCACACCGCCGCCCCGACCGTCGGCTCGGTCCTGCTCGCGGGTGTGCTGCTGAAGATGGGCACCTACGGGTTCGTCCGCATCCTGCTGCCGGTCGCACCCGACGGGTTCCGGGAGTTCGCGCCGTACCTGGCCGCCTTCGCGGTCGTCGGCATCATCTACGGATCGCTCGCCTGCCTGGCCCTCGCCAGGCGCGGCGCCAAAGGCGACCTGAAGCGGCTCATCGCGTACTCGTCCGTCGGACACATGGGTTTCGTCCTGCTCGGCATCGCCACGATGACCCCGACCGGCGTGAACGGCGCGCTGTTCGCCAACATCGCCCACGGCCTCATCACCGGCCTGCTGTTCTTCCTGGTCGGCGCCCTGAAGGACCGCACCGGCACCACCGACCTCGACACCCTCGCCGAGGAGACCGGCGCCGCCCTGTACGGCAAGGCACCGCGCCTGGGCGGTCTGCTCGCCTTCGCCGCGGTCGCCTCCCTGGGCCTGCCCGGCCTCGCCGGGTTCTGGGGCGAGATGCTGGCCCTGTTCGGCGCGTTCGAACCGGCCGAGGGCCTCAGCCGCCCCGCGTTCCTCACCTTCATGGCGATCGGCGCGTTCGGCACCCTGCTGACCGCCGCGTACCTGCTGGTCGTGGTCCGCCGGGTCTGCATGGGCGCCCTGCCGCAGGACGCCCCGCGACTGACCGACGTACGCACCTACGAGTTCGCGGCCTGGACGCCGCTCGTCGTCCTCACCGTCGTCGCCGGCCTGTGGCCGAAGATCCTCCTCGGCCTGACCGACCCGGCCGTGCAGCAGCTCCTCGCAGGAGGTACCCGATGAGCTCCCCTGCCCAGACGCAGGCCGTCAGCCTGGTCCAGGACGTCGACTGGCTCGCCGTCGCGCCGCCGACCCTCGCCGCGGTCGTCGCGCTCGCCGTGCTCGTCGCCGACCTCTTCCTGGCCGACCACAGGAAGGCCCTGCTCGGCTGGGTCTCGGTCGCCGGCCTCGCCGCCTCGACCGCGCTGCTGCTACCCCTCCTGGACGGCGACCGCTCCACCTTCTGCCTCACCGGCGACCCCGGCGCGTGCAGCTACACGGCGGACCGCTTCACCCTCGTCATCCAGTTCCTCGTGCTCGGCGGCGCCCTCCTCGCCGCCCTGCTGTCCGTGACCGCCCTGAAGGACTCACGTGGACAACTCCCGGAAGGGGAGTTCTGGTTCCTGCTGCTGTCCTCCGCCGCCGGCGCCGCCCTGCTGCCCGCCTCCCGCGACCTGGCGACCCTGATCGTCGCCCTGGAGGTCGCCTCCCTGCCCGCCTTCGCGCTGGTCGGCCTCCGCCACGGAGACCGGCGCTCCTCCGAGGCGGCCCTGAAGTTCTTCCTGTCCTCGGTCACGGCCACCGCCGTCAGCCTGATGGGCGTCAGCTTCGTCTACGCCGCGACCGGCACCCTCTACCTCGCCCGGATCGCCGAACGCATCCAGAGCGTCGACGGACAGCTGCACACCCTCGTCCAGACCGGTGTGGTCCTCACCCTCGTCGGCTTCGCCTTCAAGACGGCCGCCGTACCGTTCCACTTCTGGGTCCCCGACACCTATGTCGGCGCGCCCCTGCCGGTGGCCGCCTATCTGTCGGTCGTCGGCAAGGCCGTCGGCTTCTCCGGCCTCGTCCTCGTCACCGTCGTCGCGCTGCCCTCCTACGCCGACGTCTGGGGCCCCGCGCTGGCCACGCTGGCCGCGCTGACCATGACCATCGGCAACGTCGGCGCCCTGCGCCAGCAGACCACGCGCGCGTACAGCGCCGTACGTCTGCTCGCCTGGTCCTCGGTCGGCCAGGCCGGCTACCTCCTGGTCCCGATCGCCGCCGCCGCGTACTCGGACGACGCCGAGCACGCCATCGGCTCCACCCTCGCCTACGCCCTCATGTACGGCGTCGTGAACCTCGGCGCCTTCGCGGTGGCCGCACTGGTCGGCCGTACGCACGCCCTGAACCGGGTGGCGGACTACCAGGGCCTGTACGCCAGGAACCCCCTCACGGCGCTCGTCCTGGCGTTCTTCCTGCTCTGCCTGGCCGGCCTGCCGCCCGGCATCATCGGACTGTTCGCCAAGGTCACCGTCTTCTCGGCGGCGGTCGACGCGGGCCTCGGCTGGCTCGCCGTGGTGATGGCGGTGAACGTCGTGATCGCCCTCGTCTACTACCTCCAGTGGACCGCCCTGCTCTTCCGCGCCCCCGAGGGCGAGCCCGGCCGCCACACCGTCCCGGCGCCCCTCACGGCGGCGATCGCGCTCACGGCGGTCGTCGGCGTCGTGCTGTCCGGCGCACCCCAGCTGGTGCTGCGCTTCGCGGACACGACCCTCTTCTAGAGCGACCGGCGCCCTTCCGGGGCGACCGGCGCAGGTTCCGCGGCACATCAACGCTCCAGCGCCGTCCTCCCGCAAGGGCAGGGCGGCCCGCTCCGGCAGCGGCGGACCGGAACGCGGCCTTCACCCGTACGGCTCACCCCCGCCGCCACGCGCCCCGCCCGCACAAGGGAACTAGTGGCTCTCGCCTCGCGTTGTCCAAAACGGGAGGGTCCACTGGACGTGTCACCACGGCACCAGTGGCATCGGAGATCACACAGCAAAGGGTTCCCCTGCCGCACCACTTGGAGGGCGTACCGTGCACCGCCGGCACAACGGGCTCAGGACCGCAGTACTCCTCGGGGGACTGTCCGCGCTCATCATCGTCATCGGCAGCTTCTTCGGCCGTGCGGGACTGATCGTCGCGGTGGTGATCGCCCTGGGCACGAACGCGTACGCCTACTGGAACAGCGACAAGCTGGCGCTACGCGCGATGCGTGCCCGTCCGGTGAGCGAGTTCGAGGCACCCGCCCTGTACCGCATGGTCCGTGAGCTCTCCACCCAGGCCCGCCAGCCCATGCCGCGTCTGTACATCTCCCCGACGGAGGCGCCGAACGCGTTCGCGACCGGCCGCAACCCGCGCAACGCCGCAGTGTGCTGCACGGAAGGCATCCTGCGCCTGCTCGACGAGCGCGAGCTGCGCGGTGTCATCGGCCATGAGCTGAGCCATGTCTACAACCGCGACATCCTCATCTCGTCGGTCGCCGGAGCCCTCGCCTCGGTGATCCTCTTCCTGGTCAACTTCGCCTGGCTGATCCCGATCGGCCGCTCGGACGACGACGACGGCCCCGGTCTGCTCGGGCTGCTGCTGATCATGATCCTGGGCCCGATCGCGGCCTCCCTCATCCAACTGGCCATCAGCCGCTCCCGCGAGTACGAGGCCGACGCCTCCGGGGCCCAGCTCACCGGTGACCCGCTCGCTCTCGCCTCCGCCCTGCGCAAGCTCGACGCGGGCACCAGACAGCTTCCGCTGCCGCCCGAACCCCGGATCGAGACCGCGAGCCACATGATGATCGCCAACCCGTTCCGGCCCGGCCAGGGCACGTCCCGAATGTTCTCGACCCACCCGCCCATGGCGGAGCGCATCGCGCGCCTCGAACGGATGGCAGGTCCTCGACGATGAAGCTCGTCCTGAACATCATCTGGCTCGTCCTGAGCGGCTTCTGGCTGTTCCTCGCCTACCTGGCCGCTGGCTTGCTCCTGTGCATCACCATCATCGGCATCCCGTTCGGCATAGCCGCGTTCCGGATCGGCCTGTACGCCCTGTGGCCCTTCGGCCGCACCACGGTGGAACGCCGCGACGCGGGTGCCCCTTCCTGCCTGGGCAACGTCCTGTGGCTGGTGCTGGCCGGCTGGTGGCTGGCCCTCGGCCACATCACCACCGGCATCGTCCTGTGCCTGACGATCATCGGCATCCCGCTCGGCATAGCCAACTTCAAGCTCATACCGGTCTCCCTGTTCCCACTGGGTCGCGAGATCGTCCCGACGGACGAGGCGTTCGGCGCGTACTGAGCGCCTGACGAGGCGGGCGCCGAGAGGCCGCCACCGCCCCTCGGGAAGCCGCCCAGGAGCGCCTAGGACAGCCGCCGGGCCCGCACCCCGTATACGACCGCCCCGGCCGCCAGGACCCCGGCGCCCAGCAGCACCGAGCTCCCCGGCAGCGAGAAGGCCAGTACGGCGCAGCCCAGCAGTCCGAGCACCGGCAGGGCACGCGCGCGGGGGGCCGGGTCGAGGGTCCAGGCGGAGGCGTTGGCGACGGCGTAGTACGTGAGCACGCCGAAGGAGGAGAAGCCGATCGCACCGCGCAGGTCGGCCGTCGCGGCGAGGACGGCGACGACCGCGCCGACGGCGAGTTCGGCGTGGTGGGGGACCTGGAAGCGGGGGTGCACGGCGGCGAGTTGACGCGGCAGATGACCGTCACGGGCCATCGCCACGGTGGTGCGCGAGACACCGAGGATCAGCGCGAGCAGCGAGCCCAGCGCGGCCACGGCGGCCCCCACGCGCACGACCGGCACCAGCTCCGGCATGCCGGCCGCGCGCACCGCGTCGGCCAGCGGCGCGCCCGCCTGTCCGAGCCGGTCGGGGCCCAGTACGGCCAGCACCGCGACGGCCACGCACGCGTACACGGTCAGCGCGATGCCCAGGGCGAGCATGATCGCGCGCGGGATGGTGCGCGCCGGGTCCCGGATCTCCTCGCCGAGCGTGGCGATCCGCGCGTACCCGGCGAAGGCGAAGAACAGCAGCCCGGCCGCCTGGAGGGTGCCGTCCAGGCCGCCCGAGACGCCGGTGTCCAGGCGGTCGGCGGTGGCGTCCCCCGAGCTCAGGCACACGACCACCACGAGTGCGAGAACGGCCAGGACGACGGCGACGATCGCCCGGGTCAGCAGGGCGGACTTCTGCAGGCCGCCGTAGTTCACGGCGGTCAGCGCGACCACGGCCGCGACGGCGACCGCGTGCGCCTGCCCCGGCCAGACGTACGCCCCTACGGTGAGCGCCATGGCCGCGCAGGAGGCGGTCTTGCCGACGACGAAGGACCAGCCCGCGAGATAGCCCCAGAACGGCCCGAGCCGCTCGCGCCCGTACACGTAGGTGCCACCGGACGCCGGGTACAGCGCGGCGAGACGGGCCGAGGCGAGGGCGTTGCAGCAGGCCACCACGGCGGCCAGCGCCAGCCCGATCAGCAGCCCCGAGCCGGCCGCGCGGGCGGCGGGTGCGAGCGCGGCGAAGACGCCGGCGCCGATCATCGAGCCGAGCCCGATGACCACGGCGTCGCCGACACCGAGGGTGCGGCGCAGACCGGCGGAACCGGAAGGGTGCGTCATGCGGCGCACCCTAGCGAAGCCGGTCGAACACCAGGTTCACCCAAGAGGCGGGCGGGCACCCCGGGAGTTTCCCGGGTGCCCGCCTCGCACTACCGGTGAGGTCACCGGTAGTTGACGAACTGGAGTGCGAAGTCGAAGTCCTTGCCCTTCAGCAGCGCGATGATGGCCTGGAGGTCGTCCCGGCTCTTGGAGCTGACCCGCAGCTCGTCGCCCTGGACCTGGGCCTTCACGCCCTTGGGGCCCTCGTCGCGGATGATCTTCGCCACCTTCTTGGCGTTCTCCTGGGAGATGCCCTCCTCGATGGAGGCGAAGATCTTGTACTCCTTGCCGGAGAGCTGGGGCTCGCCCGCGTCCAGCGACTTCAGCGAGATGCCCCGCTTGATCAGCTTGGACTGGAAGACGTCGAGGATCGCCTTGACCCGGTCCTCGGAGTTCGCCTCCATGAGGATCTTCTCGCCGGACCACGAGATGGAGGCGCCGACCCCCTTGAAGTCGTAGCGCTGCGAGATCTCCTTGGCGGCCTGGTTCAGTGCGTTGTCGACCTCCTGCCGCTCGACCTTGGAGACGATGTCGAAACTGGAGTCGGCCATGACGTGTGGCTCCTTGCTCGGATGCGGTGTGTCGCCCTGCGGATACGCCCCAAGCCTAGCGATCTCCGCACTGATCAATCGGGTGGCGAAGCACCCCCCGGGATCAGGTATCGTTTACGTCGTTGCCACGGAACACCGCCGAAAAGCGGCTCCGAGCAGCGAACCCATGGCGGTGTGCCCGAGTGGCCAATGGGAGCGGACTGTAAATCCGTCGGCTTAGCCTACCCAGGTTCGAATCCTGGCGCCGCCACATCGAGGAAGACCCTCTCCGTGCAGACGGAGAGGGTCTTTCTTCGTTCCCGTCGTACCCGCCGCGACCACGGGACCGCCGATCGCGCGCCGGGGTGGCTGTCAGACCCCCCGGGCACACTGATCACATGTCGTCGCGCCGCAGGAACTGCCCCGAGTGCCGTCGTGAGATCGCCGTCGTCGCCGGGCGGTTCGCGCGGCACGACCCGCCCGGGGCCCGGGAGGGCGACCGGCTCGTCTCGTGCCCCGGTTCCAGACGGACCGCGCAGCTCGGGGCGGTGCAGCCGTCGCTGGACGGTTACGCCGTCCCCGAGTTCCCGGGGCAACTGCCGCTGTTCTGAGGTCAGTTCCCGGCGACGGACTTCACCGCGACCGGGGCCGGGGTCGAGCCGCCGATCAGTTCCAGCGTCAGACCGGCGGTCGCGGGCGTGTCGGCGAGTTCCACGAGCACGGCGGCCACGTCGTCGCGGCTGACCGCGCCCCGGCCGGTGTGCGCCTCCAGACGGACCAGGCCGGTCCCGGGGGTGTCCGTCAGCGAACCGGGCCGCAGGACGGTCCAGTCCAGGGCCTCCTGACGCTGCACATGCGCGTCCGCCTCACCCTTGGCGCGCAGATACACGTCGAAGATGTCGTCGCCCTCGTGCCCGGGGTCCGCGCCCATCGAGGACACCACCAGGAAACGCCGTACGCCCGCCCGGACCGCCGCGTCGGCGAACAGCACGGCCGCGCCCTTGTCCACGGTGTCCTTGCGCGCGGCACCACTGCCAGGGCCCGCGCCCGCCGCGAACACCGCCACGTCCGCGCCCTGGAGATGCGCGGCGACACCCTCCACCGTGGCCGACTCCAGGTCCAGCAGCACCGGTTCGGCACCCGCGGCCCGCAGGTCGTCGCCCTGCTCCGGCTTGCGGATGATGCCCGCGACCTCGTCACCGCGCGCGGACAGGAGCTTCTCCAGCCGCAGCGCGATCTGACCATGACCTCCAGCGATGACAATGCGCATGTCTCCGACCGTACGCCCCAAACCCCCACCACGCCGCCCTGGAGGGGCGCGGGGAACTGCGCGCCCAGCCACCGACACCCCGCACCTTCCCACGACCCCAACCCCCCGACCCCTCGGGCGATCCCACCCGCCCGGCGCCGCCCCGACCGACCGCCACACTGCCGTCCTGAAGGGGCGCGGGGAACCGCGCGCCCAGCCACCGACACCCCGCACCCGCCGACAACCCCCAACCCCCGCCCCCAGAGGCGAACCCACCCCCGCCCCCCAGAGGCGAACCCAACCACCCTTACGACAAACCCACCCCCCGCCCCTCAGGCGAGCAGCCACCCGCTAGGACAACTCCCCCCGCCCCTGCCGTGGCAGCCCCAGCTCCGTCGCCACCGCCGAGTCGCAGTACTCCCGCACCGCGCTGGTCCGCGCCACAACACGCCCCCGGTGGATGACGATCCGGCTGTACGCCAGGGACAGCACCCCCGACAGCCGGTCCCCCCGCACCGCGAGGAGTTCGGCCGGGAAGCCCGCCTCGACCCGGACCTCGGGCAGGCCCAGCACCGCACGCGCGGAGGCGCTGACGGCGTCGTAGGCCTCTTCGGGGCGCAGGCCGTAGCGGGAGGAGAGCAGGTACGCGGCCTCCAGGGGGTCGCCGCGGCCCACCGGGTTGGAGACGTCCCGCAGCGCCCCGCTGCCGGCCGCGAGGCGCACCCCGGCCGCCCGCAGCAGCCGCACCGGCGCCGTACCCCGGCGGTCGACGCCCGCGCAGCCGCCCTGCGGCAGGCACACCACGCCGACCCCGGCCGCCGCGAGCTGGTCCGCCGTACGGGAGGCCGCCTCGGCGGGCAGAGCGGCGAGGCCGGCGCAGGGACTCAGCGTCACACCGGGCCGCAGCCCCCCGGCCATCGCGGCGAGCCGGGCGAGGCGGGCCGGATCCGCGGCGTCGGTGTGCAGGTCCACCGGGCAGCCGTGCTCGGAGGCGATCTCCAGGACCGCCTCGGCGTAACCCGTGGGGTCGGGGTCCAGGTCGGGGCAGCCGCCCACCACGGAGGCGCCCATCTTCACCGCGTCCCGCAGCATGGCGAGCCCGTCGGCGCCGGCCACGCCGGTCAGCAGCCGCGGCACGGCCACGGTGGTCAGCTCGGCGAGCCCGCGCAGCGAGCGACGTGCCTGGAGGACGGCGCCCAGCGCGCTCAGTCCCTGCACATCGCCCACCCGCACATGGGCCCGCAACACGGTGGCCCCGTGCCCGAGTTGCAGCAGAGCGGCCTCGGTGGCGCGTAGCTGCACGTCGTGGGGGTCGTAGGAGACGGGTCCGTCCTGGTCGGCGGTGAGCGCGGTGTCGCCGTGGGCGTGGGGTTCGACCGGGGCCGGCAGCAGGAGGTAGCCCCCGAGGTCCACGCGCGCCCCGGAGCCGCGGGCGGTGCCGCCGAGGCTGCCCGCCGTGCCGACGGCCTCGATGCGCCCGCCGCCCAGCCGTACGTCCACGGTCCGGCCGTCGGTCAGCCGGGCACCGCACAGCAGCAGCGAGTCGGCCTGGCCCGAGGGGCCGGGGGAGGAGGACGAGGGCTGCGGCTGCGGCTGGCTGTCGGGCATCGCACTCCCAGGGCTCGGGACGAGGTCGCTCCGTGCGGAGGACACAGGAGACAGGCTCAGGGCCAGGACGCCGCAAGATCACACAGAGTGAGTCGAGCGTAGGACGGCGGTCGCCCCGCGACGGGGAGGAGCGCAATAGTCGTACCGGTGTGGCCCCAGGTGGACGCGGGTGACGGGTGGGGCCCGAAGGGCGGCCGGGAGCGGGGCGGACGGGGGCCGCGGGGTCCCCTGAATACGGATTTGGGTGAACGGCCACGGACCGTGTAATGTCTTCATCGCTCGCCCCAATAGCTCAGTCGGCAGAGCGTCTCCATGGTAAGGAGAAGGTCAACGGTTCGATTCCGTTTTGGGGCTCTGGTGAGAGAGGTTCCCGTCGCGAGGCGGGAACTGATCACATCAAAGCGGTGTAGCTCAGTCGGTAGAGCAAGCGGCTCATAATCGCTGTGTCACCGGTTCAAGTCCGGTCACCGCTACTAACAGTAGCCGATTGCGGGGTCGGTCCTTCGATCGGCTACTCTTTCTTGCGTTGAATCAAGCCTATCCGTTCGTCAAGGAGCACTCACGTGGCTGCCACCGACGTCCGCCCGAAGATCACGCTGGCCTGCGTGGAGTGCAAGGAGCGGAACTACATCACCAAGAAGAACCGGCGTAACAACCCGGACCGTCTTGAGATGAAGAAGCACTGCCCGCGTTGCAACGCGCACACCGCGCACCGCGAAACGCGCTGAATCAGTTTTACGTACGAGGCCGTCCCCGCTGTTCCAGGGGGGCGGCCTCGTGCCGTTTCGGCCCCAGCCGTCGCGGAGCCAGCACACTGCTGCACAGCGCTTCCGCGGTGACGTGGAGCCGGGGCCGACACCTTGTTCGACCGCAGCTGAGACCAGGAGGCGCCGATCCCATGGCACTGGACCAGTCCTTCGTGGGGCGCACCTACGCGCCCACCGAGCCCTACGAGGTGGGCCGGGAGAAGATCCGGGAGTTCGCCGAGGCCGTCGGTGACGTGAATCCGGTCTACACGGACCCGGAAGCCGCGAAGGCGTTCGGTCACGCCGATGTGATCGCCCCGCCGACCTTCGTGTTCGCCATCACGTTCAAGGCCGCCCGGGACGTCGTCCACGACCCGCAGCTCGGCCTGGACTACGACCGTGTGGTGCACGGCGACCAGAAGTTCGCCTACACCCGCCCGGTGCGCGCCGGTGACCGGCTGACGGTGACCTCGACCATCGAGCGGATCAAGTCGATGGCGGGCAACGACTTCGTGGACATCCGCGGAGAGGTGCACGACGAGGCCGGCGAGCACGTCGTGACGGCCTGGACCAAGCTCGTGGCCCGCGCGGCCGAGGAGGCGTGAGCAGCAGATGACCGCGAAGATCGCCTACGCCGACGTCGAGGTCGGCACCGAACTGCCCGCGCAGACCTTCTCCGTGACGCGCGCCACCCTGGTCCGCTACGCGGGCGCCTCCGGTGACTTCAACCCGATCCACTGGAACGAGAAGTTCGCCAAGGAGGTCGGACTGCCCGACGTCATCGCGCACGGCATGTTCACCATGGCCGAGGCGGCCCGCGTGGTCACCGACTGGGCCGGCGACCCGGCCGCGGTGCTGGAGTACGGCGTCCGCTTCACCAAGCCCGTGGTCGTCCCCAACGACGACCGTGGCGCCGAGATCGAGGTCACCGGCAAGGTCGCGGCCAAGCTGGACGACAACACCGTCCGGGTGGACCTCGTCGTGACCAGCGGCGGCGAGAAGGTCCTCGCCATGCCGCGCGCGGTCGTCCGACTGGCCTGACCTACGGGGCGCCGCGACCGCGGAAAGGCGTAAGCCCGACCACGCGATCCCGGAGGCCCGACCGCCCGACCCCGCAAACGCCGAGGCCCGGCCGCGGCGACCGACGGCGCAGCACAAGCTCCCAGAAAGGGCGTCCTCCCAGTCGAGGGCGCCCTTTCGGCATGCCGGAACCCTCCGGTTGACGAAGTTAGTGATTGAGCACTAACTTTGTGGCATGGTCAGGATGAGCGCAGAGGAGAGGCGCGAGAGCGTCGTCCGCGCGGCGACGCTGGAGTTCGCCCGCGGCGGTTACCACGGCACGTCCACCGACACGATCGCCAAGCGCGTCGGCGTCTCGCAGCCGTATCTCTTCCGGCTCTTCCCCGGCAAGAAGGCGATCTTCCTGGCGGCGGCCGAGCGGTGTGTGGAGGACACCATCCGCACCTTCCGCGAGGCGGCCGAGGGGCTGGAGGGCGGCGAGGCCCTGCACGCGATGGCCAACGCGTACACCAAGGTGATCGCGGAGCGGCCCGAGCGGCTGATGATGCAGATGCAGATGTACGTCGCCGTGGGCGCCGCCGAGCAGGAGGGCGACCACGAGCTCGGTGAGGCGGTACGGGCCGGCTGGACCCGGCTGTGGGACACCGTTCACGGGGCGCTGGGCGCGGAGGTCGGCGACACGACGACCTTCCTCGCGCACGGCATGCTCATCAACTGCCTGGTCTCCATGGGCTTCCCGCCCGAGCACCGGGTGTGGGAAGGGCTGTACCCGACGGCCCGGCTCAAGGGCCGGCTGGAGAAGTAGCGGTCGCGGCGAGGAGGCCAGGGCCTCCTCATGTCCGCGGAAGTTAGTTAGTGATAACTAATCAAAGCATCCTCTGGGGGAGAGATGTCACAGCACAGCGAACCGAGCGCCCGGGCCGGAGGAGTCGGCTGGGTCCTCGTCATCACCGGCGTCGCGGGGTTCATGGCAGCCCTCGACAATCTGGTCGTCACCACCGCGCTGCCCTCCATCCGCGAGGACCTCGGCGGCGGGCTGCACGACCTGGAATGGACCGTGAGCGCCTACACGCTCACCTTCGCCGTGCTGCTGATGTTCGGTGCGGCGCTCGGTGACCGCTTCGGCCGCCGCAGGCTGTTCATGGTTGGCCTCTCGGTCTTCACGCTCGCCTCCGCCGCCGCGGCCCTCGCCCCCGGCATCGACTCGCTGATCGCCGCCCGCGCTGTGCAGGGCGTCGGCGCGGCCGTGATGATGCCGCTCACCCTGACCCTGCTCACCGCGGCCGTGCCCGCAGAGAAGCGCGGGATGGCGTACGGCATCTGGGGCGCGGTCAACGGACTCGCCGTCGCCTCCGGGCCGCTCATCGGCGGCGCGCTCACCGAGCACGTGTCCTGGCAGTGGATCTTCTGGCTGAACGTCCCCCTCGGTATCGCCCTGCTGCCGCTCGCCCGGCTGCGCCTGTCCGAGTCGTACGGCAGCGGCGCCCGGCTCGACGTGACCGGCACGGTCCTGGCCAGCACCGGACTCTTCGGGATCGTCTACGGCCTGGTCCGCGGCCCGGTCGACGGCTGGACCGGGAAGACCGTCCTGCTCGGCCTGTTCGCCGGGTCGGCGCTGCTCGCCGCGTTCGTCCTGCACAGCAGCCGCGCGCGGAACGCCATGCTCCCGATGCGGCTGTTCCGCTCCCGAGCCTTCTCCGGGATCAACGCCGCGAGCATGCTGATGTACCTGGGCATGTTCGGCTCGATCTTCCTGCTCAGCCAGTACCTCCAGGGCGTGCTCGGCTACTCGCCGACCGAGGCGGGCCTGCGGATGCTCCCCTGGACCGGCATGTCCGTGCTGATCGCGCCGCTCGCCGGCATCCTGTCCGACCGCATCGGCGGCCGTCCGGTCGTCGCCGCGGGCCTGTTCGTCCAGGCCGCCGGACTCGCCTACCTCTCCGCCGTGGCCACCGCCGACGCCTCCTACGGCTCCCAGCTGCCCGGCCTGGTGCTCAGCGGCATCGGCATGGCGCTGTTCTTCGCCCCCGCCTCGGCCCTGGTCATGGCCAGCGTCACGGCGAAGGAGCAGGGCGTCGCCTCCGGAGCCAACAACGCCCTGCGCGAGGTCGGCGGAGCGCTCGGCATCGCGATCATGTCCTCGATCTTCTCGGCCCGGGGCGGCTACGAGTCCGCCCAGGCCTTCGTGGACGGCCTGCGCCCCGCCATCGCCGTCGGAGCCGGCGTACTGGCCCTGGCCGGACTCGCGGCCCTGGCGGTCCCCGCCCGGCGCGGCGCCGTCCTGGCCATGGCCGAGGCGAGCGGGCCCGGGGGACCGGCGAAGGTCCTCGAGACCACCGCTTCCCGCTGACCCGGAACCGACCGGGAATTCATGATCCGGTCGACTGTCCGACCCCGGCGACGGGTATCCCTGCCGACCGGGACGGCACGGCCCGACCCCACGGCCGACCGCCCGTACGACCCGCACGCCCCGCTTCCACCCGCAGAGAAGAAGAACCCGCCCCGCTTCCACCGAAAAGAAGAACCCGCCCGCGCAGCTCTCCCCCGACCCGGCGACCCGTCCCGCCCCACGCGAAAAGGAGCCCGACATGCCCACCCTGCCCTGGACCGTGCCGAACAAGCCGCCGCAGGCCACCGACGCCCATGTCTTCGCCTCGCGTTTCGAGACCAAGACCTTCTGGGGCGCGCTGAAGTTCCTCGCCCGGACCCCGGGCGTCTGGCGCCAGGTGAGCAAGGCGCCCGGAGCCTACGGGGCCACCCTCAAGGCGCAGCCCCTGAAGCGCACCTTCTGGACGCTGTCCGCCTGGGAGTCGGCCGACGCCCTCAAGACGTTCGCCCGCTCCGGCACCCACGCCCCCACCTCCAGCGGCCTGGCCGCCGAGATGCGGGACGTGAAGTTCGCCACCTGGACCGTGCCCTCCGACAGCCTCCCCATCCGCTGGCCGGACGCGCAGAGCCGGCTGACCAGCTGACCGGCACGCGCGCGTGCAGCACCCCGAGACGGACGGCCCCGCCGGCACAGGCGGGGCCGTCCGTCCGTGTCCGGCGGCCCGCACCGGCGGCCCGGCGCGCACCTGGCGTCCGCTGTCGGAGGCGTCTCGTAGGCTTGGGCGCGTGCTGGAACTCCACGACGCCCCCCTCGCCCCGCTGACCACCTTCCGGCTGGGCGGCCCCGCCACCCGGCTGGTCACCGCGACGACCGACGCCGAGGTGATCGACGTCGTACGCGAGGCGGACGCCACCGGCACCCCGCTGCTGGTGATCGGCGGCGGCTCCAACCTGGTCATCGGCGACAAGGGCTTCGACGGCACCGCCCTGCGCATCGCCACGCGCGGCGTGGAGCTCACCGGCACCCGGCTGGAGCTGGCCGCGGGCGAGGTGTGGACGGACGCGGTCGCCCGTACGGTCGAGGCGGGCCTCGCGGGCATCGAGTGCCTGGCCGGCATCCCGGGCTCGGCGGGCGCGACGCCGATCCAGAACGTGGGGGCGTACGGCCAGGAGGTCTCCACGACCATCACCGAGGTGATCGCCTACGACCGGCGCGCGGGCGAGACGGTCGCGCTCACCAACGACGAGTGCGCGTTCTCCTACCGCCACAGCCGCTTCAAGGCCGACCCCGAGCGCTATGTCGTGCTGCGCGTCCGCTTCGAGCTGGAGGACGCGGACGGCCTCTCGGCGCCGCTCAGATACGCCGAGACGGCCCGAGCCCTCGGCGTCGGTCCGGGCGACCGGGTGCCGCTCGCGGACGCCCGCGAGACCGTGCTGAAGCTGCGGGCGGGCAAGGGCATGGTGCTCGACGCCGAGGACCACGACACCTGGTCGGCCGGCTCGTTCTTCACCAACCCGATCCTCACCGACACCGCCTTCGCCGCCTTCCACGCGCGCGTGCGCGAACGACTCGGCGACGGCGTCGAGCCGCCCGCCTACCCGGCGGGGGACGGACACACCAAGACCTCCGCGGCCTGGCTGATCGACAAGGCCGGCTTCACCAAGGGCTACGGCTCTGGCCCGGCCCGTATCTCCACCAAGCACACCCTCGCCCTCACCAACCGCGGCCGGGCCACCACCGAGGACCTGCTGGACCTCGCCCGCGAGGTGGTCGCCGGAGTGCGCGAGGCCTTCGGCATCACCCTCGTCAACGAGCCGGTGACGGTCGGCGTCAGCCTGTAGCCGGCGCGCGGGCGCGGCGGTCGGCGATCGCCACGCCCGGTCCGAATCCCCGTTGCGCGGGGCGACGCCCGGCCGGGACCCTGCTGCCATGAGGCATCGCACATGCGGCTGAGGCTGACCGAGTTCAGGCCCCGGACCGGACCCCACGAACACCGTGTGGTCCAGCCCCGGACGCCCCTGCGCCACACCTCGCTGACCGCCCCCGACCCCATCGGCATGCTGCGCGGCGACCACGACGGCCTGAACCGGCTCGCGGGCCTGTTCTCCTTCGCCGCCCACTCCCCGCACACGGTCGTCCACATCCCCCTGCGCGACGGAGTCCCGCCCGACGAGGGCCTCGGCGACCGGGTCGACCTGGTCCTCGCCCACCACACCCTCGGCCTGCGCCCCAGCCGGTGGCCCGAGCTGCGCGGCAAGCTGCGCGCGGGCACCCCGCTGACCGCCCGGACCGACGAGGCACGCACCGCCCGGCACGCCGAGTCCCGGCGCGCGGCGCGGACCCGGCCGGACCTGTGGGACGACTTCCGGCACACCACCCACGCCCGGACACTCTTCCTGTTCGGCAGCCGTGACCTGTTCGCCCACACCGCCACCGAGTGCGCTTACGCGGCCGGCTTCGGCCCACGCCACAAGGGCGTCGCCAAGGGCCACTCGGTGATGATGTCCGGGCTGGCCCTGGCCCAGCCACCGGGCGGCGGGCACCCCTACGAGGTGCTGCTCTGCTTCAAGCCGTATCCGCCCTACGCCCACTTCAGGCGGCCGGACGAGTCAGCCACTCGTCCACGCCGGCCAGCAGCCGCTCCCTGACATCGGCCGGCGCCGCCGAAGCCCGCACCGACTGACGGGCCAGCTCCGCCAGCTCCTGGTCGGTGAAGTCGTGGTGCCGGCGGGCGATGTCGTACTGGGCGGCGAGACGGGAGCCGAACAGCAGCGGGTCGTCCGCGCCGAGCGCGAGCGGGACCCCGGCCTCGAACAACGGGCGCAGGGGCACGTCCTCGGGCTTCTCGTAGACGCCCAGGGCCACATTGGACGCCGGGCACACCTCGCAGGTCACGCCCCGGTCGGCGAGCCGCTTCAGCAGCCGCGGGTCCTCCGCCGCGCGCACCCCGTGCCCGATCCGGTCGGCGTGCAGGTCGTCCAGGCAGTCGCGGACCGAGGCCGGGCCGGTCAGCTCGCCGCCGTGCGGGGCCGACAGCAGGCCGCCCTCGCGCGCGATGTGGAACGCGCGGTCGAAGTCCCGTGCCATGCCCCGGCGCTCGTCGTTCGACAGCCCGAAGCCGACCACGCCGCTGTCGGCGAAGCGCACCGCGAGCCGGGCCAGCGTGCGCGCGTCCAGCGGGTGCTTCATCCGGTTCGCGGCGACCAGCACCCGCATACCGAGCCCGGTGTCCCGCGAGGTCGTCGCCACCGCGTCGAGGATGATCTCCAGCGCCGGGATCAGCCCGCCCAGCCGCGGCGCGTACGAGGTCGGGTCGACCTGGATCTCCAGCCAGCCCGAGCCGTCCCTGATGTCCTCCTCGGCCGCCTCGCGCACCAGCCGCTGGATGTCCTCGGGCTCTCTGAGGCAGGAGCGGGCCGCGTCGTACAGCCGCTGGAAGCGGAACCAGCCGCGCTCGTCCGTCGCCCGCAGCTGCGGCGGCTCCCCGCTGGTCAGCGCCTCGGTCAGGGCCTCCGGCAGACGTACGCCGTACTTGTCGGCCAGCTCCAGCACCGTCCCCGGCCGCATCGAGCCGGTGAAATGCAGGTGCAGATGGGCTTTCGGCAGTTCAGAGACATCACGTACACGCTCCATTCGCCGATCCTGCCGTACGCCGTACATGTCCCGGTAGCGGTTTCCCCCTACGAGGTCCTGCCCGCACAAAGAAACAGGGCCCCGCCGATCGGCGGGGCCCGCGAAGAAGGGGAGGTCAGTCCCGGGCCTCCGCCAGCAGCTTCTGGATGCGCGAGACGCCCTCGACGAGGTCCTCGTCACCGAGCGCGTACGACAGACGCAGGTAGCCCGGCGTGCCGAAGGCCTCGCCCGGGACGACCGCGACCTCGGCCTCCTCCAGGATCAGCGCGGCCAGCTCGACCGTGTCCTGCGGGCGCTTGCCGCGGATCTCCTTGCCGACCAGGCCCTTGACCGACGGGTAGGCGTAGAAGGCGCCCTCGGGCTCGGGGCAGTACACGCCCTCGATCTCGTTGAGCATCCGCACGATCGTCCGGCGGCGGCGGTCGAAGGACTCCTTCATCTTCTCGACGGCCGTCAGGTCGCCGGAGACGGCCGCGAGGGCGGCGACCTGGGCCACGTTGGAGACGTTGGAGGTGGCGTGCGACTGGAGGTTGGTCGCGGCCTTGACCACGTCCTTCGGGCCGATGACCCAGCCCACCCGCCAGCCCGTCATGGCGTACGTCTTGGCAACACCGTTGACCACGATGCACTTGTCGGCCAGCTCCGGCACGACCACCGGCAGCGAGTGGAACTCGGCGTCGCCGTAGACCAGGTGCTCGTAGATCTCGTCGGTCAGGACCCACAGGCCCTTCTCGGCGGCCCAGCGGCCGATCTCCTCGATCTGCTCACGGGTGTAGACCGCGCCGGTCGGGTTGGAGGGGGAGACGAACAGCAGCACCTTGGTGTTCTCGGTGCGGGCCGCCTCCAGCTGTTCCACGCTCACGCGGTAGCCGGTCGTCTCGTCGGCGACGACGTCGACCGGTACGCCGCCGGCCAGCCGGATCGACTCCGGGTAGGTCGTCCAGTACGGAGCCGGGACGATCACCTCGTCGCCCGGGTCGAGGATCGCGGCGAACGCCTCGTAGATGGCCTGCTTGCCACCGTTGGTGACGAGGACCTGGGAGGCCTCCACCCGGTAGCCGGAGTCCCGCAGCGTCTTGGCGGCGATGGCCTCCTTCAGCTCGGGCAGACCGCCGGCCGGCGTGTAGCGGTGGTACTTCGGGTTCTTGCAGGCCTCTACGGCCGCCTCGACGATGTAGTCGGGGGTCGGGAAGTCCGGCTCGCCCGCGCCGAAGCCGATCACCGGACGCCCGGCGGCCTTGAGGGCCTTGGCCTTGGCGTCCACGGCGAGAGTGGCGGACTCGGAGATCGCGCCGATGCGGGCGGAGACCCGGCGCTCGGTGGGAGGGGTTGCAGCGCTCATGCGGCCCATCGTTCCAGACCGGAAACCCGCCCGGCACACGGGTTTCACGTACTGAACCGGGGCGGACCGCCGTGTGGACAGATGTCCGTATGCCACGGTCGTGGAGGTCGGGCCCCGGCGGCCGTACCGGGTGATCTCCCGGCCGGCTTCCGGTGATCTTTCGCGTTCCAGGCCCCCGCCGGGCGCTTTCTGTTCGACGACCGGCTCAGGACCACGTACACTCTCACCTCGTTGGCCTTCAGCGGCCCGCACCGTACGCGGCGCACACACCGCACCCGTCCGGATGCGGTACGTTGGTGGGCACACGAAGGGTCGTAGCTCAATTGGTAGAGCACCGGTCTCCAAAACCGGCGGTTGGGGGTTCAAGTCCCTCCGGCCCTGCTACACACACCGCCAGGATGTGTGCGCAGGTACGTACAGCATTGCACTCGCCGTGCGGCTCAGACCGGGCGCGGCACGGCCACGACCCGGGACCAGGTGAGGACGAATGACGGACGCCGTGGGCTCCCTCGACACGCCTGATGCCCAGGACGAGGCGCCGGAGTCCAAGAAGACCCGCAAGGGCGGCAAGCGCGCCAAGAAGGGTCCGCTGAAGCGCCTCGCGCTCTTCTACCGCCAGGTCGTCGCGGAACTCCGCAAGGTCGTCTGGCCCACCCGTAACCAGCTGACCACGTACACGACCGTAGTGATCGTGTTCGTGCTCATCATGATCGGCCTGGTCACCGTGATTGACTATGGACTCGACCACGCAGCCAAGTACGTCTTCGGCTGAGCCAGGAGCGAAGGGCGCCGCGGTTACCGGCGCCCCTTTCGCATGTTCCACCCCTATGTATCCAGGAAGAAGCAGCCACCGTGTCTGACCAGAACCTGAACGACGCCATCGAGCCCGATGAGTCGGTGGACGACGAGCTCGACATCGTCGAGGGCGCGGACGAGGACCTGGACGAGTTCGAGGCTGCCGATGCCGAGGCGGGCGAGCCCGCCGAGGAAGCCGCTCTGCACGTCGAGGACGACGAGGCCGGCGAGGCCGAGGACGACACCGCGGAGGCGGAGGCCGACGAGGCCGAGGCCACCGAGGAAGAGGCCGAGGAAGCCGAGCCCGTCGACCCCATCACCGCCCTGCGCGAGGAGCTGCGCACCCTGCCCGGCGAGTGGTACGTCATCCACACGTACGCCGGCTACGAGAACCGCGTGAAGACCA
Source organism: Streptomyces sp. NPDC005017 (assembly GCF_042873115.1). NCBI lineage: Bacteria > Bacillati > Actinomycetota > Actinomycetes > Kitasatosporales > Streptomycetaceae > Streptomyces > Streptomyces sp. NPDC005017. Next base: position 59,342 of record NZ_JBIALD010000032.1, on the reverse strand, counting down.
ACCTGGAGCAGCGCGCGGTCTCCCTGAACGTCGAGGACTACATCTTCCAGGCCGAGGTGCCGCAGGAAGAGGTCGTCCAGATCAAGAACGGCGACCGCAAGACGATCCGTCAGAACAAGCTCCCCGGCTATGTGCTGGTGCGCATGGACCTGACGAACGAGTCCTGGGGCGTCGTCCGCAACACCCCCGGCGTCACCGGCTTCGTGGGCAACGCCTACGACCCGTACCCGCTGACCCTGGACGAGATCGTCAAGATGCTCGCCCCGGAGGCCGAGGAGAAGGCCGCCCGCGAGGCCGCCGAGGCCGAGGGCAAGCCGGCGCCGCAGCGCAAGGTCGAGGTCCAGGTCCTGGACTTCGAGGTCGGCGACTCGGTCACCGTCACCGACGGCCCGTTCGCGACGCTCCAGGCCACGATCAACGAGATCAACGCCGACTCCAAGAAGGTCAAGGGCCTGGTGGAGATCTTCGGCCGCGAGACGCCGGTCGAGCTGAGCTTCGACCAGATCCAGAAGAACTGACCCCTTCCGGACACACCACTTCCGAACAGGTCGGACGAGCCGCCGAGGCTTGTCTGACCTGCTCGGTTTTTGGCCGCACACCTATACCCGTTATCGTTGTGCGGTATGCCTGCGTCCGGGTTGTCCCCCGAACGCGGGCAGGACCCGAATCGAAAGGACCCGGAGAGCTATGCCTCCCAAGAAGAAGAAGGTCACGGGGCTCATCAAGCTCCAGATCAACGCCGGTGCGGCGAACCCGGCCCCGCCGGTCGGCCCCGCGCTCGGTCAGCACGGCGTCAACATCATGGAGTTCTGCAAGGCCTACAACGCCGCGACCGAGTCGCAGCGTGGCTGGGTCATCCCGGTGGAGATCACGGTCTACGAGGACCGCTCCTTCACCTTCATCACCAAGACCCCGCCGGCCGCGAAGATGATCCTCAAGGCCGCGGGCGTGGAGAAGGGCTCCGGCGAGCCGCACAAGACCAAGGTCGCCAAGATCACCGAGGCGCAGGTCCGCGAGATCGCCACCACCAAGATGCCCGACCTCAACGCCAACGACCTGGACGCCGCCGCGAAGATCATCGCCGGCACCGCCCGTTCCATGGGCATCACGGTCGAGGGCTGACCCCCAACCTTCCAGCAGAAGTGGTGGGGCCTGCTCGGCCCGGACCACGACTCCTAAGCAAACCCCAGGAGCAGTAGTGAGCAAGCGCAGCAAGTCTCTCCGCGCTGCGGACGCCAAGATCGACCGGGACAAGCTCTACGCCCCGCTCGAGGCCGTCCGTCTCGCCAAGGAGACCTCCACGACCAAGTTCGACGGCACCGTCGAGGTCGCCTTCCGTCTGGGTGTCGACCCGCGCAAGGCCGACCAGATGGTCCGTGGCACCGTGAACCTCCCGCACGGCACCGGTAAGACCGCCCGGGTCCTGGTCTTCGCGACCGGTGACCGTGCCGAGGCCGCTCGTGCCGCGGGCGCCGACATCGTCGGCTCCGACGAGCTCATCGACGAGGTGTCGAAGGGCCGTCTGGACTTCGACGCCGTCGTCGCCACCCCGGACCTCATGGGCAAGGTCGGCCGCCTCGGCCGCGTCCTCGGCCCCCGTGGTCTGATGCCGAACCCGAAGACCGGCACCGTCACCCCCGACACCGCCAAGGCCGTCACCGAGATCAAGGGCGGCAAGATCGAGTTCCGCGTCGACAAGCACTCGAACCTGCACTTCATCATCGGCAAGACGTCGTTCGACGACGACAAGCTGGTGGAGAACTACGGCGCGGCCCTGGAGGAGATCCTCCGTCTGAAGCCGTCCGCCGCCAAGGGTCGCTACATCAAGAAGGCCGCGGTCAGCACCACCATGGGCCCCGGCATCCCGGTCGACCCGAACCGCACCCGCAACCTCCTCGTCGAGGAGGACCCGGCCGCGGTCTGAGCTCTCGAGGCTCACTGAAGTCGGTCCTACGGGCCCCGCACCTGCTCTCAGGTGCGGGGCCCGTTCCCGTTCCAGGAACCTCCGCAGGGGCGGGCCCGTTCTCGCTCCAGACGCTCGTGCCGCCACGCGGGCGGCCGACCGGCACGGGGGAGGACGTATGACCGGCAGGACCGGACGGGGGTGGGTGCTGCTCGGGGCCCTGCTGCTCGCGGCCGCGGGCGCGGCCGGGTGCACGGGCGACACGGGCGCCGACGGCCCGGCTCCGGACGCCGCGGAGCGCCGCCCCACGGCCACGCCGCAGCCCGCCGCCGTCGCCGCGCTGCGGGCCGCCGAGCGGGCCACCGCCGGGGCCGGTTCGGCGCGCGTGGAGTCCAGCACGGCCCTGGGCACCGAGGTCTCCATGACCTCGTCCGGCACGCTCGCCTGGGACGGCGGCGTCACCGGCGCCCTCACCATCACCTACACCGGCGGCAGCATGGCCGACACCATGCGGACGCTGGGCACCACCTCCATGCAGGCCCGCTATCTGCCCGACGCGTACTACGCGCGCATGGGCGACGCCTTCGCCGCCAAGGCCGGCGGGAGGCACTGGATCCGCTACGACTGGGACGACCTGGCCGGGCTGGGCGGGGCCTCCGGCGCCCTGCTCGCCGAGCAGATCCGCGAGGCCGCCCCGCACCAGGCCGTGAAGCTGCTGCTGGCCGGCGGGGACGCGCGCCGGGTCGGCGTGGAGACGGTCCGCGGCGAGCGCGCCACCCGGTACCGGGGCACGGCCCGCGCCGCCGACGTCACCGACCCCGCTCTGCGCGAGCGCCTGCAGCAGGCCGGAGTCACCGAGCAGACCGTCGAGGTCTGGGTCGGCGCCGACGGTCTGCTGGTCAAGAAGGTCGAGCGGGACCGCACGGCGACCGGTCGGGTGACCCAGACGTGCTTCTACGGCGACTACGGGGTGCGGGTGAGCGTGACACCGCCCCCGGCCGGTGACACCCAGGACTTCAAGGCCCTGGTGACACCGGCGCCGACGGCTTCCTGAGGCGGGGGCGGGAGGCGCGGACAGCGGGCCGGGGAAGAGGGCCGGGAACGGGGGCCGGGAACAATTCGGAGGCCCCTGGTGGAGCGCTCGGCTACTCTCCGGTACGGACCATGTATCTGACATCTTTTCCGTGGGGGGAATCCATGGCCGTTTCTGTACGTACGCGTGGTGGGGCCGTGGGCGCGGGGCTCGCGGTGGTGCTGCTGGCCGGCGCGGTCGGCTGCTCCCAGGGCGCCGGGGAGTCGCCGGAGATGGAGCCGGCCGCGGCCGTCGCCGCGGCCGCGGAGAACACCGAGGACATCACCTCCCTGCGCTACCGCATGGAGGGCGAGGTGCCGGGTGAGGGCGAGGTCACGGGCACCGCCGCGATGAGCTTCGAGCCGATGGCCATGAGCATGAAGATGCAGGTCGAGGGCAAGACGGCCGACGAGAGCGGCGAGGTGGAGATCCGGCTCGTCGACAAGGCGATGTACCTCGGCGGGGGAGCCGAGGCCGCCAAGGAGATGGACGGCAAGAGCTGGATGAAGTTCGACATGTCCGCCCTGAAGGAGAGCGGCGCCGGCTCCGGCGGGCTCGGAGCCGCCCAGGCGGAGCAGAACCCCGCCGCCGAGGCCGGTTTCCTCACCGGAGCCGACGACGTGGAGCGGCTCGGCACCGAGACGGTCGACGGAGTGAGGACCACGCACTACCGGGGCACGATCAAGCTCGACGACCTGCGCGCCTCGCTCAAGGACGAGGACACCAAGACCCGCGAGCGGCGTGAGAAGAGTCTCGAGCAGTACGAGGACCTCGGTATCGAGGTGCTCGAGATGGACATGTGGATCGACGGTGACGACCACCCGAAGCGGTTCCGCACCCGCGGCGACGCCGACAAGGGCGCCTTCGACATGACGGTCACCTTCCTCGCGATCAACGAGCCCGTGAAGGTCACCGCCCCGCCCGCGAAGGACACGATGGACCTCGCCGAGATGATGGGCGAGATGGGCGAGAGCTGAGCCTTCCCGGCTGCGGCCCGGCCCTTCCCGGCCGCCGCCAGGGCCTCCCTGGCGGCCGTCCAGGCCTCCAGGGCCGCCACCTGGAGGGCCTCCGGGGCCGCCCCCCGGGGCCGTGTCCGACGACCCCGTACGACCGGATTTGCCTGTCGGCGATCCGGTCACGTACTCTCCTCGAGAAGCCAAAGACCGCTGGTCGTTGCCGTGCGCTCGCAAGAGGGCGCGGTGGCCGAAGGATCCGCTGTAAATGCGGGCGACCCGCGCAGGTGACTGTGGAAGAACTCCCGGAGTGCACGCCCAGAGTGTGTGAGCCGGTCGAGTCCGCCCCGTGCGCCTGCGCCGGGGCGTTTCGTTTTCCCCAGTCCTCCTTCGGGTCCGCGCGGTCCGAATCACCCGGAAGGAGGCCGAGGCTCTATGGCGAGGCCCGACAAGGCTGCCGCGGTTGCCGAGCTGACGGACAAGTTCCGTAGCTCGAACGCCGCCGTGCTGACCGAGTACCGCGGTCTCACCGTGGCGCAGCTCAAGACGCTGCGTCGTTCGCTCGGTGAGAACGCCCAGTACGCCGTGGTGAAGAACACGCTGACCAAGATTGCGGCCAACGAGGCCGGGATCACGCTGGACGACCAGCTCTTCGCTGGTCCGACGGCCGTCGCCTTCGTCACCGGTGACCCGGTGGTGTCGGCGAAGGGTCTGCGTGACTTCGCCAAGGACAACCCGAACCTCATCATCAAGGGCGGTGTCCTTGACGGCAAGGCGCTGTCCGCCGATGAGATCAAGAAGCTCGCGGACCTCGAGTCCCGCGAGGTTCTGCTCGCCAAGCTGGCGGGCGCCATGAAGGGCAAGCAGACCCAGACTGCGCAGCTCTTCCAGGCGCTTCCCTCGAAGCTCGTCCGCACCGTGGACGCCCTTCGCGCCAAGCAGGACGAGCAGGGCGGTGCCGAGTAATTCGGCTCGCATCATGATCGCCGCCTGAGGCTTCCCGCCCCGGGGCAGCGGTCGTAGCGGGCCGAACGTACGCCCGCCAGTCATGTACATCCGGCACCAGCCGAATTAGTGGAAGGAAAGCCATCATGGCTCTCACCCAGGAAGAACTGCTCGCCGAGTTCGAGACGATGACCCTCATCCAGCTCTCCGAGTTCGTGAAGGCGTTCGAGGAGAAGTTCGACGTCACCGCCGCCGCCGCGACCGTCGTCGCCGGTCCGGCGCAGGGTGGCCCGACCGCCGAGGCCGAGGAGGAGAAGGACGAGTTCGACGTCATCCTCACCGGTGCCGGCGACAAGAAGATCCAGGTCATCAAGGTCGTGCGCGAGCTCACCTCCCTGGGCCTCAAGGAGGCCAAGGACCTCGTGGACGGCGCCCCGAAGCCCGTTCTCGAGAAGGTCGCCAAGGACGCCGCGGAGAAGGCCGCCGAGTCCCTCAAGGGCGCCGGCGCCTCCGTCGAGGTCAAGTAAGACCTCACGAGTCCGCCAGGGACTCCTGCGAGCTGATTGCGGCCTGAGAGGGCTGTAACGCTGACGCACCGAAGAGCGATCATCCATCCGGGTGGTCGCTCTTCGGCGTTCAGGGAGGGGCGGTCGCGGTTGCCTTGCACCCGGTACGGCGGGGGGTATGGTGATCTTCGTCGTGTCTTCGAACGTCCTGGTTCCGGCCAGGGGGCCTTGACGAACCGCACGCGGCGCGCAATTCTCAGGACGCGTCGTCACAACGGTCCGAATCCGAGGCATGGATCGACGGCGAAGAGGGCAGTATCAACGTGCGTTGAGGGCGTGGCCTTGTCGCAGGAGTTGAGAGCAACGAGGGTTCTCGAAAACCCGAGCTGGACATCAGTGTGCCAAGTGGCTACACTGACCCTTTGCGCTGCCTGTTAGCTGTCCCCTGCCCGTCACCAGGGGTCTGCCCTCACCTCAGCACTGTCGACCAGACTTCTCTGACCTGGCCAAACGGCCGATTCAGCAAGAACCTGTCCTGGTGCGCGAGTGAGGGGCCGGTACGCGCGTAGTGAGTCCGAGCCCTCGGAAGGACCCCCTCTTGGCCGCCTCGCGCACTGCCTCGACCGCGAATACGAACAACGGCGCCAGCACCGCCCCGCTGCGCATCTCTTTTGCAAAGATCAAGGAGCCTCTCGAGGTTCCCAACCTGCTCGCGCTGCAGACCGAGAGCTTTGACTGGCTGCTCGGCAACACCGCCTGGCAGAGTCGGGTCGAGGAGGCTCTGGAGTCTGGTCAGGACGTCCCCACCAAGTCCGGTCTGGAGGAGATCTTCGAGGAGATCTCCCCGATCGAGGACTTCTCCGGGTCGATGTCGCTGACCTTCCGCGACCACCGCTTCGAGCCGCCGAAGAACTCGATCGACGAGTGCAAGGAGCGCGACTTCACGTACGCCGCGCCCCTGTTCGTGACGGCCGAGTTCACCAACAACGAGACCGGCGAGATCAAGTCCCAGACGGTCTTCATGGGCGACTTCCCGCTCATGACGAACAAGGGCACCTTCGTCATCAACGGCACCGAGCGTGTCGTGGTGTCGCAGCTGGTCCGTTCGCCGGGTGTCTACTTCGACTCCTCCATCGACAAGACGTCCGACAAGGACATCTTCTCCGCCAAGATCATCCCGTCCCGGGGTGCCTGGCTGGAGATGGAGATCGACAAGCGCGACATGGTCGGTGTCCGCATCGACCGCAAGCGCAAGCAGTCGGTCACCGTTCTGCTCAAGGCGCTCGGCTGGACCACCGAGCAGATCCTCGAGGAGTTCGGCGAGTACGAGTCCATGCGCGCCACCCTGGAGAAGGACCACACACAGGGCCAGGACGACGCGCTGCTCGACATCTACCGCAAGCTGCGTCCGGGCGAGCCCCCCACGCGTGAGGCCGCGCAGACGCTGCTGGAGAACCTGTACTTCAACCCCAAGCGCTACGACCTGGCGAAGGTCGGCCGCTACAAGGTCAACAAGAAGCTGGGTGCGGACGCTCCGCTCGACGCGGGCATCCTGACCGTCGAGGACGTCATCTCGACGATCAAGTACCTGGTGAAGCTGCACGCCGGTGAGACCGAGACCGCCGGGGACAACGGTGACACGATCGTCGTCGAGACCGACGACATCGACCACTTCGGCAACCGTCGTCTGCGCAGCGTCGGCGAGCTCATCCAGAACCAGGTCCGTACGGGTCTGGCGCGTATGGAGCGCGTCGTCCGCGAGCGCATGACGACCCAGGACGTCGAGGCGATCACGCCGCAGACCCTGATCAACATCCGGCCGGTCGTCGCCTCCATCAAGGAGTTCTTCGGCACCAGCCAGCTGTCGCAGTTCATGGACCAGAACAACCCGCTGTCGGGTCTCACCCACAAGCGCCGTCTGTCGGCCCTTGGCCCGGGTGGTCTGTCCCGTGAGCGGGCCGGCTTCGAGGTCCGTGACGTGCACCCCTCGCACTACGGCCGCATGTGCCCGATCGAGACCCCCGAAGGCCCGAACATCGGCCTGATCGGCTCGCTCGCCTCCTACGGCCGGGTGAACGCGTTCGGTTTCGTCGAGACCCCGTACCGCAAGGTCGTCGAGGGCCAGGTCACCGACGAGGTGGACTACCTGACCGCCGACGAGGAGGACCGCTTCGTCATCGCGCAGGCCAACGCCGGCCTGACCGACGACCTGCGTTTCGCCGAGGCGCGTGTCCTCGTCCGCCGCCGCGGCGGCGAGGTCGACTACGTCAGCCCCGAGGACGTCGACTACATGGACGTCTCGCCGCGCCAGATGGTGTCGGTCGCGACCGCCATGATCCCCTTCCTCGAGCACGACGACGCCAACCGTGCCCTCATGGGCGCGAACATGATGCGCCAGGCCGTTCCGCTCATCAAGGCGGAGGCCCCGCTCGTCGGCACCGGCATGGAGTACCGCTCCGCCGTCGACGCCGGTGACGTCGTCAAGGCCGAGAAGGCCGGTGTGGTCCAGGAGGTCTCCGCGGACTACATCACCACCGCCAACGACGACGGCACGTACATCACGTACCGCCTGGCCAAGTTCGCCCGCTCCAACCAGGGCACCTCGGTCAACCAGAAGGTCATCGTCCTCGAGGGCGACCACGTCATCGAGGGCCAGGTCCTCGCCGACGGTCCCGCCACCGAGAACGGCGAGATGGCGCTGGGCAAGAACCTGCTCGTGGCGTTCATGCCGTGGGAGGGTCACAACTACGAGGACGCGATCATCCTGTCGCAGCGCCTCGTGCAGGACGACGTCCTCTCCTCGATCCACATCGAGGAGCACGAGGTCGACGCCCGTGACACCAAGCTCGGCCCCGAGGAGATCACCCGGGACATCCCGAACGTCTCCGAGGAGGTCCTCGCCGACCTCGACGAGCGCGGCATCATCCGTATCGGTGCCGAGGTCATCGCCGGTGACATCCTCGTCGGCAAGGTGACCCCGAAGGGCGAGACCGAGCTGACCCCCGAGGAGCGCCTGCTGCGCGCGATCTTCGGTGAGAAGGCCCGTGAGGTCCGTGACACCTCGCTGAAGGTGCCGCACGGCGAGACCGGCAAGGTCATCGGCGTCCGCGTCTTCGACCGCGAGGAGGGCGACGAGCTTCCCCCGGGCGTGAACCAGCTGGTCCGCGTCTACGTCGCGCAGAAGCGCAAGATCACGGACGGTGACAAGCTCGCCGGCCGTCACGGCAACAAGGGCGTCATCTCCAAGATCCTGCCGATCGAGGACATGCCGTTCCTGGACGACGGCACCCCCGTCGACATCATCCTCAACCCGCTCGGTGTGCCGTCCCGAATGAACCCGGGACAGGTTCTGGAGATCCACCTCGGCTGGCTCGCCAGCCGCGGCTGGGACGTCTCCGGTCTCGCCGACGAGTGGGCCCAGCGCCTGCAGAACATCGGCGCCGACCAGGTCGCCCCGGGCACCAACGTCGCCACCCCGGTCTTCGACGGTGCGCGTGAGGACGAGCTGGCGGGTCTGCTCCAGCACACCATCCCGAACCGCGACGGCGAGCGCATGGTGCTCCCGACCGGCAAGGCGCGGCTGTTCGACGGCCGCTCCGGTGAGCCGTTCCCGGACCCGATCTCGGTCGGGTACATGTACATCCTCAAGCTCCACCACCTGGTCGACGACAAGCTGCACGCCCGCTCGACCGGCCCGTACTCGATGATCACCCAGCAGCCGCTGGGTGGTAAGGCCCAGTTCGGTGGCCAGCGCTTCGGCGAGATGGAGGTGTGGGCGCTGGAGGCTTACGGCGCCGCGTACGCCCTCCAGGAGCTGCTGACCATCAAGTCCGACGACGTCACCGGCCGCGTGAAGGTCTACGAGGCCATCGTCAAGGGCGAGAACATCCCCGAGCCCGGCATCCCCGAGTCCTTCAAGGTGCTCATCAAGGAGATGCAGTCGCTCTGCCTGAACGTGGAGGTGCTGTCCAGCGACGGTATGTCCATCGAGATGCGTGACACCGACGAGGACGTCTTCCGCGCGGCGGAGGAGCTCGGCATCGACCTGTCCCGGCGCGAGCCGAGCAGCGTCGAAGAGGTCTGACGGGAGTCCGGTTCGGGGGACCAGTGATGGTCCCCCGGCCGGCCCCAGGACCCCCGTTTCAGACCCCAAGACTTACAACCCTGAGAGGGATTGACGCATAGTGCTCGACGTCAACTTCTTCGACGAGCTCCGGATCGGTCTGGCCACCGCTGACGACATCCGTCAGTGGAGCCACGGCGAGGTCAAGAAGCCGGAGACCATCAACTACCGCACCCTGAAGCCGGAAAAGGACGGGCTCTTCTGCGAGAAGATCTTCGGTCCGACCCGGGACTGGGAGTGCTACTGCGGCAAGTACAAGCGCGTCCGCTTCAAGGGCATCATCTGTGAGCGCTGTGGCGTCGAGGTCACCCGCGCCAAGGTGCGCCGTGAGCGGATGGGCCACATCGAGCTGGCCGCCCCCGTCACGCACATCTGGTACTTCAAGGGCGTCCCGTCGCGTCTGGGCTACCTGCTCGACCTCGCCCCGAAGGACCTGGAGAAGGTCATCTACTTCGCGGCGTACATGATCACGTACGTCGACGAGGAGCGCCGCACGCGCGACCTGCCCTCGCTGGAGGCCCACGTCTCCGTCGAGCGCCAGCAGATCGAGCAGCGCCGCGACGCCGACCTCGAAGGCCGCGCCAAGAAGCTCGAGTCCGACCTGGCCGAGCTGGAGGCCGAGGGCGCCAAGGCCGACGTGCGCCGCAAGGTGCGCGAGGGCGCCGAGCGTGAGATGAAGCAGCTGCGCGACCGCGCGCAGCGCGAGATCGACCGTCTCGACGAGGTGTGGAACCGCTTCAAGAACCTCAAGGTCCAGGACCTGGAGGGCGACGAGCTGCTCTACCGCGAGCTGCGTGACCGCTTCGGCACGTACTTCGACGGCTCGATGGGTGCCGCGGCGCTGCAGAAGCGCCTGGAGTCCTTCGACCTCGACGAGGAGGCCGAGCGACTCCGCGAGATCATCCGCACCGGCAAGGGCCAGAAGAAGACCCGTGCGCTCAAGCGCCTGAAGGTCGTCTCCGCGTTCCTGCAGACCAGCAACAGCCCCAAGGGCATGGTGCTCGACTGCGTGCCGGTCATCCCGCCGGACCTGCGTCCGATGGTGCAGCTGGACGGTGGCCGCTTCGCGACCTCCGACCTGAACGACCTGTACCGCCGTGTGATCAACCGCAACAACCGTCTGAAGCGCCTGCTGGACCTGGGTGCTCCGGAGATCATCGTCAACAACGAGAAGCGCATGCTTCAGGAGGCCGTTGACGCCCTCTTCGACAACGGCCGTCGTGGTCGCCCGGTCACCGGTCCCGGCAACCGCCCGCTGAAGTCCCTCAGCGACATGCTGAAGGGCAAGCAGGGCCGCTTCCGTCAGAACCTGCTCGGCAAGCGAGTCGACTACTCGGCGCGTTCCGTCATCGTCGTCGGCCCGCAGCTGAAGCTGCACCAGTGCGGTCTGCCCAAGGCCATGGCGCTGGAGCTCTTCAAGCCGTTCGTGATGAAGCGCCTGGTGGACCTGAACCACGCGCAGAACATCAAGAGCGCCAAGCGCATGGTGGAGCGCGGCCGCACGGTCGTGTACGACGTCCTCGAAGAGGTCATCGCCGAGCACCCGGTTCTGCTGAACCGTGCCCCCACCCTGCACCGCCTCGGCATCCAGGCCTTCGAGCCGCAGCTGGTCGAGGGCAAGGCCATCCAGATCCACCCGCTCGTCTGCACCGCGTTCAACGCGGACTTCGACGGTGACCAGATGGCCGTGCACCTGCCGCTGTCCGCGGAGGCGCAGGCCGAGGCCCGCATCCTGATGCTGTCCTCGAACAACATCCTGAAGCCCGCCGACGGCCGTCCGGTGACGATGCCGACCCAGGACATGGTCCTCGGTCTGTTCTTCCTCACCACCGACGGCGAGGGCCGGGGCGTCAAGGGCGAGGACCGTTCGTTCTCGTCGGTCGCCGAGGCGATCATGGCGTTCGACGCCCGTGAGCTCTCGCTCCAGTCCCGTGTGGACATCCGCTTCCCGGTGGGCACCATCCCGCCGCGTGGCTGGGAGCCGCCGGTGCGCGAGGAGGGCGAGCCGGAGTGGCAGCAGGGTGACAGCTTCACGCTGCGCACCACGCTGGGTCGTGCGCTCTTCAACGAGCTGCTGCCCGAGGACTACCCCTTCGTCGACTACGAGGTCGGCAAGAAGCAGCTCTCCCAGATCGTCAACGACCTGGCCGAGCGCTACCCGAAGGTCATCGTGGCGGCGACGCTCGACAACCTGAAGGCGGCCGGCTTCTTCTGGGCCACCCGTTCCGGCGTGACCGTGGCCATCTCCGACGTCGTCGTTCCCGAGGCGAAGAAGGAGATCGTCAAGGGCTACGAGGCGCAGGACGAGAAGGTCCAGAAGCAGTACGAGCGCGGTCTGATCACCAAGGAAGAGCGCACGCAGGAGCTCATCGCGATCTGGACCAAGGCGACCAACGAGGTCGCCGAGGCGATGAACGCGAACTTCCCGAAGACCAACCCGGTCTCGATGATGGTGAACTCGGGCGCCCGAGGCAACATGATGCAGATGCGTCAGATCGCCGGTATGCGTGGTCTGGTGTCGAACGCCAAGAACGAGACCATCCCGCGTCCCATCAAGGCCTCGTTCCGTGAGGGTCTGTCCGTGCTGGAGTACTTCATCTCCACGCACGGTGCCCGTAAGGGTCTGGCGGACACCGCGCTGCGTACCGCCGACTCGGGTTACCTGACCCGTCGTCTGGTCGACGTCTCCCAGGACGTCATCATCCGCGAGGAGGACTGCGGCACCGACCGTGGTCTGCGCCTGCAGATCGCCTCCGTCGAGGACGGCGTCCTGATCAAGGCGGAGGACGTCGAGACGTCCGTGTACGCGCGCTGCCTCGCCGAGGACATCGTCGTGGACGGCCGTGTGCTGGCCCCGGCCGGCACCGACCTCGGCGACGTGCTCATCGACGAGCTCATCCTGAACGGCGTCGGTGAGGTCAAGACCCGCTCGGTCCTGACCTGCGAGTCCGCCGTCGGCACCTGCGCCATGTGCTACGGCCGCTCGCTGGCCACCGGCAAGCTGGTCGACATCGGTGAGGCGGTCGGCATCATCGCCGCCCAGTCCATCGGTGAGCCCGGTACCCAGCTGACGATGCGTACCTTCCACACCGGTGGTGTGGCCGGTGACGACATCACCCAGGGTCTGCCGCGTGTCGTCGAGCTCTTCGAGGCCCGTACCCCGAAGGGCGTCGCCCCGATCTCCGAGGCCCAGGGCCGCGTGCGGATCGAGGAGACCGAGAAGACCAAGAAGATCGTCATCACGCCGGACGACGGCAGCGACGAGACGGCGTTCCCGATCTCGAAGCGTGCCCGTCTCCTGGTCGGCGAGGGCGAGCACGTCCAGGTGGGCCAGAAGCTCACCGTGGGTGCCACCAACCCGCACGACGTGCTGCGCATCCTGGGCCAGCGCGCCGTCCAGGTCCACCTGGTCGGCGAGGTCCAGAAGGTCTACAACTCGCAGGGTGTGTCGATCCACGACAAGCACATCGAGATCATCATCCGGCAGATGCTCCGCCGCGTGACGATCATCGAGTCCGGCGACGCCGAGCTGCTGCCCGGTGAGCTGGTCGAGCGCTCGAAGTTCGAGCACGAGAACCGTCGTGTGGTCCAGGAGGGCGGTCACCCGGCCTCCGGTCGTCCGCAGCTCATGGGTATCACCAAGGCCTCGCTGGCGACCGAGTCCTGGCTGTCGGCGGCGTCCTTCCAGGAGACGACCAGGGTCCTGACGGACGCGGCGATCAACGCCAAGTCCGACTCCCTGATCGGCCTCAAGGAGAACGTCATCATCGGTAAGCTCATCCCGGCCGGTACGGGTCTGTCCCGCTACCGCAACATCCGGGTGGAGCCGACCGAGGAGGCGAAGGCCGCGATGTACTCGGCCGTCGGCTACGACGACATCGACTACTCGCCGTTCGGCACGGGCTCCGGCCAGGCCGTTCCGCTGGAGGACTACGACTACGGTCCGTACAACCAGTAGGCCGGCGTGAACTGAAGGGCGGTCACCCTGTGGGGTGGCCGCCCTTCGGCGTTGTCCGGGCCTGGCGTTCGGGTGAACGCGGCCGATGGGGGGACCGGCGGCGGACCGTGCGCGGGTGAAGCCCCGTACGCGGTGCCGGACCCCGCGGTGGGGCGGCATGATGGGAAGCGCACAGTCTCGGGAGGTGCTCTTCGGTGTCGTACCCCGCATGGCAGCCGTGGGGCGGGCAGCCCGCCCCCTCCATGCTCGCCTCCACCGCCGACCGCGAGCGCGCGGTCGACGTCCTCCGGGCCGGGTTCGCGGAGGGCCGTCTGGAGCGTGGCGAGTTCGAGAAGCGCGTCGGGCGGGCCTACTCCGCCCGCACCCTGGGCGAGCTGTCCCTGCTCGTCGCCGACCTGCCCCAGGGCCCCGCGCCGCAGCAGCCGGCGGTGCCCATGGCCTTCGTTCCCCTGGCGCGGCAGAGAACCAACGACAAGGCCGTGGCGGCGGCGGTCTGCGGCGGGCTGGTCTTCTTCACCGCGGGGCTGACCGGGATCCCGGCGGTGATCCTCGGGCACGCGGCGCGCGGTGAGATCCGCCGGAGCGGGGAGGGCGGCGACGGACTGGCGCTGGCCGGGCTGATCCTGGGCTGGGTCGCCCTCGGCACCTGGGCCCTGGGCCTGCTTTCACTGATCGTACTGGTGTTCGCGCTGGCGTGATCGGCCGCGAGTGGGAGTCAGAAAAAAGTACAAACCGGTATCGATCGGGCCGTGAATCTTGACGGAAGCCCGAAATGGGCGGCGGCGGAAAGCCTCTGACGGTCCGTCGGGGGCGCCGGGCGCAGAGGCGGCAAGTCGGGCAGGTCGGGCCCGGTTCCATTTGTTTTGACCGCAGCGAATGAGGTAGGTACGCTCAGACCTTGTGCCTGGGGTGTGCCCTGGCTCTCGTGCGTGCCTTCAACCGCATAGCGAGCTGTGAGCGGCCACCGCAATCTGTGCTTTTTCGCCTCACGGCGAAAGCTCGCCGGATTCGACACACCCGACCGCGTGGGTCGGCGACGTTCCAGGTTAGCTTCACCATTCGGCACACAGAAACCGGAGAAGTAGTGCCTACGATCCAGCAGCTGGTCCGTAAGGGCCGGCAGGACAAGGTCGAGAAGAACAAGACGCCCGCACTCGAGGGTTCCCCTCAGCGTCGTGGCGTCTGCACGCGTGTGTTCACGACCACCCCGAAGAAGCCGAACTCGGCCCTGCGTAAGGTCGCGCGTGTGCGTCTGACCAGCGGGATCGAGGTCACCGCTTACATTCCGGGTGAGGGACACAACCTGCAGGAGCACTCCATCGTGCTCGTGCGCGGCGGCCGTGTGAAGGACCTGCCGGGTGTTCGCTACAAGATCATCCGCGGCTCGCTCGACACCCAGGGTGTCAAGAACCGCAAGCAGGCCCGCAGCCGCTACGGCGCCAAGAAGGAGAAGTAAGAATGCCTCGTAAGGGCCCCGCCCCGAAGCGCCCGGTCATCATCGACCCGGTCTACGGCTCTCCTCTGGTGACCTCCCTCATCAACAAGGTGCTGCTGAACGGCAAGCGCTCCACCGCCGAGCGCATCGTCTACGGCGCCATGGAGGGTCTGCGTGAGAAGACGGGCAACGACCCGATCATCACGCTGAAGCGCGCGCTGGAGAACATCAAGCCGACCCTCGAGGTCAAGTCCCGCCGTGTCGGTGGTGCGACGTACCAGGTTCCGATCGAGGTCAAGCCCGGTCGTGCCAACACGCTCGCGCTGCGCTGGCTCGTCGGTTACTCCCGCGCCCGTCGCGAGAAGACCATGACCGAGCGTCTGCTCAACGAGCTTCTCGACGCTTCGAACGGCCTCGGTGCGGCCGTCAAGAAGCGCGAGGACACGCACAAGATGGCCGAGTCCAACAAGGCCTTCGCGCACTACCGCTGGTAGTCGCAGTCCACATCGAGACCGAGAGAAGACTGAAGCCTTATGGCTACCACTTCGCTTGACCTGGCCAAGGTGCGCAACATCGGCATCATGGCCCACATCGACGCGGGCAAGACGACCACCACCGAGCGGATCCTGTTCTACACCGGCGTTTCGTACAAGATCGGTGAGGTCCACGACGGCGCCGCCACCATGGACTGGATGGAGCAGGAGCAGGAGCGTGGCATCACGATCACCTCTGCTGCCACCACCTGTCACTGGCCGCTCGAGGACGTCGACCACACCATCAACATCATCGACACCCCGGGTCACGTCGACTTCACCGTCGAGGTGGAGCGCTCCCTGCGCGTGCTCGACGGTGCCGTGACGGTGTTCGACGGTGTCGCCGGTGTCGAGCCGCAGTCCGAGACCGTGTGGCGTCAGGCGGACCGCTACGGCGTTCCGCGTATCTGCTTCGTCAACAAGCTCGACCGCACCGGTGCCGAGTTCCACCGCTGCGTGGACATGATCTCCGACCGCCTGGGCGCTCAGCCGATCGTGATGCAGCTGCCGATCGGCGCCGAGGCCGACTTCAAGGGTGTCGTCGACCTCGTCACCATGAAGGCCTTCGTGTGGTCCGCCGAGGCCACCAAGGGCGAGATGTACGACATCGTCGACATCCCGGACACCCACACCGAGGCTGCCGAGGAGTACCGCGGCAAGCTGCTCGAGGCCGTGGCCGAGAACGACGAAGAGATCATGGAGCTGTACCTGGAGGGCGCCGAGCCTTCCGTGGAGCAGCTGTACGCCGCGATCCGTCGCATCACCATCGCCTCCGGCAAGTCCAAGGACACCACGGTCACCCCGGTGTTCTGCGGCACCGCGTTCAAGAACAAGGGCGTTCAGCCCCTGCTCGACGCGGTCGTGCGCTACCTCCCCTCCCCCCTGGACGTCGAGGCCATCGAGGGCCACGACGTGAAGGACCCGGAGACGGTCGTCAAGCGCAAGCCGTCCGACGACGAGCCGCTGTCCGCGCTGGCGTTCAAGATCATGAGCGACCCGCACCTCGGCAAGCTCACCTTCGTCCGGGTCTACTCGGGCCGCCTGGAGTCCGGCACCGCCGTGCTGAACTCCGTCAAGGGCAAGAAGGAGCGCATCGGCAAGATCTACCGCATGCACGCGAACAAGCGTGAGGAGATCGAGTCGGTGGGCGCCGGCGACATCATCGCCGTCATGGGTCTGAAGCAGACCACGACCGGTGAGACGCTGTGCGACGACAAGGCCCCGGTCATCCTGGAGTCCATGGACTTCCCGGCGCCGGTCATCCAGGTCGCCATCGAGCCCAAGTCGAAGGGCGACCAGGAGAAGCTCGGCGTCGCGATCCAGCGTCTGGCCGAGGAGGACCCGTCCTTCCAGGTCCACTCGGACGAGGAGACCGGCCAGACCATCATCGGCGGCATGGGCGAGCTGCACCTCGAGGTGTTGGTCGACCGTATGCGCCGTGAGTTCAAGGTCGAGGCCAACGTCGGCAAGCCGCAGGTCGCGTACCGCGAGACGATCCGCAAGGCCGTCGAGCGCGTCGACTACACGCACAAGAAGCAGACTGGTGGTACCGGCCAGTTCGCCAAGGTGCAGATCGCGATCGAGCCCATCGAGGGCGGCGACGCCTCGTACGAGTTCGTGAACAAGGTGACCGGTGGCCGTATCCCGAAGGAGTACATCCCTTCGGTGGACGCCGGTGCTCAGGAGGCCATGCAGTTCGGCATCCTCGCGGGCTACGAGATGACCGGCGTGCGCGTCACGCTGATCGACGGTGGCTACCACGAGGTCGACTCCTCCGAGCTCGCCTTCAAGATCGCCGGCTCGCAGGCCTTCAAGGAGGCCGCGCGCAAGGCTTCGCCCGTGCTCCTCGAGCCGATGATGGCCGTCGAGGTCACCACGCCCGAGGACTACATGGGTGAGGTCATCGGCGACATCAACTCCCGCCGTGGTCAGATCCAGGCCATGGAGGAGCGGGCCGGTGCCCGCGTCGTGAAGGGCCTCGTGCCCCTCTCGGAGATGTTCGGTTACGTCGGCGACCTGCGCAGCAAGACGTCCGGCCGCGCCAGCTACTCCATGCAGTTCGACTCCTACGCCGAGGTTCCGCGGAACGTCGCCGAGGAGATCATCGCGAAGGCCAAGGGCGAGTAACGCTCCGCGTTCACACGCCGTAGGCTTGACTCCGGAGCCTCCAGGGGCATTCCCCCGCAATCGCGGACGGAACGCCCCCGGGTTCCGGGCCTTTACAGCAAAGATCACCTGGCGCCGTTGAAGCAAGGCGTACAGAACCACTCCCAGGAGGACCCCAGTGGCGAAGGCGAAGTTCGAGCGGACTAAGCCGCACGTCAACATCGGCACCATCGGTCACATCGACCACGGTAAGACGACCCTCACGGCCGCCATTACCAAGGTGCTGCACGACGCTCACCCGGACCTGAACGAGGCCACCCCGTTCGACAACATCGACAAGGCTCCTGAGGAGCGCCAGCGCGGTATCACCATCTCCATCGCGCACGTCGAGTACCAGACCGAGGCGCGTCACTACGCCCACGTCGACTGCCCGGGTCACGCGGACTACATCAAGAACATGATCACCGGTGCCGCGCAGATGGACGGCGCGATCCTCGTGGTCGCCGCCACCGACGGCCCGATGCCGCAGACCAAGGAGCACGTGCTCCTGGCCCGCCAGGTCGGCGTTCCGTACATCGTCGTCGCCCTGAACAAGGCCGACATGGTGGACGACGAGGAGATCCTGGAGCTCGTCGAGCTCGAGGTCCGTGAGCTCCTCTCCGAGTACGAGTTCCCGGGCGACGACCTGCCGGTCGTCAAGGTCTCCGCGCTCAAGGCCCTCGAGGGCGACTCCGCGTGGACCCAGTCCGTCCTCGACCTGATGAAGGCCGTCGACGAGTCCATCCCGGAGCCCGAGCGTGACGTCGACAAGCCGTTCCTGATGCCGATCGAGGACGTCTTCACGATCACCGGTCGTGGCACCGTCGTCACCGGTCGTATCGAGCGTGGTGTCCTCAAGGTCAACGAGACCGTCGACATCATCGGCATCAAGACCGAGAAGACCACCACCACGGTCACCGGCATCGAGATGTTCCGCAAGCTGCTCGACGAGGGCCAGGCCGGTGAGAACGTCGGTCTGCTGCTCCGTGGCATCAAGCGCGAGGACGTCGAGCGCGGCCAGGTCATCATCAAGCCCGGCTCGGTCACCCCGCACACGGAGTTCGAGGCCACGGCGTACATCCTGTCCAAGGACGAGGGTGGCCGTCACACGCCGTTCTTCAACAACTACCGCCCGCAGTTCTACTTCCGTACCACGGACGTGACCGGCGTCGTGCACCTCCCCGAGGGCACCGAGATGGTCATGCCGGGCGACAACACCGACATGCGCGTTGAGCTGATCCAGCCCATCGCCATGGAGGAGGGCCTGAAGTTCGCCATCCGTGAGGGTGGCCGGACCGTCGGCGCCGGCCAGGTCACCAAGATCCTGAAGTAAGTCCCCGACTTGCTTGAGGGTCCTTGGGACCCGGTAGCTCCACCGAGCTCCAGGAGGGGCCCGCACGACTTCGGTCGCGCGGGCCCCTTCGCCGTTCCCGCGGCCCGGTGTCCGGTCGGCGTCGGCGTCGGCGTCGGCGTCGGCGTCGGCGTCGGCGTCGGCGTCGGTGCCAGGGGTTGCAAGAGGTGCCGGTGAAGTCTTGGGGAACGCTGTGGGGCCCCTGGGCGAGAGGTGGGGCAACATCGGCCCATGTCCGGGTGAAATGGCGACCTGTGTCCGTAAAGGGCGGAAACGGCCCCCGTAGCGTGCAGGGTGTGCCCAGACCGTCGATAGCCACGAACGGTGTCGCCGTCGCCGAGCGGCCCGCGCCGGCCCCGAGAACCCGCACCCCCGAGGCCCCGGCCGCGACCCGCGGACGCCCCCGGCTCTACCTCGTCGACGGCATCCGGCTCGCCGCCGCCCTGCTGGTGGTGATGCACCACTTCGCCGGCACCAACCGGGCGAACCAGCCGGGCAACGCGTTCTGGGACCGGCCGGTGCAGGACATCATGCCGACGGTGTTCCGGGTGGCCTCCTACGGCTGGATCGGCGTCGAGATCTTCTTCGTGATCAGCGGCTTCGTGATCTGCATGTCCTGCTGGGGCCGCACACCCCGGCAGTTCTTCGTCTCGCGCGTGATCCGCCTCTACCCGGCGTACTGGTTCGCCGTGTTGTTCACCACGGCGGTGCTCGTCGCACTCCCCGGCGTCTGGGACCGGCTCGCCGCCCGTGACGTGCTGATGAACCTCACCATGCTCCAGACCGGCTCAGGCATCCCGCACGTCGACGCCGTCTACTGGACGCTCTGGTCGGAGCTGCGCTTCTACCTGCTGTTCCTGGTCGTCGTCGCCATGGGCCTCACCTACCGCAGGGTCGTCGCCTTCTGCTGCGTGTGGGGCGCCGCCGCGATGCTGGCGCCCATCGCGAAACTCCCGCTGCTGACGCTCGTCGCCCAGCCCGACGGGGCCTGGTACTTCATCGCCGGCCTCGCCCTGTACCTGATGTACCGCTTCGGCCAGGACCTGCTGCTATGGGGCGTCCTCGGCACGAGCTGGCTGATGGCCCAGCACGAGATCGCCGAGCGCGTCGCCTACGAGGGCGTCTCCAGCTGGCGTGGCGCGGTGCTCGTCTACACCGTCTTCCTGCTGACCATGGTGGCCATCGCCCTGGGCCGGGCGGACCGCTTCCAGTGGCGTTGGCTCGCGACGGCCGGGTCCCTGACGTACCCGCTGTACCTGCTGCACTACGTCGTCGGCACGACGCTCATCGACCGCCTGCGCGACACCATGGACGCGCGGCTGCTGCTGCTCACCCTCACCGCCGGGTTCCTGGCGCTGGCCTGGCTGGTGCACCGGTTCGTGGAGCGGCCGGTGTCCCGGGCGATGAAGCGGGGGCTGGACGCGTCGTTCACGCGACTGCGCGGGACCGGCTGAGCGAAGGTCGCCGCAGCGCCGTCCATCCGGCCGGCGTTCGTGTCCTGGACATGCCGACACCGCCGTGCAGTAAGTTCACACGTGCGTACGACGTTTGACGCTGATGCGCACGTGACGGGGGTTGCGGTATGGCAGGGCATCGGCCCACGGACCGGCATGTTCTGGATCTGGAGAAGGATCCGGTGCCCGGGGATCCGCAGCGCGTTCGTCAACTGGCGGGCAGGCCGCACGACTTCGCGGACGATGTCTCGGTGCCTTGCGTGTGGTGGAGGGCAGGGCGGGCCCGGCTGTACGTGCTCAACCCCCGCACTGGGTCGACTGCCTCGGGCTGCTCACCTGCCGCCAGAACGCGCGGCGGCTGCGCAGGAACGTGCGGCTGGAGGGGGCCGGCCGGTGGGACGGGGCAGGCCGCGGCGCACATCGTCCCGTCGGGCGGGCCGACCGGTCACCGGGTGCCGGGCGCGCTCGGCGTGTACCGCCTGCTGCCCGCCTTCGGGGACGTCCGGACCCTGTTGTTCGGTCCGTCGCTCAGCGGTGTCATCCGCTGGCAGGCCGGCAGGTCCGACGGTGAGCCGCCCGCGTCCCTGACGGCCGAGTGGGACGGCGACCCGCGGCTGCCGGACGCCGAGTTCCCGTCGGGTATCCGGGAGTGCCGGTACTGAGCGCACGGCTCGCCGACGCGCTGGGGGAGGACCTGCGCAGGGCGGGCCGACTGGCGCCGGTCGAGATCGAGGGCACGGACGAGGGCGCGTACCTCTTCTGCGCGGTCGAGGCGGTCGTCGACTGTGTGGACCCCCGCCGCTCCTCCCGGCCCAAGAAGGCGACGGGCCGGATGAAGCTCACCGTCTTCCGCCCGGAGGCCCTCCCCGCGGCCCTCCCCGCCTTCCGCGTCCCCGAGTTTCCCGGCGGCGTCCACTGGAACGGCTGGGCCGGCGACCGCCTGTCCACCCTCCTCGGCGAACGCCTGGAAACCCGCCTGATCTGGTCCGAAGACCCCGCCCTCACCCCGCATCCGGGCCCCTGGGGGTTCTGACGCCGGGGCCCGTGACCCCGGGTTTGACGTGCGTCACTCTCGGGGTATTCTCTCCGGCCCGATTGGCGCCCGACGTGCCCCGTATGGCAGACTGTCGGAGTTGCTCGGTCGAGTGTTGATGCTGCGCGCCTCCCGCCGGGAGGACCGGAAGCGAGTCCCACAGTACTCGTCGCCCTAACTGCCACACGGCAGCACTGGGGCGGACGTACGGGAATCTTTCGGGAAGTGCTGTGCGGCACCGGCCAGGCACCCGGTGGGCCTTCCGCCCTCGGCTTGCGGTTCCGGTAGGGCCGTGCGCATTCCCGCAGGGATGTTCGAACAAGGGACATCTTTGTCAGCGGGAGCGCGACACGCCCGACCGCGTGGGTCGGAGGAGCGGGACCAGGAACGCCGGGTTCCGGAGCGTACGAGACAAAGGACTACTGAGTAGCCATGGCGGGACAGAAGATCCGCATCCGGCTCAAGGCCTACGACCACGAGGTCATCGACTCCTCGGCGAAGAAGATCGTCGAGACGGTGACCCGCACTGGTGCGTCGGTCGCGGGCCCGGTGCCGCTGCCCACTGAGAAGAACGTGTACTGCGTCATCAAGTCGCCGCACAAGTACAAGGACTCGCGCGAGCACTTCGAGATGCGCACGCACAAGCGCCTGATCGACATTCTCGACCCCACCCCCAAGACCGTTGACTCCCTGATGCGACTCGACCTCCCGGCCGGTGTCGACATCGAGATCAAGCTCTGAGGGTCGGTGATCTGAGAATGGCTAAGCAGATCAAGGGCATCCTGGGCGAGAAGCTCGGCATGACGCAGGTGTGGGACGAGAACAACCGCGTTGTTCCGGTCACCGTCGTCAAGGCCGGCCCCAACGTCGTCACCCAGGTCCGCACGAACGACGTCGACGGCTACGAGTCCGTCCAGATCGCGTTCGGCGAGATCGACCCGCGCAAGGTGAACAAGCCCCTCAAGGGCCACTTCGCCAAGGCCGATGTCACCCCCCGTCGCCACCTCGTCGAGATCCGTACGGCCGACGCCTCCGAGTACACGCTCGGTCAGGAAGTCACCGCCGAGGTCTTCGAGGCCGGCGTCAAGGTCGACGTGACCGGCAAGAGCAAGGGCAAGGGCTTCGCCGGTGTCATGAAGCGTCACAACTTCAAGGGCCTCGGCGCCGGACACGGCACCCAGCGCAAGCACCGCTCGCCCGGTTCCATCGGTGGCTGCGCCACCCCGGGCCGCGTGTTCAAGGGCCTCCGCATGGCGGGTCGCATGGGCAACGAGCGGGTCACCACCCAGAACCTGACCGTCCACGCCGTTGACGCGGAGAAGGGTCTGCTGCTCATCAAGGGCGCGGTTCCTGGTCCGAACGGCGGCCTCGTCCTGGTCCGCACCGCGGCCAAGGGGGCCTGAGGTAACCGATGAGCACTGTTGACATCCTTTCGCCCGCGGGCGAGAAGACCGGTAGCGTCGAGCTCCCCGCGGAGTTCTTCGGCGTGGAGAAGGTCAGCATCCCGCTGATCCACCAGGTCGTCGTCGCGCAGAACGCGGCCGCCCGTCAGGGCACGCACAAGACCAAGACCCGCGGTGAAGTCCGTGGTGGCGGTCGCAAGCCCTACCGTCAGAAGGGCACCGGCCGTGCGCGCCAGGGCTCGACGCGTGCGCCGCAGTTCGCCGGCGGTGGCGTCGTCCACGGCCCCCAGCCGCGTGACTACTCGCAGCGGACCCCGAAGAAGATGAAGGCCGCGGCCCTGCGCCACGCCCTCACCGACCGGGCCCGCCACAACCGCATTCACGTCGTCACCGGCGTGATCGAGGGCGAGACCCCCTCCACGAAGGCCGCTCGCACGCTGTTCGGCAAGATCTCGGAGCGCAAGAACGTGCTCCTGGTCGTCGAGCGCGCCGACGAGGCCGCGTGGCTGTCCGCCCGCAACCTGCCCCAGGTCCACATCCTGGAGCCGGGCCAGCTGAACACGTACGACGTGATCGTCTCGGACGACGTGGTCTTCACCCAGGCCGCCCTGGAGTCCTTCGTGTCCGGCCCGAACAAGGCCAACGACACCGAAGGGAGTGACGCCTGATGGCTACGCGTCACCCGAGCATCGCCTCCAAGGCCGCCAAGGCCGCCAAGGCCGCGCGCGTCGCCAAGGCGCGTCGTCACGCCGCCGAGGGCAAGAACACGGTCGTCACCCCGGTCAGCAAGTCGTACACGGACCCCCGTGACGTGCTGGTCCGCCCGGTGGTCTCCGAGAAGAGCTACGCGCTCCTGGACGAGAACAAGTACACGTTCATCGTCGACCCGCGCTCCAACAAGACCCAGATCAAGCAGGCCGTCGAGGCGGTCTTCGAGGTCAAGGTCACCGGGGTCAACACGATCAACCGCATCGGCAAGCGGAAGCGCACCAAGACCGGTTTCGGTCAGCGCGCCGCCACCAAGCGCGCGATCGTGACCCTCGCCGAGGGCGACCGTATCGACATCTTCGGCGGTCCGACCGCCTGAGGGCGGTCCGGATCGTCCGATATCGGACGAGGACTGAGAAATGGGAATCCGCAAGTACAAGCCGACTACGCCGGGCCGTCGTGGCGCCAGCGTCGCCGACTTCGTCGAGGTCACGCGGTCCACGCCGGAGAAGTCGCTGGTTCGCCCCCTGCACAGCAAGGGTGGCCGTAACAACTCCGGTCGCGTGACCGTCCGCCACCAGGGTGGTGGCCACAAGCGCGCCTACCGCGTGATCGACTTCCGTCGTCACGACAAGGACGGCGTGCCGGCGAAGGTCGCTCACATCGAGTACGACCCCAACCGCACCGCGCGCATCGCGCTCCTCCACTACGTGGACGGCGAGAAGCGCTACATCCTGGCCCCCAAGGGCCTGAACCAGGGCGACCGGATCGAGAACGGCCCCACGGCCGACATCAAGCCCGGCAACAACCTGGCGCTGCGCAACATCCCGGTCGGTACGACGATCCACTCCGTGGAGCTTCGTCCCGGTGGCGGCGCGAAGTTCGCCCGCTCCGCCGGTGCCTCCGTGCAGCTGCTCGCGAAGGAGGGCCAGATGGCCCACCTCCGCATGCCCTCCGGTGAGATCCGCCTGGTCGACGTGCGCTGCCGCGCCACCGTCGGCGAGGTCGGCAACGCCGAGCAGAGCAACATCAACTGGGGCAAGGCCGGCCGTAAGCGGTGGCTGGGCGTTCGCCCGACCGTCCGTGGTGTGGTCATGAACCCGGTCGACCACCCGCACGGTGGTGGTGAGGGCAAGACCTCCGGTGGTCGCCACCCGGTCAGCCCGTGGGGCAAGAAGGAAGGCCGTACTCGTTCGCCCAAGAAGGCGTCGAACAAGTACATCGTCCGCCGCCGCAAGACGAACAAGAAGCGCTAAGGACGGGTTGAGATGCCTCGTAGCTTGAAGAAGGGGCCCTTCGTCGACGACCACCTGATGAAGAAGGTGGACGCCCAGAACGAAGCCGGCACCAAGAACGTCATCAAGACCTGGTCCCGTCGCTCCATGATCGTGCCGGCCATGCTGGGCCACACGCTGGCGGTGCACAACGGCAAGACCCACATCCCGGTGTTCGTCACCGAGTCGATGGTCGGCCACAAGCTCGGCGAGTTCTCGCCGACGCGCACCTTCCGGGGTCACGTCAAGGACGACCGCAAGTCGAAGCGCCGCTAGCAGCGGATCGCACTCAGACACGTAAGTAACTGAAGGGACAACCATGGAAGCCAGGGCCCAGGCGCGGTACATCCGCGTCACGCCCATGAAGGCCCGCCGCGTGGTGGACCTCATCCGTGGCATGGACGCCACGGAGGCCCAGGCTGTTCTGCGATTCGCTCCGCAGGCAGCCTCCGTGCCGGTCGGCAAGGTGCTCGACAGCGCCATCGCCAACGCCGCGCACAACTACGACCACACGGACGCCTCCTCGCTGGTCATCAGCGAGGCGTACGTCGACGAGGGCCCGACCCTGAAGCGGTTCCGGCCGCGCGCCCAGGGCCGTGCCTACCGGATCCGCAAGCGGACCAGCCACATCACTGTGGTCGTCAGCAGCAAGGAAGGAACCCGGTAATGGGCCAGAAGGTAAACCCGCATGGGTTCCGGCTCGGTGTCACGACCGACTTCAAGTCGCGTTGGTACGCCGACAAGCTGTACAAGGACTACGTCAAGGAAGACGTCGCCATCCGTCGGATGCTGACGTCCGGCATGGAGCGCGCCGGCATCTCGAAGGTCGAGATCGAGCGCACCCGTGACCGTGTCCGCGTGGACATCCACACCGCGCGTCCCGGCATCGTCATCGGCCGCCGCGGTGCGGAGGCCGACAAGATCCGCGGTCAGCTGGAGAAGCTGACGGGCAAGCAGGTCCAGCTGAACATCCTCGAGGTCAAGAACCCCGAGACGGACGCTCAGCTGGTTGCTCAGGCCGTCGCCGAGCAGCTTTCCTCCCGTGTCTCCTTCCGCCGCGCCATGCGTAAGAGCATGCAATCGGCCATGAAGGCGGGCGCCAAGGGCATCAAGATCCAGTGCGGTGGCCGCCTCGGCGGCGCCGAGATGTCCCGCTCGGAGTTCTACCGCGAGGGCCGTGTGCCCCTGCACACGCTCCGCGCGAACGTGGACTACGGCTTCTTCGAGGCCAAGACGACCTTCGGCCGCATCGGCGTGAAGGTCTGGATCTACAAGGGCGACGTGAAGAACATCGCCGAGGTCCGCGCCGAGAACGCTGCCGCCCGTGCGGGTAACCGCCCGGCCCGCGGTGGCGCCGACCGCCCGGCCCGTGGTGGCCGTGGTGGCGAGCGACGCGGTCGCAAGCCGCAGCAGGCTGCCGGTTCCGAGGCCCCCAAGGCCGAGGCTCCCGCCGCCGCTCCGGCTGAGAGCACCGGAACGGAGGCCTGACCGACATGCTGATCCCCCGTAGGGTCAAGCACCGCAAGCAGCACCACCCGAAGCGCTCCGGCGCTGCCAAGGGCGGCACGCAGGTTGCGTTCGGCGAGTACGGCATCCAGGCGCTGACCCCGGCCTACGTGACGAACCGCCAGATCGAGGCGGCCCGTATCGCGATGACCCGCCACATCAAGCGTGGCGGCAAGGTCTGGATCAACATCTACCCGGACCGTCCCCTCACCAAGAAGCCGGCCGAGACCCGCATGGGTTCCGGTAAGGGTTCGCCGGAGTGGTGGATCGCCAACGTCAAGCCCGGACGTGTGATGTTCGAGCTGTCGTACCCCAACGAGAAGATCGCCCGTGAGGCGCTGACCCGTGCGGCCCACAAGCTGCCGATGAAGTGCCGGATCGTCAAGCGCGAGGCAGGTGAAGCGTGATGTCGGCCGGTACCAAGGCGTCCGAGCTGCGCGAGCTGGGCAACGAGGAGCTTCTGGCGAAGCTCCGCGAGGCCAAGGAAGAGCTGTTCAACCTCCGCTTCCAGGCGGCCACGGGTCAGCTCGAGAACCACGGCCGTCTGAAGGCGGTCCGCAAGGACATCGCGCGGATCTACACCCTGATGCGCGAGCGTGAGCTGGGCATCGAAACGGTGGAGAACGCCTGATGAGCGAGAAGAACGTGACTGAGACTGCAAGCACCGGCGGCTCCGCCGCGGGCGAGGCGCGCGGCTACCGCAAGACCCGTGAGGGTCTCGTCGTCAGCGACAAGATGGACAAGACCGTCGTCGTCGCCGTCGAGGACCGCGTCAAGCACGCGCTGTACGGCAAGGTCATCCGCCGTACCAACAAGCTCAAGGCGCACGACGAGCAGAACGCCGCGGGTGTCGGCGACCGTGTCCTCCTGATGGAGACCCGGCCGCTGTCCGCGACGAAGCGCTGGCGCGTCGTCGAGATCCTCGAGAAGGCGAAGTAATTCCCGTAAGGGAATTTCTCAAGCAAGGTATTCCTGCGGGCATCCCCGCAGGACAGTTCCGCCAGGCTCCGGGGGCCGCTTTCGAAAGTGGCCCCCGGGGAACCGGCAGACGATCAGGAGATAGACGTGATCCAGCAGGAGTCGCGACTTCGTGTCGCCGACAACACTGGTGCGAAGGAGATCCTTTGCATCCGTGTGCTCGGTGGCTCCGGTCGCCGCTACGCGGGCATCGGTGACGTCATCGTCGCCACCGTCAAGGACGCGATCCCCGGTGGCAACGTGAAGAAGGGCGACGTCGTCAAGGCTGTCGTCGTGCGCACCGTCAAGGAGCGCCGTCGTCCGGACGGCTCGTACATCCGCTTCGACGAGAACGCCGCCGTCATTCTGAAGAACGACGGCGACCCTCGCGGCACCCGTATCTTCGGCCCCGTCGGCCGTGAGCTGCGCGAGAAGAAGTTCATGAAGATCATCTCGCTCGCGCCGGAGGTGCTGTAAGCATGAAGATCAAGAAGGGCGACCTGGTCCAGGTCATCACCGGTAAGGACAAGGGCAAGCAGGGCAAGGTCATCGCGGCCTACCCCCGCGAGGACCGTGTCCTGGTCGAGGGTGTCAACCGGGTCAAGAAGCACACGAAGGCCGGTCCGACCGCTCGCGGTTCCCAGGCCGGCGGCATCGTGACCACCGAGGCGCCGATCCACGTCTCCAACGTCCAGCTGGTCGTTGAGAAGGACGGCAACAAGGTCGTCACGCGTGTCGGCTACCGCTTCGACGAAGAGGGCAACAAGATCCGCGTTGCCAAGCGGACGGGTGAGGACATCTGATGGCTACCACCACCACTCCGCGTCTGAAGACGAAGTACCGCGAGGAGATCGCGGGCAAGCTGCGTGACGAGTTCAAGTACGAGAACGTCATGCAGATCCCCGGCCTCGTCAAGATCGTGGTCAACATGGGTGTGGGCGACGCCGCCCGCGACTCCAAGCTGATCGATGGCGCCATCCGCGACCTCACCACGATCACCGGCCAGAAGCCGCAGGTCACCAAGGCCCGTAAGTCCATCGCGCAGTTCAAGCTGCGTGAGGGCCAGCCGATCGGTGCCCACGTCACGCTCCGTGGCGACCGCATGTGGGAGTTCCTGGACCGCACCCTGTCGCTCGCGCTGCCGCGCATCCGCGACTTCCGCGGCCTGTCCCCCAAGCAGTTCGACGGCCGTGGCAACTACACCTTCGGTCTCACGGAGCAGGTCATGTTCCACGAGATCGACCAGGACAAGATCGACCGCGTCCGGGGTATGGACATCACCGTGGTCACCACGGCGACCAACGACGCTGAGGGCCGCGCGCTCCTTCGTCACCTCGGCTTCCCCTTCAAGGAGGCGTGAGCGAGATGGCGAAGAAGGCTCTGATCGCTAAGGCTGCCCGCAAGCCCAAGTTCGGTGTGCGTGGCTACACGCGCTGCCAGCGCTGCGGCCGTCCGCACTCCGTGTACCGCAAGTTCGGCCTGTGCCGCGTGTGCCTTCGTGAGATGGCTCACCGTGGCGAGCTGCCGGGCGTGACCAAGAGCTCCTGGTAATCCCCGTAACAAGGGATTCCTGGACCTCTCGGTAAGCAACCGGGACGGCAGAGGCTCCTCCTCGTATGCCTTAGGCTAGGAGGGTTGGGCCTCTGCCGCCCTGAACGACTTACTACGCCGTAGGTCCCCGCGCCGCACCCGTCCCGTCCAGGTATGGGGAGAGGGATGGCGCATATAGGAAACCCCGGCGAGAAAGGCCACAGGCCAATTCATGACCATGACTGATCCGATCGCAGACATGCTGACCCGTCTGCGTAACGCGAACTCGGCTTACCACGACTCCGTGGCGATGCCGCACTCGAAGATCAAGTCTCACATCGCGGAGATCCTCCAGCAGGAGGGCTTCATCACGGGCTGGAAGGTCGAGGACGCCGAGGTCGGCAAGAACCTCGTCCTGGAGCTGAAGTTCGGCCCCAACCGTGAGCGCTCCATCGCGGGCATCAAGCGGATCTCCAAGCCCGGTCTCCGGGTCTACGCGAAGTCCACCAACCTGCCGAAGGTGCTCGGCGGCCTCGGCGTGGCGATCATCTCCACGTCCCACGGGCTTCTCACCGACAAGCAGGCCGGCAAGAAGGGCGTGGGTGGGGAAGTCCTCGCCTACGTCTGGTAGCAGAAGGGAACGGAGGAAACAGCTATGTCGCGTATCGGCAAGCTCCCCATCGCGGTTCCCGCCGGCGTGGACGTCACCATCGACGGCCGTACGGTCAAGGTCAAGGGCCCCAAGGGCGAACTGACCCACACCGTCGTGGCGCCGATCGAGATCGCCAAGGGCGAAGACGGCACCGTCCAGGTGACCCGCCCCAACGACGAGCGTCAGAGCAAGGCCCTGCACGGCCTCTCCCGCACGCTGGTGGCGAACATGATCACCGGCGTGACCCAGGGTTACGTGAAGAAGCTCGAGATCAGCGGTGTCGGTTACCGCGTGACCGCCAAGGGCTCGAACCTCGAGTTCGCGCTCGGTTACAGCCACCCGATCCTCATCGAGGCCCCCGAGGGCATCACCTTCAAGGTCGAGGCTCCGACCCGTTTCTCGGTCGAGGGCATCGACAAGCAGAAGGTCGGCGAGGTCGCGGCCAACATCCGCAAGCTGCGCAAGCCCGACCCGTACAAGGCCAAGGGCGTCAAGTACGAGGGCGAAGTCATCCGCCGCAAGGTCGGAAAGGCGGGTAAGTAAGCCATGGCATACGGGCAGAAGATCCTGAAGGGCGACGCCTACAAGCGCGCCTCGATCAAGCGCCGCCACCTGCGGATCCGCAAGCGGATCAACGGTACGGAGGAGCGTCCCCGTCTCGTCGTGACCCGCTCGAACCGCCACATCGTGGCGCAGGTGATCGACGACCTCAAGGGCCACACCCTGGCTTCGGCGTCCACTCTGGACTCGTCGATCCGCGGTGGCGAGGGCGACAAGTCCGCGCAGGCCAAGCAGGTCGGCGCCCTGGTCGCCGAGCGTGCCAAGGCCGCCGGTGTCGAGGCTGTCGTGTTCGACCGTGGCGGCAACCAGTACGCCGGGCGCATCGCCGCCCTGGCGGACGCCGCCCGCGAGGCCGGGCTCAAGTTCTGAGCCGCTTCCGTAGCTAGCGGAAAAAGAGAGAGGTAATTCCAATGGCTGGACCCCAGCGCCGCGGTGGCGGTGCCGGTGGCGGCGAGCGGCGGGACCGGAAGGGCCGTGACGGCGGCGCAGCTGCCGCCGAGAAGACCGCTTACGTTGAGCGCGTTGTCGCGATCAACCGTGTCGCCAAGGTTGTGAAGGGTGGTCGTCGCTTCAGCTTCACCGCGCTGGTCGTGGTGGGCGACGGTGACGGCACCGTGGGTGTCGGTTACGGCAAGGCCAAGGAGGTGCCGGCCGCCATCGCCAAGGGCGTTGAGGAGGCCAAGAAGCACTTCTTCAAGGTCCCCCGCATCCAGGGCACCATCCCCCACCCCATCCAGGGTGAGAAGGCTGCCGGCGTCGTGCTGCTCAAGCCCGCGTCCCCCGGTACCGGCGTTATCGCCGGTGGTCCGGTGCGCGCCGTGCTCGAGTGCGCCGGTATCCACGACGTGCTGTCGAAGTCGCTCGGCTCCGACAACGCGATCAACATCGTGCACGCGACCGTGGAGGCCCTGAAGGGCCTGCAGCGTCCCGAGGAGATCGCGGCCCGCCGCGGTCTGCCGCTCGAGGACGTCGCCCCCGCGGCCCTTCTCCGTGCGCGTGCCGGGGCTGGTGCGTAATGGCGCAGCTCAAGATCACGCAGGTGAAGTCGTACATCGGCAGCAAGCAGAACCACCGTGACACCCTGCGGTCCCTTGGTCTCAAGGGCATCAACACGCAGGTCGTCAAGGAGGACCGCCCCGAGTTCCGCGGCATGGTTCGCCATGTCCGCCACCTCGTGACGGTCGAGGAGGTCGACTGATCATGGCGGAGAACAACCCGCTCAAGATCCACAACCTCCGTCCCGCCCCGGGCGCCAAGACCGCCAAGACCCGTGTCGGTCGTGGTGAGGCGTCGAAGGGTAAGACGGCCGGTCGTGGTACCAAGGGCACCAAGGCCCGTTACCAGGTTCCGGAGCGCTTCGAGGGTGGCCAGATGCCCCTCCACATGCGTCTCCCGAAGCTGAAGGGCTTCAAGAACCCGTTCAAGACCGAGTTCCAGGTCGTGAACCTCGACAAGCTGGCCGCGCTGTACCCGGAGGGTGGCGAGGTCACCGTCGAGGGTCTCGTGGCCAAGGGCGCCGTTCGCAAGAACAGCCTCGTCAAGGTCCTCGGCCAGGGCGAGATCTCCGTGGCGCTGCAGGTGACGGTCGACGCCGTCTCCGGCTCCGCCAAGGAGAAGATCACCGCCGCCGGCGGTACCGTCACCGAGCTCGTCTGATTCCGTCAGGCGTCTCGATGACTTGAGCGATCCCGACCGGGGATACCCCTACAAATGGGGTATCCCCGGTTGGTCGTTCCTAGGGTGGCAGTCTCGCCGGTAAGGTGGCCCGGACTGCCAACTTTCACGAGGTTCCCCACCCGGGGCACCTTGAGCGGCAGTTGACCGTTACGTATTCGTCGAACCTCAAGACCGTCACCCTTGACGCACTGGCGCGGGGGTCGCAGGAGGCACCGTGCTCACCGCGTTCGCCCGGGCGTTCAAGACGCCCGACCTGCGCAAGAAGCTCCTCTTCACGCTCGGCATCATCGTGGTCTACCGGGTCGGTACGCACGTACCGATCCCCGGTGTCGACTACCGCGCCGTCCAGGCGTGTGTGGACCAGGCATCCGGCAACCAGGGCCTGTTCGGTCTGGTCAACATGTTCAGCGGTGGTGCCCTGCTCCAGATCACGGTCTTCGCGCTGGGGATCATGCCGTACATCACGGCGAGCATCATCCTGCAGCTGCTGACCGTGGTGATCCCGCGCCTGGAGGCCCTCAAGAAGGAGGGGCAGGCCGGTACCGCGAAGATCACGCAGTACACCCGTTACCTGACGGTGGCGCTGGCCATCCTCCAGGGCACCGGTCTGGTCGCCACCGCCCGCAGCGGCGCGCTGTTCAGCGGCTGCCCGCAGGCCAGCTCGATCGTGCCGGACCAGTCGATCTTCATCACCATCACGATGGTCATCACCATGACCGCCGGTACGGCCGTCGTCATGTGGCTCGGTGAGCTCGTCACCGACCGCGGCATCGGCAACGGCATGTCCATCCTGATGTTCATCTCGATCGCCGCGACCTTCCCCTCGGCCCTGTGGGCCATCAAGGAGCAGGGCGACCTCGCGGACGGCTGGATCGAATTCGGCACCGTCATTCTCGTCGGCCTTGTCATGGTCGGCCTGGTCGTCTTCGTCGAGCAGGCACAGCGCCGCATTCCGGTGCAGTACGCGAAGCGCATGATCGGTCGCCGCGCCTACGGCGGTACGTCCACGTACATCCCGTTGAAGGTGAACCAGGCGGGTGTGATTCCCGTCATCTTCGCTTCTTCGCTGCTCTACATTCCGGCCCTGATCGCGCAGTTCTCGAACAGCACTTCCGGCTGGAAAACCTGGATCGAGGCGAACCTCGTCACAGGTGACCACCCGATTTACATCACGACGTACTTCTTGCTCATCGTGTTCTTCGCCTTCTTCTACGTGGCTATCACCTTCAACCCCGAGGAAGTAGCCGACAACATGAAGAAGTATGGTGGCTTCATCCCGGGCATCCGGGCTGGCCGACCGACCGCTGAGTACCTTTCGTACGTGCTCAACCGGATCACCTGGCCGGGCTCGCTGTACTTGGGTCTGATTGCTCTCGTGCCGACGATGGCGTTGGTTGGTTTTGGGGCGAACCAGAACTTCCCCTTCGGCGGGACCAGCATCCTGATCATCGTGGGTGTCGGTCTTGAGACGGTGAAGCAGATCGAGAGCCAGCTCCAGCAGCGCAATTACGAAGGGTTCCTCCGCTGATGCGAATCGTCCTCGTCGGGCCGCCGGGCGCGGGTAAGGGTACGCAGGCCACTCGTCTCGCCGAGAAGCTGCGAGTACCGCACATCTCCACGGGCGACCTGTTCCGCGCCAACATCAGCCGGCAGACCGACCTCGGCAAGCTCGCGAAGTCCTACATGGACGCCGGCAACCTCGTCCCCGACGAGGTCACCATCGCCATGGCCAAGGACCGCATGGAGCAGCCCGACGCCGAGAACGGTTTCCTCCTCGACGGCTTCCCGCGCAACGTCTCGCAGGCCGAGGCGCTGGACGAGCTGCTGAGGACCGAGGGCATCAAGCTGGACGCGGTGCTGGACCTGGAGGCCCCCGAGGAGGAGGTCGTCAAGCGGATCGCCGGCCGGCGCATCTGCCGCAACGACTCCGCGCACGTCTTCCACGTGACGTACAAGAAGCCCGCCAAGGACGGCGTCTGTGACGTCTGCGGCGGCGAGCTGTACCAGCGCGACGACGACACCGAGGGCACGGTCCGCAACCGCCTCGAGGTCTACCACACCCAGACCGAGCCGATCATCGACTACTACAAGTCGCAGGGCCTGGTCGTGACGATCGAGGCCATGGGCCCGGTCGACGAGGTCACCGAGCGCGCGCTGAACGCGCTCAAGCGCGAGGACGCGTAGAGGTTCCCTTCCGCAGCCGCGGTCCCCGTCGACGGGGACCGCGGCTGCGGCGCGCCAGAGGGGGCGGCGGGCCGTACCGGCGTACGGCCATGCCGTGCGGGCGCGAGCGGCCCCCCGCCGGTGGGCCTGCGCTCCGCCGGCGGGCGGACCGAATACAGCCTTCGCCCCTCACCTCGTATCGTTGAAAGCGCCCGTACGCCGACAGAAAGGCCCCGCCTCCCATGGTGCAGATCAAGTCCCCCGAGCAGATCGCCAAGATGCGCGCGGCGGGCCTGGTCGTCGCGGCCATCCACGCGGCGACGCGTGAGGCGGCCGTGCCGGGAGCCACCACCAAGGACCTGGACGAGGTCGCCCGCAAGGTCCTCGCCGAGCACGGCGCCAAGTCGAACTTCCTCGGCTACGGCGGCTTCCCCGCGACGATCTGCACCTCGGCCAACGAGGTCGTCGTCCACGGCATCCCCTCCGACGAGGTCGTCCTCAAGGACGGCGACATCATCAGCATCGACTGCGGCGCGATCGTCGACGGCTGGCACGGTGACGCCGCCTACACGGCCTTCGTGGGCTCCGGTCACGCCCCGGAGCTGATCGAGCTCTCCCGGGTGACCGAGGAGTCGATGTGGGCGGGCATCGCCGCGATGAAGCAGGGCAACCGCCTGGTGGACATCTCCAAGGCGATCGAGACCTACATCCGCCGTCAGCCGAAGGCCGGCGGCGGCCGCTACGGGATCATCGAGGACTACGGCGGCCACGGCATCGGCACCGAGATGCACATGGACCCGCACCTGCTGAACTACGTCGACCGGCGTCGCGGCAAGGGCCCGAAGCTGGTGCCCGGCCTCTGCCTGGCCATCGAGCCGATGGTGTCACTCGGCACTCCGCGCACCGAGGTGCTGGAGGACGACTGGACGGTCATCACGACCGACGGCACCTGGTCCTCGCACTGGGAGCACTCCGTCGCCCTGACCGAGCAGGGCCCGCTGGTGCTGACCGCCCCCGACGGCGGCCGGGCCAAGCTGGCCGAGTTCGGGATCACGGCCGCGCCGGACCCGCTGGCCTGAGTCCCGGCCTTGTCTTCCGGGCCCTGTCTTCCCGGCCCTGTCCCGGCCCGTCGGTCCGGCCGGAAGCCGGGGCGTCAAGGCCGGCCGGAAGCCGGCGCGGGCGATCGAAGCCGGGGGAGGTGCCCCGCCGCCGGCCGCCCGTGAGGGCGGTTGTCGCGAAGGGCCCGGTCCCGCTTGAGTAATGATCTCCCCCACGGGGCAGACTTCCCCGATTCGTCTTTCCGGGTGCGCTGACGTAGACTGACTCGTCGTCTCTTGTGTACCCGCATGTCTGCATGCCTTCCGGCGGAACACCTCATGGTGAAGGGCATCGCGGGTTCTCGCACGAGAGTCGATCAAGGTAGTCGATTCGAAGGGCGAAGCGTGGCCAAGAAGCAAGGTGCCATCGAGATCGAGGGCACTGTCGTCGAGTCTCTGCCGAACGCCATGTTCAGGGTCGAGCTCCAGAACGGCCACCAGGTCCTGGCACACATCAGCGGCAAGATGCGTATGCACTACATCCGCATCCTCCCTGACGACCGGGTCGTGGTGGAGCTGTCTCCGTACGACCTGACGCGTGGCCGGATCGTCTACCGGTACAAGTAGATCTTGCCCAGGTCCCGTGCGAGCGGGGCTGCCGGCAACTGACCCGGAGAACCTCACCCAATGAAGGTCAAGCCGAGCGTCAAGAAGATCTGCGACAAGTGCAGGGTGATCCGCCGTCACGGCCGGGTCATGATCATCTGCGAGAACCCGCGCCACAAGCAGCGCCAGGGCTGATCGCACACAGATCTCACCCTCTGCACCTCCATCGCAGAGTTTCGCGCGACGCGAGCTGAATTTGTTCATAGGCAGAACCCAGACCCTGTGCGGTCTGACACCCCCGGTTCGGAGGCCGGGGACCCAGTTCGTACCTGGTACGGCGGCTGGGAGCCGGTTCTGCGGAAGACCTCCGAAGATCACCAGGAGCCATTGAATGGCACGCGTTTCCGGTGTTGACATCCCGCGCGACAAGCGCGTGGAGGTCGCCCTCACCTACGTGTTCGGCATCGGCCGGACTCTTTCGCAGGCGACGCTGGCTGCGACCGGCGTCGACCCCAACACCCGCGTTCGCGACCTCTCCGAGGAGCAGCTCGTCGCGATCCGCGAGTACGTGGACAGCAACATCAAGACCGAGGGTGACCTCCGTCGCGAGATCCAGGCCGACATCCGCCGCAAGGTCGAGATCGGCTGCTACCAGGGTCTGCGTCACCGCCGTGGCCTGCCCGTCCGCGGTCAGCGCACCAGCACCAACGCCCGCACCCGCAAGGGCCCGCGTCGCGCCATCGCCGGCAAGAAGAAGCCGGGCAAGAAGTAGTCCGCAGCGGACTCGCCGTCCAGCGGTCTTCGCTGTAGGACCGACCACCTCCCGTAGGAGTTATAGATGCCCCCCAAGGGTCGTCAGGGCGCTGCCAAGAAGGTGCGCCGCAAGGAAAAGAAGAACGTCGCTCACGGCCACGCGCACATCAAGAGCACGTTCAACAACACGATCGTCTCGATCACGGACCCGTCCGGCAACGTGATCTCCTGGGCCTCCGCCGGCCACGTCGGCTTCAAGGGCTCCCGGAAGTCCACGCCGTTCGCCGCGCAGATGGCCGCCGAGTCGGCTGCCCGCCGCGCCCAGGAGCACGGCATGCGCAAGGTCGACGTGTTCGTGAAGGGCCCGGGTTCCGGTCGCGAGACCGCGATCCGCTCCCTGCAGGCCACGGGCCTCGAGGTCGGCTCCATCCAGGACGTCACCCCGACCCCGCACAACGGCTGCCGCCCGCCGAAGCGTCGTCGCGTCTGACGTCGGCTTCGCAGGGCTGCTCGGGCGGTACGGCTCCTTCGGGTCGTGCCGCCCGTACCCTTGCAGTACCCGTATCCGTCATGGGTGCGGTTCCGTCGGGCGTCAAATAGCGGGCGTCCACGAAAGAAGGATCTGATCCACACATGCTGATCGCTCAGCGTCCCTCGTTGACCGAAGAGGTCGTCGACGAATTCCGCTCCCGGTTCGTGATCGAGCCGCTGGAGCCGGGCTTCGGCTACACCCTCGGCAACTCCCTCCGCCGTACCCTCCTGTCCTCGATCCCGGGTGCCGCCGTCACCTCGATCCGGATCGACGGCGTGCTGCACGAGTTCACCACCGTGCCGGGCGTCAAAGAGGACGTCACCGACCTGATCCTCAACATCAAGCAGCTGGTCGTCTCCTCGGAGCACGACGAGCCGGTCGTGATGTACCTGCGCAAGCAGGGCCCGGGTCTGGTCACCGCCGCCGACATCGCGCCCCCGGCCGGTGTCGAGGTGCACAACCCCGACCTCGTCCTCGCCACGCTCAACGGCAAGGGCAAGCTGGAGATGGAGCTGACCGTCGAGCGCGGTCGCGGCTACGTCTCCGCCGTGCAGAACAAGCAGGTGGGCCAGGAGATCGGCCGTATCCCGGTCGACTCCATCTACTCGCCGGTTCTCAAGGTCACCTACAAGGTCGAGGCGACCCGTGTCGAGCAGCGCACCGACTTCGACAAGCTGATCGTCGACGTCGAGACCAAGCAGGCGATGCGTCCGCGTGACGCCATGGCCTCCGCCGGTAAGACCCTGGTCGAGCTGTTCGGTCTCGCCCGCGAGCTGAACATCGACGCCGAGGGCATCGACATGGGCCCGTCCCCCACGGACGCCGCCCTTGCCGCCGACCTGGCGCTGCCGATCGAGGAGCTGGAGCTCACGGTCCGCTCCTACAACTGCCTCAAGCGCGAGGGCATCCACTCCGTGGGTGAGCTCGTGGCGCGTTCCGAGGCCGACCTGCTGGACATCCGCAACTTCGGCGCGAAGTCCATCGACGAGGTCAAGGCGAAGCTGGCGGGTATGGGTCTGGCGCTCAAGGACTCGCCTCCCGGGTTCGACCCGACCGCTGCGGCGGACGCGTTCGGCGCGGACGACGACGCGGACGCGGGCTTCGTGGAGACGGAACAGTACTGATTCGGCTTCCGGTCCGTTGTGGCCGGTCGCGCAGTTCCCCGCGCCCCTTGGGGCGTGGACCCTCCGGGCGTCTGAAAAGGCGCCCGGATCTTCGACGGGCATCCGCCCGCTCGGATACTGACTCCGGTACCTGATACGGCCGGGGCAGACACCTAGGAGAAACACCATGCCGAAGCCCACCAAGGGTGCCCGTCTGGGCGGCAGCGCCGCGCACGAGAAGCTGCTCCTCGCGAACCTCGCGAAGGCGCTCTTCGAGCACGGCCGCATCACCACCACCGAGGCGAAGGCCCGCCGCCTGCGTCCGTACGCCGAGCGTCTGGTCACCAAGGCGAAGAAGGGCGACCTTCACAACCGCCGTCAGGTGCTCCAGGTCATCACGGACAAGAGCGTCGTCCACACGCTCTTCACCGAGATCGGCCCGCGGTACGAGAACCGTCCCGGTGGCTACACCCGCATCACCAAGATCGGTAACCGTCGTGGCGACAACGCGCCCATGGCTGTCATCGAGCTGGTCGAGGCGCTGACGGTGCAGCAGAACGCCGTGGGTGAGGCCGAGGCCGCCACCAAGCGCGCGGTCAAGGAGGCCGAGACGGCCAAGGTCGAGGAGACCAAGGCCGACGACGCCGCCGAGGCTTCCGCCGAGGAGTCGAAGGACGCGTAAGCGTTCCACTCGGGTGGCTGTGCGTTCCCGGCCGCGGCTTCGTCGTGGTTGACCGCGCACGCGCGGCGGTAGCCGCAGATCGACACAGCCCCGCGCCCCCGAGAAGGGCGTTCGCGGGCCCGCTCCTTTCGAGGAGCGGGCCCGCTTTTTCGTGTTCCTGAGAGGATCTCTACGTGAGTGATGAAGCAGCGCCCGGTCATGTTCGTGTCCGTCTCGATCTGTCGTACGACGGGAGTGAGTTCTCCGGCTGGGCCAAGCAGGCCGGCGGGCGGCGGACCGTGCAGGGGGAGATCGAGGACGCCCTGCGGACGGTGACGCGGTCGCAGGAGACCTATGAGCTGACGGTCGCGGGGCGCACCGACGCCGGGGTGCACGCGCGGGGGCAGGTCGCGCATGTGGATCTGCCGGAGGCGGTGTGGCGTGAGCATCACGAGAAGCTGCTCAAGCGGATGGCCGGGCGGCTGAGCCGTGACGTACGGGTGTGGGCGCTGCGGGAGGCGCCCGGCGGGTTCAACGCGCGCTTCTCGGCGGTCTGGCGGCGCTACGCCTACCGGGTCACCGACAACCCGGGCGGGGTCGACCCGCTGCTGCGGGGGCACGTGCTCTGGCACGACTGGCCGCTCGACGTCGACGCGATGAACGAGGCGGCCCGGGCGCTGCTGGGGGAGCACGACTTCGCGGCGTACTGCAAGAAGCGCGAGGGCGCCACGACGATCCGTACCCTGCAGGAGCTGAGCCTGGTCCGGGGCGAGGACGGGATCATCACGGCCACGGTGCGGGCCGACGCCTTCTGCCACAACATGGTCCGCTCGCTGATCGGCGCGCTGCTCTTCGTCGGCGACGGCCACCGTCCGGCGGACTGGCCGGGCAAGGTGCTCGCCGCGGGGGTGCGGGACTCGGCGGTCCATGTCGTACGGCCGCACGGGCTGACGCTGGAGGAGGTCGGCTATCCGGCGGACGAGTTGCTGGCGGCGCGGAGCAGGGAAGCGCGGAATCGGCGTTCTCTGCCTGGTTCATCCGGGTGTGAAACCTGTTAGTCACGCCCCCTTCACGTGTTTATACCGGGGCATAGGGCGACTCACCTGACGTAGTGCTTCGCTTGGCTGATGTTCCTGGCCGCCGTCGGCGGCGCCGTGTCGTACGTGCGGCGCGGCCGGATGAACGAGTCGCCGCTCGCCCTGCGGCTCGGTGGCCCCGGCTGGCGCTGGCGCGCCCTGCTCGGGCTGGCGCCGTGCGGTACGGCGCTGCCGGCTCCGGCGTACGGGATTCGCCTGGGGACCGTGGTCTCGCTGTTCAGGCACGTCGGTTTCGGTCTGCTCTTCGCGGCGCCGATGACCGGCGTGGGGATGACCCCGCCTGGTGGGTGCGCACTTCCGCTGTCCCCAGCTCGGGATCATGCTCTGGACGGCCGTGCTCTGCCTCGGTGTCCAGCGGGCGGACCGGCGTTTCGGCATCTGGCCGAACTCCACGAAGATGATCAACGCCATCGCGCCGCACGTGGACCGCAAGGGCGAGTACCTCGCCTCGACTCCCGAAGTCCCCGTCTATTACCTGTATGACAAATCCAGCCGCCGGCGGTGGCACAGCCTCTTCGGCATGGAGTACAAGGACGAGAAGGGCAAGTACTACAGCGGCGACGAGGCCTACGAGGCCGCGGTCGGAGCCGGCAAGTTCGACGTGATCGTCCTCGACGGGCTGACCGATCCGAGAGCGGACGACATCATCGCCTCCGCGGTCAGGGGCAACCCGCACTACCGGCTGCCGGCCGAGATCCCGTTCCGCGACGCGAACGGTACGAGCGAATAGCGCATCTTGCTCAAGAGCCACTGAGCGCATCCGCAGTCGGGGCGCCGGGACGGTCCGCGCCCGTAGGGGAGGGGAAGAGAATGACGTACGACCCGGAGGGTGTGCGTGTCACCGTGGTGATGCCCACCTACAACGAGGCGGGGAACCTGCCGCGCATGGCGGAGGCGGTGCTGTCGCTGCCGCTGCCCGGACTGCGTCTGAAGATCGTCGACGACTCCAGCCCGGACGGCACCGGGCGGATCGCCGAGGAGCTCGCCGAGAAGTACAACGCGGACGGCCCGCGGATGAGCGTGCTGCATCGCACCGAGAAGGACGGGCTGGGCCGCGCCTACACGGCCGGTATGAGCGCCGCGCTCGCCGAGGGTGCCGCGTACGTGGTCCAGATGGACGCCGACGGCTCCCACCCGGTGGAGGCCGTCCCGCGCATGCTGGAGCGGGCCGAGACCGAGGGGGCCGGCCTGGTGATCGGCAGCCGGTACGTCGAGGGCGGCGCCCTGGACGAGGACTGGGGCCGGCACCGGGTGCTGCTGTCCCGGTTCGCCAACCGCTACGCCCGCACGGTGCTCGGCACCGACATCCGGGACATCACCGCCGGGTTCAACCTGTGGTCGGCCGCCACCCTGCGGGACGTGGACCTGACCGCCCTGGACAGCGCGGGCTACAGCTTCCAGGTGGAGCTGAAGTACAAGGCCGTGTGCGCCGGGCACCGGGCCGTGGAGATTCCGATCCGCTTCGAGGAGCGGACGGAGGGCACGTCGAAGATGACGCTGCGCACGCAGCTGGAGTCGGCCGTCGTGCCGATCCGGCTGCGTCTGAAGCGCCGCTGAGCGGGGCTGCGGCCGGGCCCCCGGTGCCGGCCGCAGCGGCCTCGCTACTGCTGCGCGGCCGCCGAGGCCTGGGCCTCGCCGCGGCGGCGGATCTGACGGAAGGTGAACTCCGCCAGGTCGTCACCCTGGGCGAACACCTGGGTGTCCTTGGTGGTGACGTCCTTGCCGTTGGTGAAACCGGTCACCGTGAAGTAGGCGTAGCGGCCGTAGCTGTTGGTGGTGGAGCGGCAGACGGCGCCGTCGCAGAAGTCCTTGACACCGTTGCCGGGCAGCGCGCGCACCAGGCTCTTGGCGTCGGCCCGGCCCTTGGCCGCGGTGGCCTGGTCCTCGGTGTCGAAGACGGCCACGCCGACGGTCACCGCGACACCGTCCTTGACGTACGTCACCCGCAGCACGCGTCGGCAGCCGTTGTCCTTGAGGACCTTGGGCAGCGTGCCCTGGGTGACCGCGGCGCAGTTCTCGCTGTCCGAGGTCGGGCCCTTGCGGTAGACGGTCTCGCCCATGGTCAGCTGGGTGCCCGGGAAGAGGATGTCCGGGCTGAGCGGGGCCGTGTCCTTGTTCTTGGAGGCGATGAAGTCCTTCGGGTCCAGCGGCGGCGGGGCCGTGGTGGGCGCGAAGGAGGGCGCCGGGCCGGTGGAGGACGGGATGTCCGCCGTGGAGGGCAGCCGTGAGGACGGCCGGCCCGCCTCCGCGCCGCCGTCGTTCGCCGAAACCACGGCGACCGCGACCGCCGTGCCCACCGCCACGGTGGCCAGCGCGCCCCCGACGATGAACAGCAGCCGCCGCCGCTTGTTGCGTGCTTCGGACGCCTCCGCCAGTGCCGCCCAGTCCGGAGTGCCGTCGCCGCCGCTGCTCCAGGTCTGCTGCTGCGAATTCGGTTTCCAGGGATCCCACTGGCCTTGGGGTCCCCCCTGCCCATAGCTCATGGGGCGCATCTTAGAGGGGACGGCGCGCCGCCAGACCAGTAGAGTGGGTGTCTTGCGCAGTCGGCACCAGCGGTGTCCCGCCTCGTTTTGACCCGGGCGTGGCGTCGTAGGTATCCTGCGTGTTCGTTGTGTATTGGCTTGCTCATTCTCACGGGACGGGCCCTTACACCGGTCCACCGGGCCGATGACCAGCGACCAGCACGCGGTTTGCGTCACCGCAGTGCGGTCTCGGCTGTCGTGATCGTCTTCGGTGACCTGTCAGGACCATTCACTGAAGAAGCGAAGGCTACGAACCGTGCGTACGTACAGCCCCAAGCCCGGCGATGTGACGCGCCAGTGGCACGTCATCGACGCCCAGGACGTTGTCCTCGGCCGTCTCGCCAGCACCGCCGCCTCCATCCTGCGCGGCAAGCACAAGCCGATCTACGCCCCTCACGTCGACACCGGTGACTTCGTCATCATCATCAACGCCGACAAGGTGCACCTGTCCGGCAACAAGCGGACCCAGAAGATGGCGTACCGCCACTCCGGCTACCCGGGTGGTCTGCGCTCCGTCCGTTACGACGAGCTGCTGGCGAAGAACCCCGAGAAGGCCATCGAGAAGGCCGTCAAGGGCATGCTCCCCAAGAACACCCTGGGCCGTCAGATGCTCTCGAAGCTGAAGGTCTACTCGGGCGACCAGCACCCGCACGCTGCCCAGCAGCCGGTGCCGTTCGAGATCACCCAGGTCGCGCAGTAGTTCCGGCCACCCCCTAAGACCGAACAGAATCTGAGGAGCATCGTGGCCGAGACCACTGCCGAGCAGCCGCTCGAAGAGCTTGACATCGACAGCTACACCACCGAGTCCGAGGTCCCGGTGGAGGGTGAGTACACCTCCGAGTCCCTCGCCTCGCGCTTCGGTGAGCCCCAGCCGGCCGCCGGCCTGGGCCGTCGCAAGAACGCCATCGCCCGCGTCCGGATCGTCCCGGGCACCGGCAAGTGGAAGATCAACGGTCGCACCCTCGAGGACTACTTCCCGAACAAGGTGCACCAGCAGGAAGTCAACGAGCCGTTCAAGGTCCTCGAGCTCGAGGGCCGCTACGACGTCATCGCCCGCATCGCGGGTGGCGGCGTCTCCGGTCAGGCCGGTGCGCTCCGTCTCGGTGTCGCCCGCGCGCTGAACGAGGCCGACGTCGACAACAACCGCGGCCCGCTGAAGAAGGCCGGCTTCCTCAAGCGCGACGACCGTGCGGTCGAGCGCAAGAAGGCCGGTCTGAAGAAGGCCCGCAAGGCTCCGCAGTACAGCAAGCGTTAAGCTTCGCTGCCTGCTCGTACGACTGCGGGGCCCTGCCCCGCCCGCCGTACATCGAACGCCCCGGCGGCACGCCACAGTGCCGTCGGGGCGTTCGTTTATCCCAGCGATGGGCGTATAACGACACAAGACGTTTTACGGCTTGTGTGATGTGATGCCCCGGGCATCGAGGGCCCGTCCCGGGCATCGAGGGCCCGGAAGGGGCAGGCGTGCGGGCCGCACCGGCACGGCTTCCCGAACGGACGCTTTTCTCAGGAGGACAAGTGGGACGACTCTTCGGCACGGACGGCGTGCGCGGTGTCGCCAACGCGGATCTGACGGCCGAGATGGCCCTCGGTCTCTCCGTCGCGGCGGCTCATGTGCTCGCCGAGGCGGGCACCTTCGAGGGCCACCGGCCGACCGCGGTGGTCGGACGGGACCCGCGCGCGTCCGGGGAGTTCCTGGAGGCCGCCGTGGTGGCGGGCCTGGCCAGTGCGGGGGTGGACGTGCTGCGGGTGGGCGTGCTGCCGACGCCCGCCGTCGCCTATCTGACCGGCGTGCTCGGCGCCGACCTGGGCGTCATGCTCTCCGCCAGCCACAACGCCATGCCCGACAACGGCGTCAAGTTCTTCGCCCGGGGCGGCCACAAGCTCGCCGACGAGCTGGAGGACCGGATCGAGTCCGTCTACGAGGAGCACCGCACCGGCGCCCCGTGGGACC
The DNA here is from genome assembly GCF_042873115.1 of Streptomyces sp. NPDC005017. NCBI lineage: Bacteria > Bacillati > Actinomycetota > Actinomycetes > Kitasatosporales > Streptomycetaceae > Streptomyces > Streptomyces sp. NPDC005017. Next base: position 15,238 of record NZ_JBIALD010000032.1, on the reverse strand, counting down.
GGCCGACCGGCTCGGGCGTCGGCCGGGTGCGCAGCTACGACGAGGGCTTCGACAAGTACGTCGCCCACCTCGTCGGTGTGCTGCCGAACCGGCTCGACGGGCTGAAGATCGTCCTCGACGAGGCGCACGGCGCGGCCGCGCGGGTCTCGCCCGAGGCGTTCTCCCGGGCCGGTGCCGAGATCATCACGATCGGGGCCGAGCCGGACGGGCTCAACATCAACGACGGCTGCGGTTCCACCCACCTCGACAAGCTCAGGACGGCCGTCGTCGAGCACGGGGCCGCCTTCGGCATCGCGCACGACGGTGACGCCGACCGCTGCCTCGCCGTGGACCACACCGGTGAGGAGATCGACGGCGACCAGATCCTGGCCGTCCTCGCCCTCGCCATGCGGGAGCGGGGGGCGCTGCGGGCCGACACCGTGGTCGCGACCGTCATGTCCAACCTCGGCTTCAAGCTGGCGCTGGAGCGGGAGGGCATCCGGCTGCTGCAGACGGCGGTCGGTGACCGTTACGTCCTGGAGGAGATGAAGGCCCACGGGTACGCGCTCGGCGGTGAGCAGTCTGGGCACGTGATCATCCTCGACCACGCGACGACCGGTGACGGCACGCTGACCGGGCTGATGCTGGCCGCGCGGGTCGCCGAGACGGGGCGTTCGCTGCGGGAGCTGGCGGGTGTGATGGAGCGGCTGCCGCAGGTGCTCGTCAATGTGCCCGACGTGGACAAGTCCCGGGTGTCGACCTCCGCGGAGCTGGCGGCGGCGGTCTCCGAGGCGGAGCGGGAGCTGGGGTCGACGGGGCGGGTGCTGTTGCGGTCCTCCGGGACGGAGCCGTTGGTTCGGGTGATGGTGGAGGCGGCGGACATCGACCAGGCCCGGTCCGTGGCCGGGCGGTTGGCCGATGTGGTGAAGTCGGCGTTGGGCTGACGCCGGGTCTGGCGGGGTTGGGCTGCGGGGTTCTGTGCGGGGCGGTTCTGTGTGGGCCGGGTTCGGGGTGCCGGGTTCTGTGCGTGGCGGGCTGCGGGTTCGTCGTGGCTCGTCGCGCAGTTCCCCGCGCCCCTGAAGAGGCCGCGTAGTTCCTCGCGCCCCTGAAGAGTCGCGCAGTTCCCCGCGCCCCTTGAAAGAGGCCGCGTGGTCCTCGCGTCCCTTGAGAGGCTGCGCAGTTCCCCGCGCCCCTGGGGTGGGATCCTGCCCGTCCTCGGGTGCCGGTCGCCTGTGGCTGGTCGCGCAGTTCCCCGCGCCCCTAAAAGATCGCGCAGTTCCCCGCGCCCCTTCGGGGGCTATGCGGGGTCTGTCACTCTGCGGTGTCTGGCCCAGAACCATTTCTGGGCCAGCAGCGTGAGGGTGCCCGCGGTGATGATTCCGCCCAGGTTGGCGAGGAGCTGGGCGGTGGAGCCCCAGGTCTGGGAGTAGTCGGCGTAGGTGAAGGCCATCGCGGCGTTGGCGGCGGCGGGGACCGTGGTGACCGAGATGGCGACGCCGATCAGGGCGCCCGACTTGGCCGAGGTCAGGGACAGCGTTCCGGCGATGCCCGCGAGGAAGGCCACCACGAAGGACATCATGTCGGGCTGCCAGATGAAGGCGGTGTTGGGGCGGTCCGCCTCGATCATGTCCTTGTTGAACAGGCCGACGGCGTCCATCAGCCAGCCGAAGCCGGCCGTCAGCAGCATGGCGATGCCGAACCCGGCGAGCAGCGCCCACAGCGAGCGCCGCACCAGCTTCGGGGTGCGCTGCACCAGGGCCGTGCAGATGCCGGCCAGCGGGCCGAACTCCGGGCCGACGGCCATCGCGCCGACGATGAGGATCGCGTTGTCCAGCATCACACCGCAGGCGGCGATCATGGTGGCCACCGTCAGGAAGGCCACGTAGGTGACGCTGAGCGTCGACTCCTCGTGCGTCACGTCCGTCAGGTGCTCCCACAGGACCGCGTCGGCCGCCTCGCCCGGTGCCTCCTCCTCTGCCTTGTCGGCCCGCAGGGAGATGGACAGGTCGATGTTCTCGACGGCGATCGAGCCCGTCGCGTCGAGCCCCAGTTCCTGGAGCCTGCCGATGAGTTCGTCGCCTGCCTCGCGGGCCACGTCGCACATGACCACGTCCCCCGCGGGGTTGCGCGCGGCGCCCGGCACCACGACCAGGTGCGTGGTGCCGAGCGTGCCCTCGATCAGACGGACCACGGCGTCGGTCTTCCCGGCCGGTGTGATCAGACGCAGATGCAGCATGCGCCCTTTCTAGCAGCCGCCGTTCACAGCTTTCGCAGGGAGAGCCTCTGGACCTTGTGGTCCGGGCCCTTGCGCAGGACCAGGGTGGCCCGGCCCCGGGTGGGGGCGATGTTCTCCACCAGGTTGGGCTTGTTGATGGTGCGCCACATCGTGCGGGCGTAGTCCAGGGCCTCGTCCTCGGCGACCTGGGTGTACCTGCGGAAGTACGAGGACGGGTTCTGGAACGCCGTCTCGCGCAGCCGCTTGAAGCGGTTGAGGTACCAGCGCTCGATGTCCTCGACCCGGGCGTCGACGTACACGCTGAAGTCGAAGTAGTCGGCGAGGCCGACGCGGGTGCGGCCGTCCTTGCCGGGCAGGGCGGGCTGGAGGACGTTCAGGCCCTCGACGATCAGGATGTCCGGGCGGCGCACGGTGAGCTTCTCGCCGGGGACGATGTCGTAGATCAGGTGGGAGTAGACCGGCGCGGTCACCTCGCCCTTCCCGGCCTTGATGTCGGCGACGAACCGGGTCAGCGCGCGGCGGTCGTAGGACTCGGGGAAGCCCTTGCGGGACATCAGGCCGCGTTCCTGGAGCACATGGGTGGGCAGCAGGAAGCCGTCGGTGGTGACCAGCTCGACGCGCGGGTGCTCCGGCCAGCGGGACAGCAGTGCCGCGAGCAGACGGGCCACGGTCGACTTGCCGACCGCGACCGAACCGGCGACCCCTATGACGAAGGGCGTGCCGGACTGCGAGCCCTGTTCCCCGAGGAAGGTGTTCAGCGCGCCGCGCAGCCCGTCGGTGGCGCCGACGTAGAGGTTGAGCAGCCGGGACAGCGGCAGGTAGATGTCACGCACCTCGTCGAGGTCGATGACATCGCCGAGGCCGCGCAGCTTCTCGACCTCCTCGGCACTGAGGGGGAGCGGCGTCTTGTCGCGCAGCGCGCTCCACTCGGCTCGGGTGAGGTCGACGTAGGGAGTCGCCTCCGGCCTGGGCCGGTGGGCGCTCCGGGGCATCGAGGAGACCGGAGAGATCACAGTCCATTGTTAACGGAGTTTGAACGGCGTGGCGGGTGTGCTCCGTCACCTCGGGCCCGGGCCGGGTCGGGGGCCGATGAGGTGGAAGTCGCGTCCTGAGGGTCCGAACGGGCTTGATTATTTCCGAAATCGGGCACACGGTGACGTGTTCGGGTGTGGATCCGACCGTAGGCTGCGGCACATGTGCGGAATCGTGGGATACGTAGGGCCGCAGTCGGCGCTGGACGTCGTGATGGCCGGGCTGAAGCGTCTGGAGTACCGGGGCTACGACTCGGGGGGTGTCGCCGTGCTCGCGGACGGCGGACTGGCCGCCGCGAAGAAGGCCGGCAAGCTGGTCAACCTGGAGAAGGAGCTGGCCGAGCACCCGCTGCCGGCCGGCTCGACCGGTATCGGGCACACCCGCTGGGCCACGCACGGCGGCCCGACCGACGCCAACGCCCACCCTCACCTGGACAACGCCGGCCGGGTGGCCGTCGTGCACAACGGGATCATCGAGAACTTCGCCCCGCTGCGCGCCGAGCTCGCCGAGCGCGGTCACCGGCCGGCCTCGGAGACGGACACCGAGGTGGTGGCCCATCTGCTGGCGGAGGAGTTCTCCGCGACCGCCGACCTGGCAGCGGCGATGCGGCTGGTGTGCCGTCGGCTGGAGGGCGCGTTCACGCTGGTCGCGGTGCACGCCGACGCGCCGGACGTGGTGGTGGGCGCGCGGCGGAACTCACCTCTGGTGGTGGGCGTCGGCGAGGGCGAGGCCTTCCTCGCCTCGGACGTCGCCGCCTTCATCGCCCACACCCGCTCGGCGATCGAGCTGGGCCAGGACCAGGTGGTGGAGCTGCGCCGGGACGGCGTCACGGTCACCGGCTTCGACGCCGCCCCGGCCGAGGTGCGCTCCTACCACGTCGACTGGGACGTGTCGGCGGCGGAGAAGGGCGGCCACGACTACTTCATGCTCAAGGAGATCGCCGAGCAGCCCAAGGCGGTCGCCGACACCCTGCTGGGCCGGATCGACGCGGCCGGTTCGCTCACCCTGGACGAGGTGCGGATCGGCGCGGCCGAGCTGCGCGAGGTGGACAAGGTCGTCCTCGTCGCGTGCGGCACGGCGTACCACGCGGGGCTGATCGCCAAGTACGCCATCGAGCACTGGACGCGCATCCCCTGCGAGGTGGAGCTGGCCAGCGAGTTCCGCTACCGGGACCCGATCCTGGACCCCCGCTCGCTGGTGATCGCGATCTCCCAGTCCGGCGAGACCATGGACACGCTGATGGCCCTGCGGCACGCCCGTGAGCAGGGCTCCAAGGTGCTGGCCATCTGCAACACCAACGGCTCCACGATCCCGCGCGAGTCGGACGCCGTGCTCTACACGCACGCCGGGCCGGAGGTGGCGGTCGCCTCGACGAAGGCGTTCCTGACGCAGCTCGTCGCCTGCTATCTGGTCGCCCTGTATCTGGGCCAGGTGCGCGGCACCAAGTGGGGCGACGAGATCCGGGCCGTCGTGCGGGACCTGGCGAGGATCTCCTCGGAGGTCGAGGAGGTCCTGCGGACCATGGAGCCGGTCCGCGCGCTGGCCCGCTCCCTGGCCGACCGCGACACCGTGCTGTTCCTCGGCCGGCACGTGGGCTACCCGGTCGCCCTGGAGGGTGCGCTGAAGCTGAAGGAACTCGCCTATATGCACGCCGAGGGCTTCGCGGCGGGCGAGCTCAAGCACGGCCCCATCGCGCTGATCGAGGAGGGCGTGCCGGTGGTGGTGGTCGTGCCGTCGCCGCGCGGGCGTTCCGTGCTGCACGACAAGATCGTGTCCAACATCCAGGAGATCCGGGCCCGCGGTGCCCGCACCATCGTGATCGCCGAGGAGGGGGACGAGACGGTCGTGCCGTACGCCGACCATCTGATCCGTATCCCCGCGACGCCGACGCTTCTTCAGCCCCTGGTGGCCACGGTCCCGCTCCAGGTCTTCGCCTGCGAGCTGGCCACGGCCCGGGGCAACGAGGTGGACCAGCCGAGGAACCTGGCGAAGTCGGTGACGGTGGAGTAGGGCGGTGTGCCCGCCCGGCGGTTCGGTGACGGTGGAGTAGGGCGGTGCGCCCGCCCGGCGGTTCGGCGATGCCGTGGCGGGCCCGGCCACCCGCCCGCGCGGCCATCCGCCCGGCGCGGTTCAGTCGCGGGTGTCGCGCCAGGCCTCCGGGAGGGCGTCGGCCACGTCGTGGGCCCCGACGGGGGCGCCGTCGGCCGCGTACCGGCCCGCCAGACCGTGCAGGTACGCGGCCACGCTTCCGGCGTCCCGGGGCGCGAGCCCCGCCGCCAGCAGGGAGCCGGCCAGGCCCGAGAGGACGTCGCCGCTGCCCGCGGTGGCCAGCCAGGGGGTGCCGGTGGGGTTCACCCGGACCGGGCCCGTCGCCTCGGCGACCAGCGTGGTCGAGCCCTTCAGCAGGACGGTCGCCCCGTATCTGCCCGCCAGTTCGCGGGCCGACCTCAGCCGGGCGCCCTCGACCTCCTCGCGGGTCACTCCGAGCAGCGCGGCGGCCTCTCCGGCGTGCGGGGTCATCAGGGTCGGGGCCCGGCGTGCGGCCACGGTGGCCCGGTCCGCCAGGCGCAGGCCGTCCGCGTCGATCAGCACGGCGACGTCGGAGGCCAGGACCTCGGCGACCGTGGTCGCGTCGTCGGCCACGCCGGGGCCGACGACCCAGGCCTGGACGCGTCCCGCCTTGGCCGGGCCGCGTTCCGACACCAGCGTCTCGGGGTAGCGCGCGAGCACCGACTCGCCGGCCGGACCGACGTAGCGGACCGCGCCCGCGCCGCCCCGCAGGGCGCCCGCCACCGCGAGGACGGCCGCCCCCGGGTAGCGGGCGGAACCGGCAGCGATGCCGACGACGCCGCGCCGGTACTTGTCGCTCCCCGAGGTGGGCAGCGGCAGCAGCCGGGCCACGTCCTCGTGCTGGAGGGCCTCCAGTTCGGCGTCCTCGGGCAGTTCGAGGCCGATGTCCACGAGCCGTACGGAACCGGCGTGGTCGCGCGCCGGGTCGATCAGCAGGCCCGGCTTGTGGGTGCCGAAGGTGACCGTCAGATCGGCGCGGACCGCGGCGCCCGGCACCTCGCCCGTGTCGGCGTCCACCCCGCTCGGCAGGTCGACGGCGACGACGGCGGCCCGCGCGCGGCCCGCCGCCGCGGCGAGGCGCTCGGCCTGCGGCCGCAGACCGCCCTTGCCGCCGATGCCCACGATGCCGTCGAGCACCAGGTCGGCCCGCTCGATCAGCGCGTCGGCCGCGGCCGGGTCCGTCACCGTGCCGCCCGCCCGGCGCAGGGCCGCCAGCCCCTGCGCGTGGGCCCGTTCGGGGGAGAGCAGCACCGCCGTGACGCCCGCGCCCCTGCGGGCCAGTCGGGCACCGGCGTACAGGGCGTCACCGCCGTTGTCGCCCGAGCCGACCAGGAGGACGACCCGGCTGCCGTAGACCCGGCCGAGCAGTTCGGCGCAGGCGGCGGCCAGCCCGGCGGCGGCCCGCTGCATCAGGGCGCCCTCCGGGAGACGCGCCATCAGGTCCCGCTCGGCGGCCCGCACCGACTCCACGCTGTACGCAGTACGCATGACGACGAGTCTGCCGTGCACCCCCGAGGCCCACCACCGCCCCGCACACAACCGCCCCAAGGGGCGCGGGGAACTGCGCGCCCACCCACGACGACCCCGCGGCCGCCCGCAACCGAAGCCGCCCAGCCCGGGCACCCGAAGCCGCCCAGCCCGGGCACCCGACCCCGCCCAGCCCGGGCACCCGACCCCGCCCAGCCCGGGCACCCGAACCCTCACCCCTCCGCGATCACCACCGCCGACGCCACCCCCGCGTCATGGCTGAGGGACACATGCCAGGAGCGCACGCCGAGTTCGGCGGCACGGGCGGCCACCGTACCGGTCACCCGCAGCCGTGGCCGCCCGCTGTCCTCGACGTAGACCTCCGCGTCCGTCCACAGCAGTCCGGGCGGCGCACCGAGGGCCTTGGCCAGGGCCTCCTTCGCCGCGAACCGGGCGGCCAGCGAGGCGATGCCCCGGCGCTCCCCGCTGGGCAGCAGCAACTCGTTGTCGTCGAAGAGGCGTTGGGCGAGTGCGGGCGTGCGTTCCATGGCCGCGGCGAACCGGTCGATCTCCGCCACGTCGATACCGACCCCGATGATGCTCATGCCGAGCACCCTAAGGGGGCCGGGGTGCCGCGTACGTCCGGGTGACCCCGCCGCGCGGCTGACCCGGGCCGCAACGGGCGGCGGTTTTGCTGATCGTGTGACCAGTCGTGTGCAGCACAGCTCTCGTGGGGACCGTGGACCGCTCGCGCGCCGGAGCGTCGCCGTCCTTCTCGCCGGTACGGTCCTGCTCCCCGTCGCCACGGCCACCGCGGCCGTGCATCCGCCGCCCGCCCCCGGGGAACGCAGCGCGCTCGTGCCCGGAGCGGCGCAGGCCTGGCCCCGGGACACACCCGACCAGGCCCTGGCGCCCCGCGTCCGCGCCCTCTCCCCCCGCGAGGAGGCCGTGGAGCCCCGGGCGGCGGCCGCCGGGGCCTACGACCTCGTCGAGTACGTGCCCCTCGGCGAGGCGGTCGCCCGTGTGAAGTGCAGCAAGCAGACGGGGCCCTATCAGCGGCAGGTCGAGAAGTGGCTGAGGCTGAAGGCGGACGGCAGACAGTCGGCCGCCGACTGCAGGGCCATCCGGGCGTTCCAGCTGAAGCACCGGATCACCCCGGCGATCGGCTTCGCCGGCCCGGTCACCTGGGCGCGGATGCAGCTCGTCGGCGCGGGCCGGAACCCCAACGCTGCCGGGAAGTGCCCGGTGCGCGCCCGCCGGGTCGCCTGCGTGGACCTGAACCGCCAGCTGCTGTGGGTGCAGAAGGGGAGGAAGGTCGTCCACGGCCCGGTGCCGATGCGCAGCGGCCGGGCCGGCTACCGGACGCGGACCGGCTGGCACACCGTCTACTGGCGGCACAAGAACCACGTGTCCACGCTCTACGGCCAGCCCATGCCGTACTCCCAGTTCTTCAGCGGCGGTCAGGCCTTCCACGCCGTGTACGGGACGATCTTCACCACCGTCGGGTCGATGGGCTGCGTCAACCTCCGGCTCGGGGACGCGAGGAAGCTGTGGGGCGTGTTGAGGAAGGGGGACCGGGTGTACGTGTGGGGGCGACGGCCGGGCACGTGAGCGGGGGCCCGCGCGGGGCCTCTGAGACACTGGGCGGGATGACTGAGACTGCAAGCCCGCCCTCCGCCCCGCTGCGCGCCCGCGCCGAGATCGACCTGGCCGCGCTGCGGGCCAACGTGCGCACCGTGCGCGCGAAGGCGTCCGGCGCGGCCGTGATGGCCGTGGTGAAGTCCGACGCCTACGGCCACGGCGCGCTGCGCTGCGCCCGGGCGGCGCTGGCGGCGGGGGCGACCTGGCTGGGCACGGCGACGCCGGAGGAGGCCCTCGCGCTGCGCGCGGCCGGGCTGCGCGACGTCCGGATCATGTGCTGGCTGTGGGTGCCCGGCGGGCCCTGGCGCGAGGCGATCGAGGCCGACCTCGACGTGTCCGTCAGCGGCCTGTGGGCCCTGCGCGAGGTCGTCGGGGCCGCCCGCGCGGCGGGCCGCCCCGCGCGGGTGCAGCTCAAGGCCGACACCGGGCTCGGGCGCGGCGGCTGCCAGCCGGGCGACTGGGCGGAGCTGGTCGCCGAGGCGCTGAACGCCGAGCGCGAGGGGCTGATCCGGATCACGGGTCTGTGGTCGCACTTCGCCTGCGCCGACGAGCCCGGCCACCCCTCCGTCGCCGCCCAGCTCACCGGCTTCCGCGAGATGGTGGCCCACGCCGAGGGCCGGGGAGTGCGCCCCGAGGTGCGGCACATCGCCAACTCGCCCGCCGCGCTCACCCTTCCCGAGTCCCACTTCGACCTGGTCCGCGCGGGCATCGCGCTCTACGGCGTCTCGCCCAGCCCCGAACTGGGCACCCCGGCCGAGCTGGGCCTGCGCCCGGTGATGACGCTCTCGGCGTCCCTGGCCCTGGTCAAGCACGTGCCCGGCGGCCACGGCGTGAGCTACGGCCACCACTACACCACCGCCGGCGACACCACCCTCGCCCTGATCCCGGTCGGCTACGCGGACGGCGTCCCGCGCCAGGCCTCCGGCGCCGGACCCGTCCTCGTCGGCGGCAAGTGGCGTACGGCGGCGGGGCGGATCGCGATGGACCAGTTCGTCGTCGACCTCGGCGGGGACGAGCCGGAGGCGGGCGCCGAGGCGGTCCTCTTCGGCCCCGGCGACCGCGGCGAGCCCACCGCGCAGGACTGGGCGAACGCCGCGGGCACCATCGCCTACGAGATCGTCACCCGGATCGGCGCCCGCGTCCCGCGCGTCTACGTCGACGCGGAAGCGGACGCAGGAGCAGATGCCGAAGCGGACGCAGGCGCGGAAGCGGACGCCGACGGTCAGGACGGATGAGGCGGACGCACGCCTGACCCGCGCGGTGCACGGCACGACGGCAACACCACGGCAACAGCGGGCGGGTAGAACGGCAGCAGCACCCCGGCACGGACAGCGGCACACCGAGTGAGGAGCGGTACGTGAGCGAGAGCAGCGCGGAGGCCGTCGTGGCCGCCGCCTCCGCCGCGGGGGCGGCCGGGAACTGGCGCCGGGCCACCGGGATCGCGGGCGTCGCGATAGGCGTCGTCGCGGCGGGCGCGGCGGCCGGTGTCGCCCTGGAGCGGATGACCGTGGGGCGCGGCATGCGCCAGAAGGCACGTCTCGCCCTGGACTCCGCGGGCCCGTTCGGGGCGCTGCGCGGCACCCCCGGCAGGGCGTACGCCGACGACGGCACCGAGCTGTACTACGAGGTCGACGACGTGGAGCCGGAGGGCGGCACCGCGCCGCGCCGGCGGCGGCTGTTCGGCCGCAAGGCACCCGCCCCCGTCACGGTCGTCTTCAGCCACGGCTACTGCCTCAACCAGGACTCCTGGCACTTCCAGCGGGCCGCGCTGCGGGGTGTCGTACGGACCGTGCACTGGGACCAGCGCAGCCACGGCCGGTCCGGGCGCGGGCACGCGCAGATCGAGCGGGACGAGCCGGTGACCATCGACCGGCTCGGGCGCGATCTGCGGACCGTGATCGACGCGGCCGTGCCGGAGGGGCCGATCGTGCTGGTCGGGCACTCCATGGGCGGGATGACGGTGATGGCGCTGGCCGCGCAGTTCCCCGAGCTGGTGCGGGACCGGGTGGTCGCCGTGGCGCTGGTGGGGACGTCCTCGGGGCGGCTCGGCGAGGTGAACTTCGGGCTGCCGGTCGCCGGGGTGAACGCGGTACGGCGGGTGCTGCCGGGCGTGCTGAAGGCGCTCGGGCAGCAGGCCGAACTGGTGGAGAGGGGACGGCGGGCGACGGCCGACCTGTTCGCCGGGGTCATCAAGCGGTACTCGTTCGCGACCCGGGACGTCGACCCGGCGATCGCCCGGTTCGCCGAGCGGATGATCGAGGGCACCCCGATCGACGTGGTCGCGGAGTTCTACCCGGCCTTCACGGAGCACGACAAGGCCGAGGCGCTCGCGCACTTCCGGGACCTGCCGGTGCTGGTGCTGGCGGGCGTGCGGGACCTGGTCACGCCGAGCGAGCACAGCGAGGCGATCGCCGGCCGGCTGCCGGACGCGGAACTGGTGCTCGTCCCGGACGCCGGGCACCTGGTGATGCTGGAGCACCCGGAAGTGGTCACCGACCGGCTCGCCGACCTGCTCACCCGTGCGGGGGCCGTCCCGGCAGGGGCTACCGTGGGTGGCTATGGAAGCAGCAGCACCGCACAGCCCGGCTGAGGCCCGGCTGACCGTCACTTCTCCCGACCAGATGCGTGAGCTCGGGCGGCGCCTGGCCAAGGTGCTGCGCGCCGGGGACCTCGTCATGCTCAGCGGGGAGCTGGGGGCGGGCAAGACGACCCTGACCCGCGGCCTCGGGGAGGGGCTCGGGGTGCGGGGGGCCGTCACCTCGCCGACGTTCGTCATCGCCCGGGTGCACCCCGCGCTCGGGGACGGGCCGCCGCTCGTGCACGTGGACGCGTACCGTCTCGGCGGCGGTCTGGACGAGATGGAGGACCTCGATCTCGACGTCTCGCTGCCGGAGTCCGTGGTCGTCGTGGAGTGGGGCGAGGGGAAGGTCGAGGAGCTGACCGACGACCGCCTCCAGGTGACCATCCACCGGGCGGTGGGGGAGACGACCGACGAGGTGCGGCAGGTGACGCTGACCGGGCTCGGCGAGCGCTGGGCCCCGGTGGACCTCACGGTCCTGGCCGCGTGAGATCCGGTTCCGGCCGTCTGAGACCCCTTCCGGCCGCGTGAGAGCCGTTCCTCCGGCCGCCTGAGACCGACGCGGTCCGTCGTGCCGGCGCGCGGGCGCCGTCGCTGGCGCCCCCGCGGCGTCCACCCGTGCTCTCGGCGTTCACCCGGGCTTTCCGACAAAGCGTCGGGAAGATATTGCGCCCCCGGTCATCGGCGTGGTCACATGGTAGCCAGTCCGTGGTTAGGTCTGCCTAACCACGCCCGCCCCCAGTTCCAGGAGGCGTCCGTGCAGGCCATCGAACGTGACGAGAACACGCCCCGCGCGATGCCCGCGGTGTCCATGCGCGACCTGCTCGCGGCCTGTGCCGCCGCGGCGGAGGTCTCCACACCGCCGCGCGCGCCCGCACCCCTGCCCGCGGAGCGCCCCGAGGCGGCCTAGGCCCGAGGCGGCCCAGGCCCGAGGCGGCCCAGGCCCCGGAGCCCGATGGCCGGTGCGCGGCGGCTACCGGATGACGACGACCTTGTGGCCGATCGTCGCGAAGGCCCACATGGCGTCGCCGTCCGCGCGCGACCCGCGGATGCCGCCCGACTTCACCCGCATGTCCGGCCGCGGGGTCGCGCCGTCCAGGGCCGCGCTGAAGCCGATCGCCACATGGTCCACGCTCGCGAAACGGACGACGTGCTCGATGGGCGTGCCGTCCGTTCCGGTGACCTTGCTGGACCGCGAGGTGACGCGGTAGGTCCCGGGCGCGGGATCGACGCTGCCGGGGGCGACGGCGAAGGTGCGGCGGACCTTGTTGCCGGTGCCGACCAGCCAGACCCGGTCGTCGTCCAGCGAGTACACGACGCGCCGCCCCGCCCCGGACCCGGACGGCAGGGCGGCGGGGTGCCGCGTGTCGCGCGGGGCCTTGGTGAACGAGACGCCGGCGGGGGAGTCCACGTGTGCGCGGTCCAGCTCCGGGGGGATGTTCGCGGAGGCCTGGTAGGCGAGGAAGCCGATCGTCGTCAGGGCCGCCGCGGTGAGGCCGAGCACGAACCCCGGGCCGGAACTTGTCACGGTCGTCCACCTCTGCGTCGTACGTCCTGATTCGTGGTGACGTTAGCAGTCACCGTCCGGCCCAACGGGACGGCCGTGCCCGCAGCGTGGTGGCCGTAGGCTGTTTGCGTGCTCTTGCTCGCTCTGGATACCGCCACCCCCGCCGTGACCGTCGCCCTGCACGACGGCACGGATGTCATCGCCTCGTCGAGCCAGGTCGACGCGCGCCGGCACGGCGAGCTGCTGCTGCCCGCCGTCGACCGCGTCCTGGCCGAGGCCGGGCTGCGGCTCGACGCCGTCACCGGCATCGTCGTCGGCATCGGCCCCGGCCCCTACACGGGTCTGCGCGTCGGGCTCATGACCGCCGACACCTTCGGGCTCGCGCTCGGGGTGCCCGTGCACGGTGTGTGCACGCTCGACGGCCTCGCCTACGCCGCCGACCTGGAGGGCCCCTTCGTCGTGGCGACCGACGCCCGGCGCAAGGAGGTCTACTGGGCCCGGTACGCCGACTCGCGGACCCGGGTCACCGATCCGGCCGTCGACCGGCCCGCCGACATCGCAGGCGAGGTCGCGGACCTGCCCGCGGTCGGCGCGGGCGCGCTGCTCTACCCGGACACCTTCCCCCGCGTCCACGAGCCCGAGCACGTGTCCGCCGCCGCCCTGGCCCGGCTGGCCGCGGAGCGGCTCGCGGCCGGTGTCGGGCTGCCCGAGCCGCGCCCGCTGTATCTGCGCCGGCCGGACGCCCAGGTCCCCAGGAACTACAAGGTGGTCACCCCGAAGTGACCGCACCCGTGACGACCGTGCGCGAGATGCGCTGGTGGGACATCGATCCCGTGCTGGTCCTGGAGAAGGAGCTGTTCCCGGAGGACGCCTGGTCCCGCGGGATGTTCTGGTCCGAGCTGGCCCATGCGCGCGGGCCCGGGTCGACCCGTCGCTATGTGGTCGCCGAGGAGGGGGACCGGCTCGTCGGCTACGCGGGCCTGGCCGCCTCCGGCGGGCTCGGGGACGTGCAGACCATCGCCGTGGCCCACGACCACTGGGGCACCGGCCTCGGGGCGCGGCTGCTGGCCGAGCTGCTGAGGGCGGCGACCGCCTTCGAGTGCGCCGAGGTCATGCTCGAGTGCCGGGTGGACAACGTCCGCGCGCAGCGGCTCTACGAGCGCTTCGGCTTCGAACCCATCGGGTTCAGGCGCGGCTACTACCAGCCGGGGAACGTGGACGCCCTGGTGATGCGCCTGACCACCGCGTCCGACAGCGGCCCCGCAGCGGGCGCGGCCTCCGTACAAGGAACCGAGAACCATGACTGACGAACCCCTGGTGCTGGGGATCGAGACCTCCTGCGACGAGACCGGTGTGGGCGTCGTGCGCGGCACCACCCTGCTGGCCGACGCGATCGCCTCCAGCGTCGACGAGCACGCCCGGTTCGGCGGCGTCGTGCCCGAGGTGGCCTCGCGCGCCCATCTGGAGGCGATGGTGCCGACCATCGACCGCGCCCTGAAGGAGGCCGGGGTCAGCGCCAGGGACCTCGACGGCATCGCGGTCACCGCGGGTCCCGGCCTCGCCGGCGCGCTGCTGGTCGGCGTCTCGGCCGCCAAGGCGTACGCCTACGCCCTCGGCAAGCCGCTCTACGGCGTCAACCACCTCGCCTCGCACATCTGCGTCGACCAGCTGGAGCACGGCCCGCTGCCCGAGCCGACGATGGCCCTGCTGGTCAGCGGCGGTCACTCCTCGCTGCTGCTGTCCTCGGACATCACCTCCGACGTCCGTCCGATGGGCGCCACCATCGACGACGCGGCCGGCGAGGCCTTCGACAAGATCGCCCGGGTGCTGAACCTGGGCTTCCCCGGCGGCCCGGTCATCGACCGTTACGCCAGGGAGGGCGACCCGCGGGCCATAGCGTTCCCGCGCGGGCTGACCGGGCCGCGCGACCCGGCGTACGACTTCTCCTTCTCCGGTCTGAAGACGGCCGTGGCGCGCTGGATCGAGGCGAAGCGGGCCGCGGGCGAGGAGGTGCCGGTGCGTGACGTGGCGGCGTCCTTCCAGGAGGCGGTCGTGGACGTGCTGACCCGCAAGGCCGTACGGGCCTGCCAGGACGAGGGCGTCGACCACCTGATGATCGGCGGTGGCGTGGCCGCCAACTCCCGGCTGCGCGCCCTCGCCCAGGAGCGCTGCGAGCGGGCGGGTATCCGGCTGCGGGTGCCGCGGCCGAAGCTGTGCACCGACAACGGCGCGATGGTGGCCGCCCTCGGCGCCGAGATGGTCGCCCGGGGCCGGGCCGCCTCCGACTGGGACCTCTCGGCGGACTCCTCCCTGCCGGTGACCGACACCCATGTCCCCGGGCACGGTCACGACCATGTGCACGAGGCGGGCAAGGAGAACCTGTACCCGTGACGGTCGCCCTGATGTGGGAGGCGCGGGCCCTGCCCGGCCGGGGCCCGGAGCTGCTCGCCTGGGCCCGCGCCCAGGCGCTCCCGGCCGAGCCCCTGCGCCGTGAGACGCTTCGCGCGCCCCAGGACCGGGTGCTGGTGATCACCTGGTGGGAGGCGGCGTACGACGCCGAGCTGCCCGAGCTGCCGGAACCGGACGCGGACCTGGTGACCCGGGCGGTGCACCGGTGGCGGTTCGAGTCGGCCGACTAGGGACTGTGTGATGTTGTGATCAACCAGTCGTCTTCAGCAGGTCGTTGATCCAGATCATCGAGGCGCGGAGGTGGAGGCCGGCGAGGTAA
>NZ_JBIALD010000031.1:0-95987 GCF_042873115.1 Streptomyces sp. NPDC005017 | reverse complement strand
TCAAGGAACGGACGCTTCCTTTGTACTCACCCTCTCGGGCTTTCCTCCGGGCGCTTCCCTTCGGTCTTGCGTTTCCGACTCTATCAGATCCTTTTTCGACCCGATTTCCTCGGTGCTTTCCGGGTTCCCGCTTCCGCGTTTCCCTTTCCGGCGATCCCGACTTTATCAGTGATTTTCCGTCCCGCTGACCACCGTTCTGCGGACATGCAGAAGGAGATCCAACGAAAGGGTCTGACGAGTTGGGTGCTGCCCGGCTTTGGACGATTACTTACGTCACTCACCGTCAGGCAGGGATACGACAGTACACGGGGCCGCGAAGCTCGCGCAAATCGGCTAGACTAGTGGTCTAGACCTCTTACCCCGGGGCCATTCGTGCGGAACCGGGACTTCATATGACATACCCTGCTCAACAGTGCGCCGTTGTCGACAGTCAGTGACGGCGCGTAAGCATCTCCGCCCCTGGGAGGCTTCCCATGACCACCGTGACGTCCCCTCTCGCAGGACGCGCCATCGGACTGGCCGCCGTGCCGGATCCCGTCTTCTCCGGGGCCATGGTCGGCCCGGGTACCGCCATCGACCCCGTCCGGGAGCCTTCCGAGGCTGTTTCCCCGGTGGACGGGGTCATCGTGTCGCTGCACCCCCACGCCTTCGTCGTCGTCGATTCGGAGGGCCATGGCGTCCTCACCCACCTGGGCATCGACACCGTGCAGCTCAACGGTGAGGGTTTCGAGCTCCTGGTGAACAAGGGAGACACCGTTTCCCGCGGCCAGGCCGTCATCCGCTGGAACCCGGCCGCCGTGGAAGAGGCCGACAAGTCCCCGGTCTGCCCGATCGTGGCGCTGGAGGCCACGGCAGAGCTGCTCTCCGAACTCCGCGAGGACGGTGACGTCAAGGCGGGCGACGCGCTCTTCGGCTGGGCGTGACATCGGCGCCGTCCTCATGACGGCAGGCAGGACAACCACCGCGGCGGCGGGACCCGCCGCACTATCGGAGACGGGTGAGATGGAGACAACGCTGCGAGGCGTCGGCGTGAGCCACGGTGTGGCGATCGGCGAGGTTCGGCACATGGGAACGGCGGTCCTGGAACCGCCGGCCAAGCAGATCCCGGCGGAGGAGGCGGAGCGGGAGCAGGGGCGTGCCCGCCAGGCCGTGGAGGCTGTGGCGGCCGACCTGATGGCGCGCGGCAATCTGGCAGGGGGCGAAGCCCAGGCGGTGCTCGAGGCGCAGGCCCTGATGGCCCAGGACCCCGAGCTGATCGCGGACGTGGATCGCAGGATCGCCGTCGGCAGCACGGCCGAGCGTGCCGTCTACGACGCGTTCGCCGCGTACCGCGAGCTGCTGGCCGGCGCGGGTGAGTACCTCGCCGGCCGGGTGGCCGACCTGGACGATGTGCGGAACCGTATCGTCGCGCGACTGCTCGGTGTGCCGATGCCGGGCGTCCCGGACAGCGACGAGCCGTACGTGCTCGTCGCGCGGGATCTGGCGCCGGCGGACACGGCGCTGCTCGACCCGACCCTGGTGCTGGGTTTCGTGACCGAGGAGGGCGGGCCGACGAGCCACAGCGCGATCCTGGCCCGTGCGCTCGGTGTCCCCGCGGTCGTGGCGCTGCCGGGTGCGGGTGAACTGGCCGAGGGCACCATGATCGCGGTCGACGGCAGCACCGGCGAGCTCTTCGTGCACCCGAGCGAGGAGAAGAAGGCGCAGCTGGAGGCCGCGGCGGCGGAGCGGAAGGCGGCGCTGGCGGCTTCCACGGGTCCGGGTGCCACGGCCGACGGGCACAAGGTGCCGTTGCTGGCCAACGTCGGCGGCCCGGCGGACGTGCCGGCTGCCGTGGAGGCCGGGGCCGAGGGTGTGGGTCTGTTCCGTACCGAGTTCCTCTTCCTGGACGACAGCAAGAACGCGCCGTCCGAGGAGAAGCAGTTCGAGGCCTACCGCAAGGTTCTCGAAGCCTTCCCCGAGGGCCGCGTCGTGGTGCGGGTCCTGGACGCGGGGGCGGACAAGCCCCTGGACTTCCTGACTCCGGCCGACGAGCCGAACCCGGCGCTGGGCGTGCGGGGTCTGCGGACGCTGCTCGACCACCCCGAGGTACTGCGAACCCAGCTGACCGCGCTGGCGAAGGCCGCCGAGGGTCTGCCGGTCTACCTCGAGGTGATGGCGCCGATGGTGGCGGACCGTGCCGACGCCAAGGCGTTCGCGGACGCGTGCCGCGAGGCCGGGCTGCGGGCGAAGTTCGGCGCGATGGTGGAGATCCCCTCGGCCGCGCTGAGGGCGCGCTCGATCCTCCAGGAGGTCGAGTTCCTGTCGCTGGGCACGAACGACCTGGCCCAGTACACCTTCGCCGCCGACCGTCAGGTGGGTGCGGTGTCCCGGCTCCAGGACCCGTGGCAGCCGGCGCTGCTCGACCTGGTGGCGCTGTCCGCGGAGGCCGCCAAGGCCGAGGGCAAGAGCTGTGGTGTGTGCGGTGAGGCGGCCTCCGATCCGCTGCTGGCGTGTGTGCTGACGGGTCTGGGTGTCACTTCTCTGTCGATGGGCGCCGCGTCGATCCCCTATGTGCGCGCGAACCTGGCGAAGTACACGCTCGCCCAGTGCGAGCGGGCCGCCGCCGCCGCCCGGGCGGCGGACAGCGCCGACGAGGCTAGGAAGGCCGCGCAGGCGGTGCTGTCCGGCGAGTGACGGGTAGGCACCGGCCGCCTGGTGCTCCGGTTCCTGGCGAGGGGCGCTCCATCCGAAGGGTGGGGCGCCCCTCGCGCGTTCAGTGGCCGTGTCGGGGGCCGGCTCCTCCGGGTCCGAGGTCGGGCGGTGCGCAGTAGTCGACGTTCGATTCGGGTGAGATGAGGTCGCCGGACTCGGCGTCGGTGCAGTAGGCGTCGAAGACCTCGGCGGCGGTGAGCGGCTGGAGGCCGCCGACGCGCAGGCGCCATCCGTAGACCTGGTCGGGGGTGTCGGGGGCGGTGGTGCGCATGACGAGTCCGCCGGGGCTGCCGGTGGCCATGCCCACGGCCAGGACGGTGGTGAACTCGAGGGCCTCCGGTTCGTGCAGTTCGAGATCGGCCCGGTCCCGGTCGGCGTGCAGCGCGGCGACGAGGGCTTCGGGTGTGGTGGAGACACTGCACACGAGGTGGTGGGAGCCCGGCGGTGCCGTGTCGAGGATGCGGACGACATGGTCCGCGGCGCGTGTGAAGGCGGCCCGCCCGAGGTCCTCGCCGCAGGAGGAGCAGGCGCCGAGGCGGGCCAGGAGTGTGGAGGCGTACTCCCAGGTCGCCTGGCGTACGGCCTCGTCGACGAGGGCGGGGAGCAGGTCGGTCAGGGGCTGGCCCTCGTAGGGGACGGCCGGGCCGGTGGTGGCGAGTTCGGCGGTGAAGCGGGTGCGGCTCGATGCCTGGTCGGGGTCGAGGCCGGAGTGGGTGCAGTAGTCCGCGTACTCCTGCGGGTCGAAGAGGGCCACGGTGGTGTGGCCGCCTTGCCGGGCGCGGCTGCGCAGGACCGCTTCCACCTCGCGCAGATAGGTGGCGTGGTCGGCGAAGGCGAAGCTCCGGTAGCGGCGCATGGCCGTGAAGTCCTGCTCGTCGGTGAGCAGGCCGATGGTGCCGGCGATTTCGCGGCGCAGGACGCGTCGGACGGTCTGGTGGTCGGTGTGCGCCATTTTTCCCCCTGTGTACGGTCGATCCATGCTCACTCACAGTAACCGGGGCCACTGACAATGGGGTCCGTGAGCGCTTTCGTCGCAGGTCAGGTACTGGATGGGGGTGTGAGGCGGGGGGGGGGGCCGGCCGCGGGTTCTCGCGAGGGGGGCCGCGGCCAGCCGGGCGTCGGGTCAGGCGCGCTTGCGGGCGAGGTCCTCGTAGAAGTGGAGGAGGTCGAGGTTGTCGATGGAGCCGGCGTTGACCGCCTTGTCGAGGGGGGTGCCCTGGAGCAGGCGCTTGACCGGGACCTCGATGCGCTTGCCGGTCAGCGTGTGCGGGATGCCGGGGACCTCGATGACCTCGTCGGGGACGTGGCGGGGCGAGAGCTGTTCGCGGATGGTCTGCTTGATGCGGCCGAGCAGGGCGTCGTCGAGGGTGGCGCCCGGGGTCAGGTGGACGAAGAGCGGCATCCAGTAGCCGCCGTCGGGCTGCTCCAGGCCGATGACGAGGGACTCCTTGATCTCGGGGAGCCGCTCGACCGCCTCGTAGATGTCGGCGGAGCCCATCCGTACGCCCTGGCGGTTGAGGGTGGAGTCGGAACGGCCGTGGATGACGACGGAGCCCCGGGAGGTGACGGTGATCCAGTCGCCGTGGCGCCATACGCCGGGGTAGGTGTCGAAGTAGCTGTCGTGGTAGCGGCTGCCGTCGGGGTCGTTCCAGAAGTAGATCGGCATCGACGGCATGGGGTTGGTGACGACGAGTTCGCCGACCTCGTCGGTCAGGGGTTCGCCGCTGGGGTCCCAGGACTGGAGGTCGGTGCCGAGGCCGGGGGCCTGGAGCTCGCCGATGTACACGGGGAGGGTGGGGACGGCTCCGGCGAAGCAGGAGCACACGTCCGTGCCGCCGCTGACCGAGGCGATCCAGAGGTCGTCGCGGACCTCGTCGTGGAGCCAGCGGAAGCCGTCGGGCGGCAGGGGCGATCCGGTGGTGGCGACGCAGCGGACGCTGGACAGGTCGTAGTCGCGCGAGGGGTGCACCTCGGCCTTGCGGCAGGCCATGACGTAGGCGGCGGAGGTGCCGTAGAGGGTGGCCCGGGTGAGTTCGGCGACGCGCCACTGGGCGCCGGTGTCGGGATATCCGGGGCTGCCGTCGTACAGGACGACCGTGGTGCCGGTCAGGAGGCCGGAGACGAGGAAGTTCCACATCATCCAGCCGGTGGACGTGTACCAGAAGAACCGGTCCTCGGGGCCGAGGTCGCAGTGCAGGCCGAGCTGCTTGAGGTGTTCGACGAGGATGCCGCCCTGGGACTGGACGATCGCCTTGGGCAGGCCGGTCGTACCGGAGGAGTAGAGGACCCAGAGGGGGTGGTCGAAGGGGACCTGTTCGAAGACGGGTTCCACGTCGGCGCCGGTCAGGGCGGACCAGTCGAGGGCGCCTTCGGGGGCTTCGGTGCCCAGTACCGGGATGTGGACGACGGCGCGGAGGGTGGGCAGTTCGGCGCGCAGTTCGGTGACGGTGTCGCGGCGGTCGTGCTGCTTGCCGCCGTAGCGGTAGCCGTCGACGGTGAACAGGACCACGGGTTCTACCTGCTGGAAGCGGTCGAGGACGCTTCGGGCGCCGAAGTCGGGGGCGCAGGAGGTCCAGACGCCGCCGACGGCGGCGGTGGCGAGGAGGGCGACGACGGCCTCGGGGATGTTCGGGAGGTAGCCACTGACGCGGTCCCCGGGCCGGACGCCCAGGGCGCGGAGTTCGGCGGCCAGGGAGCCGACCTGCTGCCGCAGCTGCGACCAGGTGACCTCACGGGGGGCGTGGGTCTCGTCGACATGGAGGAGGGCGGGTTCGTCGGCGCGGGTCACGGCGGCGCGCAGCGCGTGTTCGGCGTAGTTGAGGGTCGCTCCCGGGAACCAAGAGGCGCCGGGCATCGAACGGTCGCCGAGCACGCGCGCGTAGGGCGTGGAGAAGCGGACGTCGAACCATTCGGTGACCGCTTTCCAGAACACCTCCGGTTCGGCGACGGACCAGCTGTGCAGTGCGGCGTAGCCGCCTTCGGCGGGGGCTCCGTGCTGTTCTGCTGCCCAGGTCTGGAATTTCGTGATCCGGGCGTCGGCGATACGTTCGGAGTCGGGCTGCCAGAGCGGCTGGGCGTTCTCGGTCGACAAGGGGGGCTCCCGGACTGTGCGCGTCGTGTGCGTCGTCCGCGCACGGGCGGGGTGTGCGCGTGACGCGGTGACAGGGACGATGCCATGTGATCGACTCCGATACCAGGGGCCACCCCACATAGTCGGCGTCATGAAGATGTGGTCCCGGCATGGGTGAACGGGAGCTGAACGAGACACCCGCGTGGGTGGGTCGATGGCAGGGTGATCACCATGGACGGTCGTGACCTGGTGCATTCGATGAAGGCGGTCGGTTCTGCGGGGGCGGCCCAGGGGTTTCGCACCGTAAGGGCGGCGTGGCGCAGGAGGCGTGCCGACGCGACAGGGCTGCCGTCGCGTGGCGTGGAACGCGCGCGCGTGCCCGGGGCCGTGCGGGAGGCGGAGCCGGGTCCTGGCGGGGGCCTGCTCCGTTTCGGCCGTTCGGAGCTGCGGATTCTGGTCACGGTGAACGGGGCCGTCTTCTGGGGGTGGGACGGCGCGGGTCCGGAGCCGTCGTACGCGCTGGCGGGGCAGTGTCCGGAGCCCGATCCGCGGGCTGTGCTGGAGCCCGACAAGGACGGCGGCTGGCGGGTGGTGGCCGAGCGGGTGACCGTGGTCGTCTCGCGGCACGGGGGCATCGAGGTGCAGACGCCGGGTGGTGTGCTGCTGCGGCGGGATCTGCCGCCCCGGTGGTGGGAGCCGGTGGAGGGTGGTCCGGCGCGGTGGATGCAGCGGTCGGAGGTGCCGGCGGACGCGCGGTTCTTCGGTCTGGGCGGGCGCGCCTCGGGGCCTCGGCTGCGGGACGGCGTGTACCGGCTGTGGAACACCGATCCGGGCGGTTCCTTCGGGCCCGGGGACGATCCGCTGTACGTCACGATGCCTGTGCAGCTGGTGGTGGCCGACGCGGCGACGCATCTGGTCTTCCACGACACCTCGTGGGACGGCACGGTGACGCTTCGGGAGGGCGAGGAGGGCGCGGGTTCCGGTCATGACCGTGCCGGGACGAGCGAGCTGCGGATGGAGGGCGGCGCGCTGCGCTGCTGGGTGATGGTCGGTACTCCCGCGCGCGTGCTGATGGCCTGGGCGGCGCTGACGGGTGCGCCCGCGCTGCCGCCCGCGTGGGCGCTCGGCCATCAGCACGCGCGCTGGGGTTTCGGCAGTGAGCGGGAGGTGCGGCGGATCGTCTCCGGTTACCAGGAGCGCGGGCTGCCGCTCGACGCGGTGCATCTGGACATCGACCATCTCGACGGGCACCAGGTGTTCACCGTGGACCGGGACCGGTTCCCGAAGCTGCCGGGGCTGGCGGAGGATCTGCGGCGGGACGGGGTCAGGCTGGTGTCGATCGTCGATCCGGCGGTGAAGGCCGCCCCGGGGAACGCGGTGTACGACAGCGGCACGGTCGAGGACGCGTTTGTCAGGGACGCATCGGGTCGGGTGGTGCGCGGGGTCGTGTGGCCCGGGGAGGCGGTGTTCCCCGATTTCACGCACGCGCGCGTGCGTGCGTGGTGGGGGCGGCGGTACGAGGAGCGTCTCGCCGAGGGCTTCTCCGGCTTCTGGCATGACATGAACGAGCCGACTTCGTTCGCGGCGTTCGGCGAGACGACGTTGCCGCGCTCGGCCCGCCACGCGCTGGAGGGCCGCGGCGGTGATCATCGTGAGGCGCACAACGTCTACGCCCTGTGCATGGCTCGGGCGGCCTACGAGGGGCTGCGGGAGCTGACGCCGGGGCAGCGGCCGTTCGTCTTCTCGCGGTCGGGCTGGGCGGGCATGCAGCGCTACGGCGGGACCTGGTCGGGCGATGTGGGCACGGGCTGGCCCGGTCTGCGCGCCTCGCTGTCGCTGGTGCTGGGGCTCGGGCTGTGCGGGGTGCCCTACTCGGGGCCGGATGTCGGCGGTTACGACGGGAGCCCGTCGCCGGAGCTGTTCCTGCGCTGGTTCCAGCTGGGCGCGTATCTGCCGCTGTTCCGTACGCACGCGAGTCTGCGGGCGGGGCGTCGGGAGCCCTGGGAGTTCGGGCCCGAGGTGCTGGAGCACGCGCGCGTGGCGCTGGTCGAGCGCCGGCGGCTGCTGCCGTACTTCATGACGCTGGCGCATCTGGCCCGGCGTACCGGCGCGCCGTACGTGCGGCCGTTGTGGTGGCACGCGCCGGAGGACCGGGGCCTGCGCGAGTGTGAGGACGCCTTCCTGCTCGGTGATGCGCTGCTGGTGGCGCCGGTGCTGGAGCCGGGGGCGGACCGGCGTGCGGTGCAGCTGCCGCGCGGCCGCTGGTACGACACGGTGACCGGGCGGGCGTACGAGGGGCCGGGGCAGGTCCTGGTGGACGCGCCGCTGTCCAGGATTCCGGTGCTCGCGCGCGCGGGTTCCGTCCTGCCGGTACGGGGTGCGGACGGCGGGGTGGAGCTGGAGGTGTGGGCGCCGGCTCGTGGCCGTACGGGCATGGGGCTGATGGTGGCGGACGCGGGTGACGGCTGGGAGGAGCCGGAGACCGAGCGTTATGTCAGCCGCTGGGAGGGGCGTCGGGTGGTGGTGGGGCGTGAGGGTGAGGACGGCGTGGGCGAGCCGTCCCACCCGGTGCGCGTGCGTGGTCTCGCGGAGGGCGAGCGTCAGATGTAGCGGCCTTCGAACCAGGCGCGTACGGCCAGGGTGTGCAGGGGGAAGGCCAGTTCCTCGGGCCTGCGCAGCAGCTGCCAGCCTTCGGTCTCGTCGGTCGCGGCCGACTGTGGCAGGCCGTCCGCGGGACGTTCCGGGAGGGCGCCGAACAGCAGTAGATGGCCGTCGGGCGCGCTCATGGCGTCGACGAGCCGGACGTCGCGGCCCGCCGCTTCGATCCCGGTCTCCTCCCTGAGCTCGCGCACGAGGGCCTGCCGCCAGTCCTCACGGTCGTCTATGTAGCCGCCGGGCAGGGCGATGCCCCCGCGCGCGGGCGGCACGGTCCGGGTGATGACGACCAGGGCGGCGCCCCGGGTGTCGTACACGGGTTGCAGGGCCACCGCGACGGGCAGCGGGTTGCGGTAGGCCACGGCGGCGCACGCTGGGCAGGTGCGAGGCCAGCCGGAGATGCCCTCTCCGTAGGGCGCTCCGCAGCTCGAACAATGGGAGCCCGGGGCGGAGTTGGGGGCGGGGTGCGGGTTCTCTGACACGTCGCGGACTGTATCCGATCACGGAGAGGGCGGTGCCGTCCGGCGTCTCAGTGGTGCCCGGTGAGCGAACCGGCGGCGACGGGGAAGCGAAGTAGGTGTCCGGGTACGGCTCGCGCTTGTAGGTGTAGTGCCACCGTTCCCCGGCGAGGTTCACGAAGCCGAGGCCCTCCGGGGTCGCCTTCAGGTGGAGCCGGTTGGCGCGCTGGGCGCCGGTGGCGCGGGGGTCGAGCGTGTGGCTCCTGGTGTCGAAGCAGTCGCAGCCCGTGCCCATGTCGACGGAGTTGTCGGGGAAGCGCTCCTTCTGGGGCGCGTAGCAGGGCACCAGGGGCTCGCCGGGGCGGGTCGGGCGGACGGGGAGCTTCACGAGGGTGAGGTCGACCGTGGAGCCGCGGCTGTGGCCGGACTTGGCGGCGATGTAGCCGTCGTCGAAGAGCCGGCTCTTGTCCACGTCCGGATAGAACTCGGCCTTCGTGTCCTCGGCGTCGAGGGCCCTTCTGACGGATCTCCGTGGGAGAAGGAGCGGCGTTCGGTGCGTGCGATCGGCGTGCGGACGGGGTACGGGCCGGGGCGCCGCACCGCAGTGTGTGTCCGCCGCTGACGGGCCGTGGCCCGATCGCTCTGCTGCAGCGGAGGGACGGCCGGGGCCACCCCCGTGGGCCTCGCCCGTCCCTCCGGTATCCACGACGCCGAATGTGGCGCGTTTGGTTCACTCATTCGCTCTGCCGGTTCGTGGTTGCCCGTGGCACACTTCTGACCCTTCATCAGATTCGGACGTGGGGAGGTCCTTTGTCACGTACACGCGTGCCTGTGGTCGCCGGGTGGTTCACCGGCGAAGGGGAATCCTTCCGACTGCTCGGAACCCGGTGTTCCGCGTGCTTGTCCGTGTTCTTCCCCAGGGAGGACACGCACTGCCGCAATCCCGCCTGCGCCGGGGGCGAGCTGGCCGAGCACCCGCTCTCCCGGTGCGGACGCGTCTGGTCGTACACCGACGCGCGCTACCGGCCGCCGTCACCGTATGTGACCGATCGGGAACTTCCCTGGGTTCCGTACGCGTTGATCGCGGTGGAGCTGGAATCCGAGCGGATGGTGGTGCTGGGGCAGGCGGCAGCCGGGGTCACCGTCGCGGATCTGGCGGTGGGCATGGAGGTGGAGGCCGTGCCCGGCGTGCTGCACGAGGACGACGAGACGATCTGGACGACATGGCACTGGCGGCCGACGGGGGTGAGGACATGACGGCGGACGTGGCGGTACTGGGGGCGGGCATGCACCCCTGGGGGAAGTGGGGCCGCGGCTTCGTCGCGTACGGCGCGGCGGCGGCGCGGGCCGCGCTGGCCGACGCGGGGGTGGACTGGCGCGACATCGGCTCGATCGTCGGCGCGGGGACGATCCGCGGCGGCTATCCGGGGCACGTGGCGGGTGCGGCCTTCGCCCGGGCGCTGGGCTGGCAGGGGGCCCGCGTGACGAGCGTGTACGCGGCGTGCGCGTCAGGGGCCCAGGCGGTGAACACCGCGCGGGCGCAGATCCTCGCCGGGCTCGCGGACGTCGTCCTGGTGGTGGGGGCCGATTGCGCTCCCAAAGGGTTCTTCCGTCCGGCGGGCGGGGACCGGCCCGACGATCCGGACTGGCTCCGGTTCCGGGTGCTGGGGGCGACCAATCCCCTGTACTTCGGGCTGTACGCGCGCCGACGGATGTCCGTGTACGGGGACACGCCGGAGGACTTCGCCCAGGTGAAGGTGAAGAACTCCACGGCGGGGGCGCTGAATCCGAACGCGCGCTACCGCAGACGCGTCACCGCCGAGGAGGTCGCCTCATCGGCGGTCGTGGCCGATCCGCTGCGGCTGCTGGACATCTGCGCGACCTCCGACGGCGGGGCGGCGCTGGTGCTCTCCAGCATGGACTTCGCCCACCGCCACGGAGTGGCGCGGCCGGTGCGGATCCGAGCCGTGTCGACGGTGACGCCGCGGTACCCCAACACCGTCCTGGACCTGCCCGACTTCGCCACGGACTCCGCGGCGGCCGTGGCGCCCGGCCAGGAGACGTTCCGCGCGTCGATCGCCGGCGCGGCCTACGAGGAGGCGGGCGTCGGACCCCGGGACCTCTCCCTCGCCGAGGTCTACGACCTGTCCACCGCGCTGGAGTTGCAGTGGTACGAGGACCTCGGGCTCTGCGGTGAGGGCGAGGGCGCCAAGCTGCTGGGAACCGGTGAGACGACGCCCGGCGGACGCGTACCGGTGAACGCCAGCGGCGGACTGGCCTCCTTCGGCGAGGCCGTTCCCGCCCAGGCGATCGCCCAGGTGTGCGAGCTGACCTGGCAGTTGCGGGGAACCGCGGGGGACCGGCAGGTCGAGGGGGCTCGCGTCGGACTCTCCGCCAACCAGGGCCTGTTCGGGCACGGTTCGGCGGTGGTGGCCGTGCGCTGAGCGGCGGGGCGGACGACGGCATCGCCGCGACTCCGGTCTGCCCCTGGCTTCATGACGACGGCATCGCCGCGACTCCGGCCGTCCCCCGGCTTCATCACGGATTTCACCGCCGCTTCCTCACACGCATGTGGCCCCTTCCCGAAAGCAATGGCTACGCTCTGTGAGCAGCCAGAAAGGATGCGTGAACGTCTCATGAACTGCGCCTGGGTCTTCATGGACAGCGCCATCATGCTCCCGTGCACCCCTGGACGGATACTCTCCGCTTCGCCTTCCAGCCCGTGGTCAACCTCACCACCGGCGGGATCGCGGCACTGGAGGTTCTGGCACGCCCCGAGGCGGGAGACATCCTGGCCGAGGCCCGTCGGGACCCCGAACTGGACGGCAGGCTCGCCGTGCTGGCGGTGCGTTCCGCGGCACGCAAGGAGACGCTCCTGCCGCTGCACCTGAACGTGTTCGCCGGCACCCTCGCCGACCTGGGCGGTCTCGGGCCGCTGCACGAGGCGGTGCGCCAGGCGGGACGACTTCCCTGGGAGATCACGGTCGACATCGGGCCGCCCTTCACCCACGTCCCGCAGCAGGCACTGCTCGACGCGGCGGCCGCGCTGCGGGACGCCGGTTTCCGGCTCAGCGTCGACGGGGTCGGGGACGGTGATCTCCCCGTGCGGCTGCTGGTCGACCTGGCACCCGACCTGGTGAAGCTCGACGGGGCGCTGCTGGCACGGCCCGCGGCGATCCGGGCTATGCGCACCCTGTGCGATCAGCTCGGCGCGCTGCTGTCCGTCGAGGGCGTGGAGACCGAGTTGCAGTACCGGCGGGCCGTGGCCGCCGGAGCCCAACTGGGTCAGGGCGAACTGTTCGCGCCGCCGGCCCGGCTGCCGGCCTCGGAGGTGTACGTTCCGCTCCGCTCCCCCGAGGCCGCGTCGAGGTCGCGGCCGGGGCCGTCGGTACGGGAGTTCGTGCGGCCCGCCGCACTGCTGCCCGACACCGTCTCCGCAGGGCAGGTGCGGGCCCTGCTGACCGGCTCGCCGGACGTGTCCGGGGTACTGCTCGTGGACCGGGACGGAGTGCCCGTGCGATCCCTGCACCGGTCCCGGTTCCTGCTGTCGCTGTCGGGGCGCTACGGCCACGCCCTGTACGCCGACCGGCCCGCGGCCCGGCTCGGGGACGTGCCGCGGGTCGTGGGGGCCGACGCCACAGCCTGGCAGGTGCTGGACGTCGTCGCCGACGGGGGCCGGGACCGTACCCCGGAGGACGTGGCCGTCGTCGACCGGTACGGGCGCTGCGTGGGTGTCGTACGGCTGGCCGATCTGGTGCGGGCGCTGGCCGAGTCCCGGGTCGAGGAGGCGGCCGGGCTCAATCCGCTGACCAGGCTGCCCGGCTCCGACGCGATCACCGGCGAGGTCGACCGGCGGATCGCGGACGGCCGGTCCTTCGCGCTGAGCTGGCTGGACGTGGACCACTTCAAACAGGTCAACGACGGGGCCGGGTTCGCGGCGGGCGACGATCTCATACGGTCCGTCGGCCGTGCGCTCCGGCACGTGGCCTCTGACAGCACCCGGGTGGGCCACATCGGCGGGGACGACTTCCTGGTCCTCGCCGATCCGGACGGCCTCGATCCGCTCGCGGCCTCGGTGCTGGACGCGCCCTGGTCGGCGGGCGGACGGCCGATCACGCTGTCGCTGGCCACGGTCGTGTGCGCTCCGGGGTCCGTGATGGACCACCGGCAGGCGGCGGCCTGTCTGGCGCCCCTGAAGAAGGCCGCGAAGTCGCTGAACGGGGCGAGTTGGGTGCTCGGCCGGGCCGGGCTGCCGGGCCACGAGGTCCGGCGTGGCCCGGGGCCGACGGCCAGCCATACGGGGTTCGCGGTGGCCGAGCCTCTGGGGTGAACGGCGGCCGGGCCTCCGGTGGCCGGTGAGCGGTGACCGGGCCTTTCGGCGGCCGGTGAGCGGTGACCGGGCCGTCGATGGCCGTTGAGCGGTGAACGGGCCGTCGATGGCCGTTGAGCGGTGAACGGGCCTTCGGGTGGCCGCGCCTCCGGTGGTCGGCGATGGGGGTCAGCGACGGGAGTCGGGCCTCGGCGTCGGACGCACGCCGTGCCGGTGGCAACCTGCCTGCCGCGGACATCCGTTCAAGCCGGTGTCACCGTTGTCGTCGGCGACCTTGACGCCCCTCGAGTGCCGGTGAAAACTTCCCGCGTCAGCCGAAATCGCCGTACATTCTCGGCGTAATCCGGCATGCGCCGCAGGCTCGGCGCCGCCCTGGCCCACCTCCGCACGGGGCGATTCGGCTGCCACGGCACGCTCGTCACGGACGCCGGGCGGGGCGCGGGACCCTCCCTGCCTTCGGCTGTCCTCGACACGGGAGCCACGGGAGTCACAGGCCCCAAGGAAACGCGCCCTGAAGGCAGGGCCGGGGTCGAACACCCCGCGTCCGGGCCCAGGGCCGAGCGCCTGGGAGCCGCCATGAACAACGGGGACGTCTTCCTCGGCGAGGTCATCGGAACCGCCATCCTGATCCTGTTCGGCGCCGGTGTCTGCGCCGCCGTCACCCTCGGGCACTCCAAGGCGCGGGCCTCGGGCGAGACGACCTGTCTGGGCGCGGCGTACGCGGCGGGTCTGGCCACGGGGGTGTGGAACGACCTGGACGAGCTGAGGTCGCACTGGCAGAAGGACGCCGAGTGGACCCCGGCGATGGACGCCTCGGTGCGTGACCGGGAGTACGGCAACTGGCGCAAGGCCGTGGAGAAGAGCTTCGGCCGGCGGGAGGACGGGCACGCGTAGCCACGCGCGCGTGCATGTTCTCGTGGATCGCGGCCCGTACCCCGGTCGGCGGCGGTACGGGCCGTGCGCGGCCGTCGGAGCCGAGGCGCGGTTGCGCCGTTCTCAGGTGGCGACGGCCTCGGCGCGGTGGCTCGCGGCGACGACCATGGCGTGCTGGACCACGCCGATGAGGACCTCCTTGACCGACTCGCGCTCGCGGGCGTCGCACAGCACCACGGGCACGTCGTCGTCCAGGTCGAGGGCGCGGCGGACGTCGTCGGGCGGGTAATGCGCGGCGCCCTCGAAGCAGTTGACGCCGACGACGAACGGTATGGAGCGGCGCTCGAAGTAGTCGACGGCGGCGAAGCAGTCCTCCAGCCGGCGGGTGTCGGCGAGCACCACGGCTCCGAGGGCGCCTTCAGACAGCTCGTCCCACATGAACCAGAAGCGTTCCTGTCCGGGTGTGCCGAACAGGTAGAGCACCAGGTCCTCGCGCAGGGTGATCCGGCCGAAGTCCATGGCGACGGTCGTGGTGTGCTTGGCCTCCACGCCGCTGAGGTCGTCGACCGGGCGGCCCGCCTCGGTGAGCAGTTCCTCGGTACGCAGCGGTTTGATCTCGCTGACCGCGCCGACGAGGGTCGTCTTGCCCACGCCGAAGCCGCCGGCCACCAGGATCTTGAGCGTGACGGGCTCGACCGGTGGCTTGGCGCGCTCAGAACGCCCGAAGATCATCGTTCTGTTCTCCTGCTCGATGGGGGGTGGGGCGACGGCGGCCCGTAGCCTCCGCCGCCGGGGGTCTCGACGACCAGTACGTCGCCGGGGCCCACGTCGGTGGCGTCGCTTCCGCCGAGTTCGGTGACGCTCCCGTCGGCGCGCTCCACACGGTTGGCGCCCAGGGCGCCGGGCTCGCCGCCGGACATGCCGTAGGGCGGTACGCGGCGGTGCTGGGACAGCGTGGAGACGGTCATGGGCTCCAGGAAGCGGATGCGGCGCAGGGCGCCGTCGCCGCCCGGCCAGCGGCCGGGGCCGCCGCTGCCGCGCCGGACGGAGAACTCCTCCAGCCGGACGGGCAGGCGCCATTCGAGGATCTCGGGGTCGGTCAGCCGCGAGTTGGTCATATGGGTCTGTACGACGCTCGCGCCGGGGAAGCCGTCGCCCGCTCCGGAGCCGGAGGCGACGGTCTCGTAGTACTGGTGGCGGGCGTTGCCGAAGGTCACGTTGTTCATGGTGCCGGAGCCCTCGGCCTGGACGCCGAGCGCGGCGTAGAGGGCGCCGGTGATGGCCTGGGAGGTCTCGACGTTGCCGGCCACGACCGCGGCGGGCGGTTCGGGCGCGAGCATGGAGCCCTGCGGGACGACGATCGTCAGCGGGCGCAGGCAGCCGTCGTTGAGGGGGATGTCGTCGGCGACCAGGGTGCGGAAGACGTACAGGACGGCCGCGTTGACCACCGCGTAGGGCGCGTTGAAGTTCCCGGGCAGCTGGGCCGAGGTGCCGGTGAAGTCGACGGTCGCCGAGCGGGCCGCGCGGTCGACGCGCACCTGGACGCGGATGACGGCGCCCGAGTCGGTCTCGTAGGCGTAACCGCCGTCGTCCAGGGCGTCGATGACCCGGCGCACCGCTTCCTCGGCGTTGTCCTGGACGTGCCGCATGTAGGCCTGGACGACATCGAGGCCGTACTCGTCGATCATGCGGGTGACCTCGTCGACGCCCTTGCGGTTGGCGGCGATCTGGGCGCGCAGGTCGGCGAGGTTGGTCCTGGGGTTGCGGGAGGGGTGGGGCGCGTCCTCGGTGAGCAGGCGGAGCGTCTCCTCCTCGCGGAAGCGGCCGTTCTCGGCGAGCAGCCAGTTGTCGAAGAGGACGCCCTCCTCGTCGATGGTGCGGCTGTCGGCGGGCATGGAGCCGGGGGCGATCCCGCCGATCTCGGCGTGGTGGCCTCGGGAGGCGACGTAGAACAGGATGCGGTCACTGTGCGTGTCGCCGTCCGGGGCCGGGCCGAAGACCGGCGTGATCACCGTGACGTCGGGGAGGTGGGTGCCCCCGTGGTACGGATCGTTGACGGCGTACGTGTCCCCGGGCCGCATCCGTGGGCCGCGGCGCCGGATGACCTCCTTGACGCTGGTGCCCATCGAGCCCAGGTGGACGGGGATGTGGGGGGCGTTGGCCACCAGGTTTCCGTCGGGGTCGAACAGGGCGCAGGAGAAGTCCAGGCGCTCCTTGATGTTGACGGACTGGGCGGTGGACTCCAGTCGGGCGCCCATCTGTTCGGCGATGGACATGAAGAGGTTGTTGAAGACCTCCAGCAGGACCGGATCCACTTTCGTGTCGGCCTGGGAACTCTGCGTGACCGCCGCGCGTTCCATGACCAGTTGCCCGCCGTCGGTCGCCGTGGCCCGCCAGCCCTCGTCGACGACGGTCGTCGCGCCGGCCTCGCTGATGATCGCGGGGCCGTCGACGGGCTCGCCGGGAGGCAGGTGCTCCCGGCGGTGCAGGGGTACGTCGCGCCAGGCGCCGCCGGTGTGGAGGCGGACGGTCTCGGGTGCGGCGGGGCTGCCCGCGTACGGGGCGAGGGCGGACAGGTCGGGGGGTTCGGTGATGCCGGTGGCTTCCACGGAGAGGGCTTCGACAACGACGGGCCGGTCGAGGGCGAAGGAGTAGGTGGCGCGATGCCGTTCTTCGAAGGTGTGCCTCATCGCGTCGGGGTCGGCAAGCTCGACGGTGAGAGTGGTGTCGGTTCCGTCGTAGCGCAGTTGGGCGCGGCGGGTGACGCGGACGTGCTCGTCGGGGACGTCCTCGGCGAGGAGTTCGGCGCGGGCGGCGCGCTCAAGGCCGTCGGCCGTCTTCAGCACGTCCGGCATGGCGGCCGCGGTCAGCGGGGCCTCCACGGACTGTTCGCGCATGGCGGTGGTGTCGGCCAGACCGATGCCGAGTGCGGACAGCACTCCCGCCATGGGCGGCACGAGGACGGTCCGGATGCCGAGGGAGTCGGCGACCATGCAGGCGTGCTGTCCGCCCGCGCCTCCGAAGGTGGTGAGGGCGTAGCGGGTGACGTCGCGGCCCTTCTGGACGGAGATGCGCTTGACGGCGTTGGCGATGTTGGCGACCGCGATGCTCAGATAGCCCTCGGCGACCTGTTCCGGGGTCCGGTCGTCGCCGGTCCGCTCGCGGATCTCGTCGGCGAGGGCGGTGAAGCGTTCTCCGACGAGCGCGGCGTCCAGGGGCTGATCGCCGTCGGGCCCGAACACCTCGGGGAAGTGCGCGGGCTGGATGCGGCCGAGCATGACGTTGGCGTCGGTGACGGCGAGCGGGCCGCCGCCGCGGTAGCAGGCCGGGCCGGGGTCCGCGCCCGCCGAGTCCGGCCCTACGCGGTAGCGGGAGCCGTCGAAGTGCAGGACGGAGCCGCCGCCCGCCGCGACCGTGTGGATGTCCAGCATGGGCGCGCGCAGCCTGACACCGGCGATCTGTGTGGTGAAGACGCGTTCGTACTCGCCGGCGAAGTGGGAGACGTCGGTGGAGGTGCCGCCCATGTCGAAGCCGATGACGCGGTCGAAGCCGGCCAGCTGCGACATGCGGGCCATGCCGACGATGCCGCCGGCGGGGCCGGACAGGATGGCGTCCTTGCCGCGGAACTGCCCGGCCTCGGCGAGTCCGCCGTTGGACTGCATGAACATCAGCCGTACGCCGTCCAGGTGGTCGGCGACCCGGCGCACGTAGCGGCGGAGCACGGGCGACAGGTAGGCGTCGACGACCGCCGTGTCACCGCGCGGGACGATCTTCATCAGGGGGCTGACCTCGCTGGACAGCGAGATCTGCGGGAACCCGACGCGGGCGGCGAGTTCGCCGACGGCCTGTTCGTGGGCGGGGTGGAGGTGGCTGTGCAGGCAGACCACGGCGACCGCGCGGATGCCGTCGTCGTAGGCCTGTCGGAGGGCGTCGGCGAGGGTGTCCAGGTCGGGTGCCCGCAGCCGGGTGCCGTCCGCGGCGACGCGTTCGTCGACCTCGATGACGCGTTCGTAGAGCAGTTCGGGCAGTTCGATGCGGCGGGCGAAGATGTGCGGTCTGTTCTGGTAGGCGATGCGCAGCGCGTCGCGGAAGCCGCGGGTGACGACGAGGACGGTGCGTTCGCCCTTGCGTTCCAGGAGGGCGTTGGTGGCGACGGTGGTGCCCATGCGGACCGCTTCGACGGTCTCCCGCGAGTCGCCGAGAAGCTCACGCACGCCCGCGACGGCGGCGTCGGGGTAGCTCGCCGGGTTCTCCGACAGCAGTTTGTGCGTGAGCAGCCGGCCGTCCGGGCGCCTCGCGACGATATCCGTGAAGGTGCCGCCCCGGTCGACCCAGAACTGCCAGCCCGTCACGCCCTCACCCCGCTTCCGCACGGTTCACAGTGCCCGGAGGCCGTTGATCACGTCGCGCAGAATACTCTCGTCCGGCAGCTCGGCGGGCGGGACGGGACGGGTCACATGGACGAACTCCCCGTCGACGAGATCGCCGACGAGGACCCGCACGACTCCGACGGGCAGGTTCAGCTCGGAGGCGAGTTCGGCGACCGACTGCGGGGTGTCCCGGCACAGACCGACGATCTCGGTGTGTTCCGGGGACAGCGTCGGGTCGGCCTCCGGATCGTCCGCGTGGGGTTCGGTGACGACCACCGCGATCAGGTCGAGGCGGTGCTGGGCCGCGTGTCTGGTCCGGCCGCGTGTCATGGCGTACGGACGGACTACGGGGCCGGCCTCGTCGTCGAACCAGTGGCTGTGTGCCTGACCGTCAGCGCTCATGCCATCTCACTACCCGCCGGGGAGCAGATCGGTGCGCGGAGCGGTCCGCAGATGCACGCCGACCCGCTTGACGAGCAGGGTCATCTCGTAGGCGACCTGGCCGACGTCGGAGTCGGCGTCCGAGAGCACGGCGAGGCAGCTGCCGTCCCCGGCTGCCGTGACGAACAGGAAGGCGTCGTCGAGCTCGACCACGGTCTGCCGGACGCTGCCCGCCTCGAAGTGGCGGCCCACGCCCTTGGCCAGGCTGTGGAAGCCGGAGGCGACGGCGGCCAGGTGTTCGCTGTCCTCACGGGTGAGGTCCTTGGAGACCCCGGTGGCCAGACCGTCGCCGGACAGCACGACAGCCTTGCGGATGCTCGCGACCCGGTCGACCAGCTCGTCGAGGAGCCAGTTCAGCTCGCCCCTGCCGGTGTCCGTGCGGCCGGTCGTGTTCGGTGCGGTCATCGACCGTCCCCCTTAGTCGTTCCTTGCGATGCTGCGCCGGTGTGGGCGTCGTCGCCCTCGGCGTTCTCCTGGCGGCCGCGCTGCCAGCCGCGCTGGAGCGAGGCCATACGGCTGCGTACTTGGTCGGCGTCCCGGTCGGCCGGGTCGGCCCGGTCCTCGGAGCGCCGCTCCGGGTCCTGCCTCAGCTGGGGGGCGAGGTTGGCCTGCCGGACGCGGCGGGGCAGGGCGGCGTTGCCGGACGGGGACTCCGCCGCACCGGTGCGGCGCGGGGAGTCGTCCGGGGCGCTGCTGGTGGGGGTAGCCGGGCGGGAGCGGCGGGGCAGTTCGGGTGCTGTCGCGGGCGTGCCCGGCGTGGCCGCTCCCGGTGCGGGCTCCGTCCTGATGCCCGTCGGGATGGCCCGGTGGCCTTCGGTGCCGCCCCGGTCCGTGCGTCGGCGTGTGGGCAGCGGGGCGGGGCCGTCGGACGGGAACCGCCCGGAAGGAGCGGGGAGACGGTCTCCGTCGGGCAGCGGCCGGCCGGAGGGGCCGCTGCCGTCCCCGGCCGGCTCGGCGCGGCCGGTGGCGCCGAGGCGGTCGTCGTCCGGTGCCGTGCGGCGGAAGCGGGATCCGGTCACCGGGCGGCCGTGCGAGCTGACCAGCTTGGGTGTCCGCCGGCGGGGCAGCGGCACGGCCCCTCCGAGATCGTCGCCGTCCGTGAGATCGACGGCGTCCAGGGGCGCGGGGCCGTCGTACGGCGCGAGGGCGCCGTCCTCGGTGTCCGCCTCGGGGAGGGCGATCGAGCGGCGTGGCCGGAAGAGTCCGCCGCGTTCGCTGTCCTCGTCGCCGAGGGCGCCTGGGAAGTCCCCGATGCTGTCCAGGTCGACGGGGGCCTCGAGCTCGACCGGGCCGTCCAGGAGCGAAGCCGTGAGGCCGGGCAGCTGGGTCGGGACCTGGGAGAGCGCGGTCCTGCGGCTTCCCGCCGAGTCGGCCTCCTTCGCGCTGCGGGGGCGGTCGAGGCGGAAGCCGATGCCGTTGGTGTCGGGGACGTCGTCGGTCAGCAGGGCGTCGGGGATGAACACGACGGCCGTGGTGCCGCCGTACGGCGACGGCTGGAGGGCGACCCTGACGTTCTGGCGCTGGGCGAGCCGGCTGACCACGAACAGACCGAGGCGGTCGGTGTCGGACAGTTCGAACTCGGGGGTCTCCGCGAGCCGCAGGTTGGCGTCCAGCAGGGTGTCGGCCGCCATACCGAGGCCGCGGTCGTGGATCTCCAGGGTGAAGCCGTTGGCGACCCGTTCGCCGAGGACGTGGACGGCGGTGTGCGGGGGTGAGAACACGGTCGCGTTCTCGAGGAGTTCGGCCACGAGGTGGGTGAGGTCGGCGACCGCGGGGCCGGTGACGGCGACCCTGGGCAGTCGGCGCACCTCGATGCGCTCGTAGTCCTCGACCTCGGCGACGGAGGCCCGGACGATGTCCATCAGCTGGATGGGTTTGCGCCACTGCCGGGAGGGGGCGGCGCCGGAGAGGATCACCAGGCCCTCGGCGTGTCGGCGCATGCGGGTGGTGAGGTGGTCGAGGCGGAAGAGGTCGGCGAGTTCCTCGGTGTCCTCGGTCCTGCGCTCCATGGTGTCGAGCAGGGTGAGCTGCTTGTGCAGCAGGACCTGGCTGCGGCGGGCGAGGTTGACGAAGACCTCGGAGACGCCGGCGCGCAGTTCCGCCTGCTTGACGGCGGCCTCGACCGCGGCGCGCTGGAGGGTGTTGAGGGCCTGGCCGACCTCGCCGATCTCGTTCTTGTCGTACTCCAGGCGGGGGACCTCGGTCTCCACGTCGACCTGTTCACCGGCCGACAGGCGGCGCATCACGCTGGGCAGGCGGACGCCGGACGCCTCATGGGCCTCCAGGCGCAGCTGCCGCAGGTCGCGGATGAGGGCGCGGCCGATGCGCACGGACACCACGAGGGAGGCCAGCAGGGCGATCAGACCGAGGACGGCGGCGATGACGGCCTTGACGATCACGTCCGTCACGAACGGGCCGACGCGGTCCTGGTAGCGGTTGCCGGCCTGGTCGTTCAGGGAGGCGAGTTCGTCGAGGACGTCGCCCGCGGCGGTGTCCCAGCTGGAGACGGTGACATCGCGCGGCTGCCCGGACCCGGCGCCGACGGCGGCCTGTTCGGCGACGCGCAGCGGTGCGGTGGCGGCGTTCTTCCAGAAGCGGGTGTAGCGGTCCCGTTCGGCGGAGGGCAGCAGCGGGAGGTTGAGGTCGTAGAGCAGTGTGCGCTGGGCCACGAGGGCGGCGAGATCGCGGGCCTCGCCGCGGGTGATCTCGCCGACGACCAGGGAGGAGCCGAGCAGGGCGTCCTCGCGGGAGAGGAGTTCGCGGGCGCGGCTGAGGTTGACCAGGGCGCGGTACTGCTTGTCCATCTCCGCGTTGTCCAGGGCCTGGAGATCGCCGAGGAGTTCGTAGCAGGGGTCGACGAGGCGGTTGTAGAGGTCGAGCGCGTGGGCGCGGTCGACGGTGCCGTCCTCGACGCTGCTGCGCAGGGGCTCGATGCCCTCGAACGCGTCGAGGACGGTGGTGAGATGCTCGTCCGTGTCGGGTCCGACGGCGTCGGCCAGATCGGGGTCCTGGGCGTTCTCCCGGATCTCGGCGACGGCGCGGTCGGTGGCGGCTCTGCTGCGCCGCAGCGCCTCGAGCGCGTCGGAGGCCCTGGGATCGGCGAGGTAGGCGAGACTCTGGCGGCGTTCTTCCTGGAGGACGCGCACGGTGTCCTCGGCCGGGTAGCCGATCTTCTCGACGACGGAGGCCCCGCTGAACAGCCGGCTCGCTTCGCGGCCTGTCAGTACCGTGGCGAAGGCCCAGATCGCGGTCAGCGACAGCAACGGCACGAGCAGCAGCGCCACGATCTTCCGGCGGATGGATTTCCCGCGAAAGCGCATGGCCTCCCCCAGCTCGGCCCCCACCGGCAGGGGGCACACATGTGCGTCAACAAACGGCGCGAGCCTACTACCGACAAACAGTTAACTCGAAGGGTCATACGGAATCCGAACTTCCGCACCGGTGGGGAGAGATGACGCGTTGTCCGCTCATTGCGGGAGATTGCGACCCCGAAAGCGGCATGGTGGCCGGGTCCGGATGTGATCAGGACACCAGGTCAATTGGCTGGAAATTTTCGGCGCTTGGGAATCTTCGGGCCCCGTCGATCGTCTGTCTCTACGGGAAGGGGAGGCGGAATCGGCCACAGGAGCCGCATCCCGCACCCTGGCGGCATAAAAGGACGCAAGCCGGGCAGGCGCAGGGGAGCCGGACTTCGGTCCGGGCAAGGGTCTGCCGGCGGTGGGGAGTGACTCGGTGATGGGCACGGCGGAGCGGCGTGGGACGACCGGACAGGGCGCGGTGGCACAGATGTCGCCACCCACGAGCGCCAAGGCGCCGGATCGCGACATTCCGGTGCGGTCGGACCAGGTGACGGACGGTTCCGGCACCGCAGTGGGTGCGGTGCGCAAGGCCTCGGAGGAAGCACGCGCGGAGCGGCCCGGCGGCCATCAGGGTGCGCGGCAGCGGGCCGCGCACAGGACTCTCTGGGTCGAGGAGGAGGCGAGGCGCGGCAGACTGGCCGATCCGGTGCGCACGGCAGCCGTGCGGGCGGTGCTGATCATCGCCCTGACGCTGATACAGGCGATGATCGCCTTCCTGTGCACCCTGGCCGGATCGTGGCTGGCATTTCCCATGGTCCTCAGCAGCATCGCGAGCACCGTGGTGGCGACTTGGGGCGCACTCGACGTCTGGGTGACCCGCCAGGTCTGGAAGCAGCGCAACGGCGTGGTCTCGGAGCCGAGCAGCACGGCCCGTGCTCTGCGCCGCGAGCGGCGCAGAGCACGCCGGCAGGCGCGGGTCGCGGCGCGAGCCCAGGAACGGATAGGCCGGCCCGGCCGAACCGGGCGGCTTTCCCACTCCTGAGCCGGACGGCCTCGGGCCCTACGGTTTCGGGCCCTACGGTTTCGCCTGTGCCGGACGCTTGAACATCCGGGTGGCCGTGATCTCGCTGTGCACCGACTCCCCCGCCTGGGGCTGCTGTGGCAGGCCCGGGCGGAGGTGCTCCTCGACGCTGATGTACTTCAGGCCGGCCCTGAGGTCCGCGTCGTTGCGCAGGCGGATGACCAGGGGGAACTCGGCCAGGGCCGTGGTGTCGAACAGGCCGGTGGTGTACAGGAGCTGGACGCCCAGCGCGTCGGAGACGGCACGCTGGAGTTCCAGGAGATAGGTGGCGTTGGCGCGGCCGATGGGGTTGTCGAGGAAGAGCGTTCCGGCGTGGCGGTGCTTGTCGCGGCCGCGGTCGTTGGAGCGCAGGGCGGCCATCGTGCAGTAGAGGGCGATGGCGGCGGTGAGGAGCTGGCCGCCGGAGAAGACGTCACCCATCTGGCCGACGGGCACCCGCTCGGCGCGCAGCACCGCGTCGGGCTTGAGGATCTCCACCGCGATGCCCTTGGGCTGGAGGGCCGCGCCGACGCCCCGCAGCAGCAGGGACATGCCGTCGCGGCGCAGGTCGGAGTTCTTCTTCACGGCCGCGCGGGTCGCCTCGTCGATGACCTCGCCGAGCCGTTCGGTGAGGGTCGCCTGGTCGGGTTCCTCGAAGCGGATGCGCAGGAACTCCTGGCCCGACCACTCGCCGAGGCCTTCCGGCAGCCGGGACAGCCGCTGTGCGGACCGGAGCGTGGCCAGTGCGGACTCGACGAGTCCGCGCAGCCGGTCCACGATCGAGTCGCGGTTGCGCTCCAGCTGGGCCAGTTCGTCGGTGAGGACGCGCAGGCGGGGTGCGAAGGCGTCGGCCCACTTCTGGGCGTGCTCGGGCAGGGCGGAGGCGGGCAGTTCGCGGATCTGCTGGCGGGCCGGGGTGCGGACCTGTTCGTAGCGGGTGGAGTTGGCGTGCCGTACGAGCACGTCTCCGGCCTCGCGGACGGCGGCCTCGGCGGCCGAGAGGTCGGTGGCACAGCCGCGCAGGGAGCGGCGGGCCTCGGCGGCGGACTGCCGGGCCTCCTCCAGGCCGCCGGGGTAGGGCTCGGGGGCGTCCTGTTCCTCCTCGGTGACGTGCTCGCGCAGCAGGTCGCGCAGGAGGGCGGCGATC
This sequence comes from Streptomyces sp. NPDC005017, assembly GCF_042873115.1. Lineage (NCBI taxonomy): Bacteria > Bacillati > Actinomycetota > Actinomycetes > Kitasatosporales > Streptomycetaceae > Streptomyces > Streptomyces sp. NPDC005017. The sequence continues at coordinate 71,593 of NZ_JBIALD010000031.1, read as the reverse complement.
TCGTCGAAGCCGCCGGCCGCGTCCTCGGCGGCCCGGTGGGCGTCGAGGAGTTCGGTGTGTGCCTCGCGAGCCTGGTCCAGGGCCTCGGTGCGGGAGGCCAGTTCGGCGGTCGCCGTGCGCAGCAGTGCCTGGGCGTGGTCGGTGTCGCGGGGCTCCGTCCCCGTGGGCAGCTCGGTGTGCGCGTCGCCGTCCTCGGGGGCGTGCCGCTCGGCCTCGCCACGCAGTCGGCCGAGCTGCTCGCTTGCGGTGGACATGCGGGTCTCGAGGAGCTGCACCAGTTCCTCGGCGCGGGCGGCGGCGGCCTGCCGGGAGGGGCCGTCGGAGCCGTCCGGGGACTGGAGGAGCTGCTCGGCGCGGGTGCGGACCTTGTTGCTCAGCCGGTCCAGTTCGGTGCGGGCGGCGCTCTCGTCGCTCTCGGCGCGAGCCTGTTCGGCACGCAGATCGGCGCCCACGCCGACCTTCTCGTACACCTGGGAGGCGGCGCGGTAGGCCTCGCGCAGGGCGGGCAGCGAGGTCTCGGGGGCGGCCACGTCGCTGTCCGGCACGTCGTCGGGGGCGCCGGCGATCTCGGCCCGTTCGGCGCGCAGGGCACGGGCGGTGCGGCGGGCGTCGTCGGCGGCGCGCTGGGCGGCTCGGCGGTCCTCGTCGGCTGCGCGGGCGCGCTCCAGGCAGGTCTGGGCGCGGGCCTCGGACTCGGTGGCCTCGTCGGCGAGTTCGCGCAGCCGGGCCTGCCAGCCGGCGCGTTCGCGCAGCCGGAAGGCGAGTCCGGCGAGGGCGTCGGCGGCACGGCGGGCCTTCTGCGCGGCCTCCTGGCGTTCGTCGCGGACCTGGGCCGCCTCGTTGGCGCTCTCCTCGGCCTCGGCGCGGGCGACACGGGCCTCGGTGAGCTCGGCCTCGGTCTCCTCGGCGAAGGCGCGGGCCTCGCGGGCGGCCTCGGCGAGCTCCAGCAGGCGTCCGGCGGGGCAGCCGGTGCGCCAGGAGGTGAGCCGGGCGGCCAGTTCGCGGTCGTTGCCGAGCCGGGAGGCCAGGGCGCGGATCTCGCCGTCGCGCTCGGTGGCACGGGCGCGCAGGGCCTGGCGCTCCTCGTCGGCCGCGTGTTCGTCGTGCATGGCGGGGTTCGGCGGGACGAGGAAGACGTCGCCGTCTTCGGCCGCCGGGGCGGGGGTGGGGGCGAGCAGGGCGGACGCGGTGCCGACCGCTACGGCGGAGCGGGGCAGCAGCGCGGCGTCGCGGAGGGCCTCACGGGCGCGGGCGTGCGAGGCGGGGTCGGTGATGATGACGCCGTCGACCAGTTCGGGCCGGGCGGCCAGCACGCGCGCGTGGTCGGCGGGGTCGACGGCCTGGGCGAGGTAGCGCCAGCCGGGCAGGGCGGGGATGCCCTGCTCGCCGAGGTACTCGACGGTGGCCAGCACGTCGGGGCCGGGCGGCAGCAGGCCGCCGTCGCCGAGCGCGCCGAGGATGCGGGAGTCGTCGGCGGCCGCGGTGCGCAGTTCGAACAGGGTGCGTTCGGCGGAGGAGACGGCGTCGTCGAGCAGTTCGCGCAGTTCGTCGGCGAAGCGGTCGAGTTCCTCGGCGCTCAGCGGCGCCTCGTCGGGCGTGGCCTCGTCGCGGCGGGGGTGCGGTACCGGGCCGCGTACGTCGTGTCCGGCGAGTCCCAGCAGTTCGGCGAGGCGTTCCTCGGCGGCGAGGGCCTGGGCGGTACGGCGTTCGCCGTCATGGGCGCGCTCGGCGGCGACGGCGGCGTCGGCGGCGCGGGCGGCGGTCAGCTCGGCGCGGGACTCGGCGGAGGCGGTCTCACGGGCCTGCTCGGCGGTCCGGCGGGAGGCTTCGCGGGCGGTGTCCCAGGCGGCGACGGCGGTCTTCTCCGCGTCGCTGGCGGCGAGGGCGGCGCGGGCCGGGTCGGCGTCCGGCGCGCTGTCGTCGAGCCAGCCCGCGCGGACGGCCTCCGCGGTCTCCTGCTCGACCTCGGTGAGGCGCTGGCGCAGATGGCCGGCCTCGCTGCGGGCGCGCTGGGCCTCGGTGGCGGCGGCGGTGGCGTCGCGGTGGGCCGAGTCGCCCGCCTCCTGGAGGGCGGCGGAGCGCTCCTCCCCCTCGTTGGCGAGGCCCTCGGCGCGCTCGGCGGCCGCGTGCAGGGCGCGGACGAGGTCGGCGGCGGCCCTGGTGCGGGCGGCGAGGGCGGGCGCGGCGTCCCGCTCGGCCTCCTGGATGGCGGCGGCCACGCGGGAGACACGGTCGGCGGCGGCGCGGTGGCGCAGCACGGCCTCGGCGGCCTGCCAGGCGGAGTGCAGGGTGCGCGCGTCGGCGAGTTCGCGCTTCTGCGCGGCGGCGGACTTCTCGGCGCCTGCGAGGGCCAGCGAGGCGTGCCGGTAGGCGAGTTCGGCGGCGATCAGGGCGCTGCGGCCCCGGGCCGACTCGGAGTGGGTGACGGCGTAGGCGGCGGCGGTGACCCGCTGGGAGAGGTCGGCGGCGCGCCTGCGCTCCTGCACACTCCGCGCGGACAGGCGGCGGGCGAGGGTACGGGTGCGGCGTTCGGCGCCCGTGTGGACGTCCCGTGCGCGGGTGCGGCCCTCGGTGGCGTCGACGATCCGGCCGAGCAGGTCCACCGACCCGGCGGTGAAGTCGCGTTCGGCGATCAGTTCGGCGCGGCGGCCGAGTTTGTTGCCGAAGCCGCTGACGAGGTCGGCGAGTCCGTCGGTGTCGCGGGTGTCGGTGACCGCGCGCAGCAGCAGGTCGGTGAAGTCGGAGTCCTTCTTGACCGCGAACAGGCCGGCGGCCTCGCCCTCGTCGGCGTTCATCTCGCGCTGGTAGCGGAAGAGTTCGGGGTCGAGGCCGAGGTCGCCGAGGTGTTCGGTCCAGCGCTCGTGGATCTCCTCCCAGTGCACCTCCAGGTGCGGGTACGCCTTGCCGGCCTCGGTGACGGCGTCGCGGAAGCCCTTCATGGTGCGGCGCCGGCCCTGGGCCCCGGAGGCGCCTTCCGCGCTCGGGCGTACGGCGGTGGACTCCGCGACGGGGAGGTTGTCCAGGCTGAGTCCGGGGCCGGGCCGGAAGGAGTACCAGGCCTCGGCGAACTTGCGCGGGTCGTTGGAGACCTGGCGGCCGCGCCACTCGCTGACCTTGCCGACGACGACGCACTCGCCGGTCTGCACGTGCTGCCACTCGAGGGCGACATGGCCGCAGTCGTCGGCGAGCAGGAACTTGCGCAGTACGCCGGAGCTGGCGCCACCGAGGGTGTTGCGGTGGCCGGGCAGCATGACCGAGAAGATCAGCTTGAGCAGGACGGACTTGCCGCCGCCGTTCTCCAGGAAGAGCACGCCCGCGGGCGCAGGGCGACGCGGCGGGCCGACGGGCTCCTCCTCGAAGAACTCCGCCTGCGTCGGCGCGGGGTCGGGCACGACGTCGCCCACGCCCCGCAGGTCAAGCACGGTGTCGGCGTAACGCGCACCGGCGGGTCCGATGGAGTAGAGGCGGACCCGGGACAGCTCGTACATGGCGGACTCTCGTCAGTCTTCTTGCAGATCAGAAAAGGTTCGGAAGGGTCATGCGTGGAACGGCAGCCCGGCGTCGGCCACCAGCTCCAGGTCGTCGCCGTCCTCGGCGGGCAGGAGCGTCGGTGTGCCGTCGGTGACCGGGACGACGCCCAGCTCCAGCAGTTCGGCCATGGCGGCGCTGCCGGCCATGTCGCGGACCTGGAGCTGGTAGCGGGCGGTCGTGCGGTACGTGCCGCCGTGGTCGTCGCCGGTGCGCTGGAGGAAGCCGGAGTCGGTGAGGAAGGCGACGGCCTTGCCGACGATGCCGGTGGTGGACCCGGCGAGGCGGCGGGCGTCCTTGGTGGCACCGGTGGCGCTGCGTCTGGCCCAGATCCGCCAGGCGGCCTCGAGACCGGGCGCGTCGGTGGCGGGGTCGGTGTTCTCACCCGTCCGCTCGGCCCGTTCCTCCAGCCGGCGGCACGCCTGGCGGACGAAGGCGTCGACGCCGTTGACGCTGACGCGTCCGATGTAGCCGTCGTCGGCGAGGTCCTCGGCGCGCGGGAAGGCGAGGGCGGCGACCGCGAGGTGGGCGAGGCCGTGCAGGAACCGGTCGCTGCCGTCGGCGGACGTACGGCGGGCGTAGTCGCCCATGCGGACGGCGAACACCGAGTCCTCGGCGGCGGTCACGGCCATCCCCGCCCGCGGGGACACCTCCAGCACGATCAGCCCCAGCCCGGCGGCCACTGCGTCGGCGAGCCGGGCGAACGGCGGGTCCTCCCGGTAGCGCCGCAGCAGTCCGGTGTACTCCTGGTCCCGCGCGGGCTGGAGTTTCGGCTGGAGGCCGAAGGCGACGAGCCGAGCCGCGTCGGCGGCGTCGGCGGGCGTGACGGCGGGGTTCGCCGGTGCCGCGGCGGTCTCCGGCTCACTCCACTCGACGTGCTCGGTCACGGCTTGGGCTCCTTGCTTCGCTGTCGCTCACTCATGCTGCTTCCGTCCGGTCCGCCGCCATGCCCGCGGCGTCCAGCAGGGCGGTCCCCACGATCAGGTCGGCGCCGCCGAACTCGGGGTCCTCCAGCTGGGTGCCGTCGTCGACGGCGAACAGGAGCTTCTGCTCGCCCTGCCGGTAGGCGGTGCCGACGGCGGGACTGGCCGCGTGCACGGCCAGCAGGGCGACCAGATACGGAAGCTCGGGGTCGGACCGCCGGGCCTGGGCCAGCAGCCCCGACAGTCTGCGCGGGGCGTCGGCGGGCAGGTCGAGCAGTTCCGTGGCCGCGGCCAGCTGCTCCTCGCTGAAGCGGCTGTCGTCCGGCGTGGCGATCAGGTCCGGCTCCGGCATCTCGGCGCCGAGGTGGTCCCGCTCGGCCGGCGGCGTCAGCAGTATCTCCACGAGGTCGGCGACCCGTACCGACACCGGTGTGCGGAAGCCGGTCCCGCGCGCGAAGTACGCGTCGGTGACCCGCACCGCCTGCTCCACCGGCAGCGGCAGCACGGGCGCGACGAGGTGGCCGTAGAGGTCTATCCCCGAGGAGGCCAGGGGGGTGGCGAAGGCCTGGCGGTCCTGCTCCGCGCGGAACAGCGGGCCCGCCTCCAGCAGCCGGGACTGGAGCTGGGTGTGACGCCGGATGCAGTCCTTGACGATGTCGACGAGTTCGGCGGCGCGGCGCTTGTGCTCGGGGTCCTCGGACTCGTCGCGGGCCCTGCGGATGTTCGTCAGGATCGCGTTCTCGTGGCGGTACCGGTCGGCCACGTGGTCGAGCGCCTCGGCGATCATGTCGGGAACGGCCTCGAGCCAGTCCACCGCGCGGACGTTGCGCCGGGTGGCGTCCAGCGCCCTGCGCAGGGTCTCGGAGTACTGCACCGTGCGGTAGCGGGCCTGCTCCGCGGCGAGCTGGGCGTCGGCGAGGCGGCCGCGGCTGATCAGGACCTCCAGCTTGACCTCGGCGGCGATCTGGGCGCTGGTGACATCGGTGTCGAGGGCGCCGACCAGGACGTTGACCGCCTCGTCCGTCGTACGGAGGTAGACGCTGCCGCCGGGGCCGGGGACCTCCTCGATCAGCTTGAAGTCGTAGTCCCGGCGGACGTAGGTGCCGTCCGGCGCGAAGGTGCCGTAGACCGCGCGGAAGCCCCGGTCGACGCTGCCCACGTTGATCAGGTTCTCCAGCACCCAGCGGGCCACGCGCTCGTGCTCGGCGGTGGGGCGCCGTGGGGCCTGGGCGGCGATCCGGGGCACCAGGCGGGCGACGACCTGGTCGTGGTCGGCGCCGGTGTCGAAGTCCATGTTGAGTGTGACGAGGTCGATGGCCGAGAGGGCGACCTCCGCCATGCCGTACACCGAGTACTCGCCCGCGAGGTTGGCCTTGCGCGCGTCGAGGTCGTGCAGCGGCGCGGTGCAGGCGAGCGCGCGCAGGCGCCGGGCCAGGCCTTCGTCGGCGGCCGGGCCCGGAGCGGGGCGGGGACCTGCGGTCGGCTGGGGTGGGACGAGGTCCGTCGGGGCGGGGGAAGTCACGGTGCACAGATTAGGTGCTTGGTCTGACAACGGCCCAAATCGGGAGGGGGCCCTTGCCGGGCGGAGGTGGGCTGTGGGCCTGGTCGGCCGGGGGCCGTGGTGGTCGGTCGGGCGGGGGCCGTCGTGGGTGTTCGGCTGCGGGCCGTCCTGGGCTTGTCGCGCAGTTCCCCGCGCCCCTTGGAGAGTCGGTTCCGCCGTTCCTCAGGCCTGAAGGGCGACACGGATCGCGCAGTTCCCCGCGCCCCTTGGAGAGTCGGTTCCGCCGTTTCTCACGGGCCTGAAGGGCGACACGGATCGCGCAGTTCCCCGCGCCCCTTGGGGAGCTGGCCTCGCCGTTTCTCACGGGCCTGAAGGGCGGCATGGCCCCTTACTTGGGTGGCGCAGAGGTGTCGTGGGTGTATGCGGTCACGATGGTGGCCAGGGAGTCCGACAGGTACGTGTCCAGGAGGCGTTCGGCGGCGGTCGGGTCTCCGGTGGTGAGGGCGTGGAGGATCTCCTCGTTGCGGAGCAGGTAGGGCTCGTGGAGCCGCCGGGGGGCGTTCACGACGTGGAAGGCGAGCCGTAGCTCGGCGAAGACGCCGCGCATCAGCTCGTCGGTGCGGGGGCTGCGGGCCAGGGCGACCAGTTCCTGGTGGAAGCGGATGTTGGCGGTACCCAGAGCTTTCCAGTCGTCCTCGGCCCCCGCGCGGCGGCCCTGGGCGACGGCTTCGGCGAGGCCGTCCAGCGCGTACGGCGGCTCACCGAGGCCCCGTACCACCGCGCACTCCACCAGCGCGCGCGTGCGGTAGATGTCCTCGACGTCCTCGGCCGTGAGAACTCTCACGAAGACACCGCGGTTCAGCTCGTGGACCAGCAGGCGCTCGTGGGTGAGCAGGCGGAACGCCTCGCGCAGGGTGTTGCGGGAGACCCCGAGGGCACCGCCGATGCTGTCCTCCGAGAGCCGGGTGCCGGGCGGGAAGCAGCCCTCGGCGATCCGGCTCCTGAGGATGTCGGCGACGCGCTCGGCGGTGCTGGTGCGCCCGAGGAGGACGCGGTCGCCGGCCAGTCCCGTCAGCTGCTCAGCCATGCCCGGAATTCAACCGTAGTGGGGAGGACGGGACAACAGGGGTATTGAAGGATCGTTCAACGATCCTCTACCTTGCTGGTCACCGCGTCGCTGGCTCGAGGAGACCCGAAGGGCCCATGACCCCGATCGATCTGAACGCCGATCTCGGCGAGGGCTTCGGCCGCTGGCGGCTGACGGACGACGAGCAGCTGCTGTCCGTCGTCACCAGCGCCAACGTGGCCTGCGGCTTCCACGCCGGGGACGCGGCGACCATGCGGCGGGTGTGCGAGCTGGCGGCCGCACGCGGTGTGACGATCGGCGCCCAGGTCTCCTACCGGGACCTCGCCGGATTCGGGCGGCGCGCGATGGACGTACCGGCCGGTGAGCTGACCGCCGAGGTCGCCTACCAGATCGGCGCCCTGGAGGTGTTCGCCCGCGCGGCCGGTGCGCGCGTGGCGTACGTGAAGCCGCACGGGGCGCTCTACAACCGGGTCGTGCACGACGAGGAGCAGGCGGGCGCGGTCGTCGACGGCGTCCTCCTGGCCGACCCGTCGCTGCCCGTGCTCGGGCTGCCCGGCTCGCGGCTGCTGGAGCGGGCGGAGAAGGCCGGGCTCCCGGCGGTCACCGAGGCCTTCGCCGACCGCGCCTACACCGACCACGGCACGCTGGTGCCGCGCGGCAGCGACGGCGCGGTGGTCACCGACCCGGCCGCGGTCGTCGAACGGTCGGTCGGCCTCGCCCGGGACGGCCGGGTCGTCGCGCACTCCGGCCTGCCGATCGAGGTACGCGCCCGGTCGCTGTGCCTGCACGGCGACACCCCGGGAGCCGTCGAACTGGCCCGACGGGTCCGCCGACGGCTGGAGGCCGCCTCGGTGCGGGTGGAGGCCTTCGCATGAGCGGCGACCCCGTCGTCGCCCGGGTGAGGAACCTGCCCGCGGGGCGCACGGGCACCGATCCCACCCACCGCGCAGGCGATCCCACCGACCGCGAAACCGACCCCACCAGCCGCACCGGCGACCCCGGCCCCCTTCGGGTCCTGCGCGTCGGCGACGACGCCCTGCTCGTCGAGGTCCCCTCCGGCGAGGAGGCGGAGGCCCTCCTCGCGGAGCTGCTGCGACGCCGCGCGGAGGGCTCGCTCCGCGTCCGCGAACTGGTCCCCGCCGCCCGTACGGTGCTCCTCGACGGCGTGGCCGAGCCGTCCCGGACCGCCGCCGAGCTCACCGCCACGGCCCTGCCGCCCGTACCGCCACGCACGCGTGACGTGGTCGAGCTGCCCGTGCGCTACGACGGACCCGACCTCGCTGAGGTCGCCGCCCACTGGGGCGTGTCCGCACGCGAGGTGGCGCGCATCCACGCGGGCACCGAGTTCCGCGTCGCCTTCTGCGGCTTCGCGCCCGGCTTCGGCTACCTCACCGGACTGCCGCCCCGCTACGACGTACCGCGCCGTACGACCCCGCGTACGGCCGTGCCCGCGGGCGCGGTGGCCCTCGCGGGGCCCTACACCGGCGTGTACCCGCGCTCCTCCCCCGGCGGCTGGCAGCTGATCGGCACCACCGACAGCGTGCTGTGGGACCACGCGCGCGTACCGGCGGCACTGCTGTCGCCGGGGGCACGGGTGCGGTTCGTGCCGCAGGGGGACGGATGAGCACCCGGCGGGACGCGGGCCGCCCCGCAGCCGGAGATGCCGTATGAGCGATCGCGCGCTCTGCGTCATGACCGACCGCGCGCTGTGCGTCGTACGGGCCGGGGCGCTGACCACCGTGCAGGACCGGGGGCGGCCCGGGTACGCCCATCTCGGGGTGCCCCGTTCGGGCGCGCTGGACGGCCCCGCGGCGGCGCTCGTCAACCGTCTGGTCGGCAACCCGCCCGACGCCGCCGTCCTGGAGACCACGCTCACCGGCTGCGCCCTGCGCCCGCGCTCCGCGGTCGTCGTGGCGGTCGGCGGCGCGCCCTGTGCCGTCACGGTGGACGGACGCCCGGCCGCCTGGGGCGCCCCGGTGCGGGTGCCCGCCGGCGCCGTGCTGGACGTCGGTCCGGCCGTGACGGGCGTACGCGGCTACGTCGCCGTCCGCGGAGGCGTCGCGGTCGAACCGGTGCTGGGCAGCCGCTCCACCGACCTGCTGTCCGGGCTCGGCCCGGCGCCCCTCGCCGACGGCGTCGTACTGCCCGTCGGCCCGGCACCGCTGGCCGGCCATGCCGCAAGGCCCATCGGACCAGCGGCGGGGCGCCACGCCCGCGTGGACGTGGCGCCGCAGCCCGCCCCGCCCGCCGAGCTGGTGCTGCGGGTGACCCCGGGCCCACGCGACGACTGGTTCACCGCGCGGGCACTGCGCGACTTCACCACGCGCGCGTACCGCGTCTCCGCGGCGAGCAACCGCATCGGGCTGCGCACCGAGGGGCCCGCCCTGGAGCGGGCCCGCGCGGGTGAGCTGGCGAGCGAGGGCATGGTGCTCGGCGCGGTCCAGGTACCGCCCGACGGCAGGCCCGTGGTGTTTCTCGCCGACCACCCCACCACCGGCGGCTACCCGGTCGTCGCCGTCGTCCGCGCCACCGACCTCCCGGCGGCCGCGCAGGCGGCACCCGGCACGCCGGTACGGTTCGTGCCGGTACGCCGCACCTGAGCCACCGCCGAACCACCGACGTGCCGGCACACCCCACCTGAGCCCGCCGACCCGCCGTCGAGCAGTCGCCGAACCACCAAAGCCGTCCCCGCGAACGGCAAGGGGCGCCCCCACCGGCCCGGACCGGCGCGGACGCCTCTCGGCCGACCGTCCTACGCGGCCTCCGGCTCCGGCCCGTCCCCCACCGACAGCGCGGCCAGGGCCAGGGCCACCGCGTGGGCGGCGCCCAGGTCGAGCCGGGCGCTGGTGCCACGGACACGGTGACGCGTCTCGTCTGCCGCTAGGCGCAGCAGCTGCGGCAGCAGGTCGGTGCAGCGCCGGGCCACCCACGCGGTGCCCGCGGTGGCCAGCCACAGCAGGCTGGCCGCCCGGGTGGGCGCCGCGCACTGCGGCTCCGCCTCCGGCGGTTTCCCGTCGGCCAGGCCCGCCTCGGCGAGCAGTTCGTGGAAGCGCAGGGCGATCTGCCGGTGCCCGCGCTCGCCCGGGTGCAGCCGGTCCGCGCTCCACAGGGCCCGGTCGGCCAGCCAGCCGCCCTCACTGGCGTGCAGATGCACGGCCCCGTACCGCTCGGACAGGGCGTGCACGACGGTGTTGACCGCCCGCTGGCGCCGGGCCAGCGGGCGGGCCAGCGAGCCGGGCAGCCCGAGCATCGCCCCCGGGTCGGGCAGACAGGCGGTGAGGACGACCGTGCCCTGCTCGGCGAACGCCGCGTACGCCCGGTCGAGGCGGGCGGCGACGGCGTGGATGTCGAAGGTGCAGCGCAGGGTGTCGTTCACGCCGATGAGGACCGAGGCGAGGTCCGGCTTCAGGCCGAGCGCGACGGGCAGCTGCGACTCCACGATGTCGCGGGTCTGCGCCCCGCTGACGGCGAGGTTGGTGAACGACACGGCCTCCGGGTCGAGTCCGTCGGCGAGCAGCGCGGCCCAGCCGCGCCACCCGTCCGCCACCCGGTCGCCCACGCCTGCGGTGAGGGAGTCCCCGAGTGCCACGAAACGGACGGGTCCCATGCCGTGCCTGCGGGCAGGACCACGTCTCATGCCGTGCCTCCGGGCAGGACCGGGTCCCCGGCCGCGAGGACGCTCGCCTCGTGCGCGGCGAGGAAGGCCTCCACCGCGGTGCCCCAGCCGAAGCACTCGGCACGCGCGCGTGCGGCCTCCCGGCGTTCGGCGTCGGGCCGCTCGAGCAGGCCGGCGACGGCCTCCGCGAAGGCGTCCCCGTGGTCGGCGGCGGAGGCCCCGGCGGAGCCGATCACCTCGGGCAGCGCGGAGGTGGCGCTGACGGCCACGGGCGTGCCGCAGGCCATCGCCTCCAGGGCGGCGAGCCCGAAGGTCTCGGCCGGTCCGGGCGCCAGGCACACGTCGGCGGAGGCCTGGAGCGCGCCGAGCAGCCCGCTGTCGGAGACATGGCCGAGGAAGGTCACCGGCAGGCCGCGTTCGCGCACCCGCTGCTCCAGGCGCGGCTTCAGCGGTCCGTCCCCGGCGACGACCAGCACCGCGGGCACCCCGCGGCGGCGCAGCGCCTCCAGGGCGTCGAGAGCGGTACCGGGCCGCTTCTCCACCGACAGCCGGGAGCACATCACCAGCAGCGTCTCGTCCACGCGCGCGTAGCGGGCCCGCAGGGCCGCCGAGCGCAGGGCCGGGTGACGGGCGATCAGATCCACGCCCAGCGGGGCCCGTACGACGTTGCGGGCGCCGATGCGGACGAACTCCCGTTCGGCGAACTCCGTGGTGCACACGACCTTGGAGTAGACGTGCGCCGTGCGGACGTTGAGGGAGTCCGCGGCCCGCCGGGAGAGCCCCTCCGGCAGGCCCCAGGTGCGCAGCACGCCGTCGGCGGTCTCGTGGGAGACCATCACCGAGGGCACCCTGGCACGGCGGGCCCAGCGGCCGGTCCAGCGCAGGGTGGTGCGGTCGGAGACCTCCAGGCGGTCCGGGGCGAGGTACTCCAGGACGGCGGCGACGCGCCGCTTGTCGGTGAGGACGCGGTAGCCGCCGGTGCCGGGCAGCATCGGGCCGGGCAGGGTGATCACGCGGCCCTGCTCGGTGTCCCGGTCGGTGTGCCGGTCGCCGGGTACGACGAGCACCGGCTCGTGACCGGCGGCCCTGAATCCCTTGCCCAGCTCGCGCAGTGCCGTGCGCAGGCCGCCGGAGGCGGGGGCGACGAAGTTCGCCACGCGCACGATCCGCAGCGACTGACCGGTCATGCCGCCAGCACCGCCTTCCGGGCGAGCAGCACGTTCTCGTAGTGCCCGATCAGCCGGTCGCCGACGGCGGCCCAGGTGCGGCCCTCGACGGTGGCCCGTCCGGCGGCGCCGTAGGCGGCGCGTGCGGCTGGGTCGGCGGCCAGCCGCGCGACGGCGTCGCGTACGGCGTCGGCGTCGCGGGGCGGGACCAGCAGCCCGGTGCGGCCGTGGTCGACGAGGTCCAGGGGGCCGCCGACGGCGGGGGCGACGACGGGCACGCCGCTGGCCATGGCCTCCTGCACGGTCTGGCAGAACGTCTCGAAGGGGCCGGTGTGCGCGAAGACGTCCAGCGAGGCGAAGATCCTCGCCAGGTCGTCTCCGGTGCGGCGGCCGAGGAGGACGGCGCCGGGCAGGGCCTCGGCCAGGTGGGCCTGGCTGGGCCCGTCGCCGACGACCACGACGCGTACGCCGGGCAGGGCGCAGGCCCCGGCGAGGAGTTCGACCTGCTTCTCGGGGGCGAGGCGGCCGACGTAGCCGACGATCAGTTCGCCGTTCGGGGCGAGTTCGCGGCGCAGGTTCTCGTCGCGCAGCCCGGGCCGGAAGCGCACCGTGTCGACGCCGCGCGGCCACAGGTGCACGCGGGGTACGCCGTGGGCCTCCAGGTCGCCACGGGAGTGGCTGGAGGGCGCGAGGGTGATGTCGGCGGCGGCGTGCACCGAGCGGATACGCCGCCAGGCGGCGGCCTCACCGGCGCTGATGTAGGTGCGGGCGTAGGCCGCGAGGTCCGTCTGGTAGACGGCGACGGCGGGCACGCCGAGCCTGGCGGCGGCGGACATGCCGCGGACGCCGAGGACGAAGGGGCTGGCCAGGTGGACGATGTCCGCGCGGTGGTCGGCGATGGCGCCCGCGACGCGTCGGCTGGGGAGGGCGACGCGGACCTGGGGATAGCCCGGGAGCGGAAGGGACGGGATGCGGACGACGGGGCACGGCGCATGGGCGTCGGCCTCGGGTCCGGTACCGGCGGCGGTGGCCGGTGCGACGACGAGGGGAGCGTGACCGCGGTCGACGAGGTGCCGGGCGGTCTGGAGCGCGCAGTGGGCCACGCCGTTCACATCGGGGGGAAAGGATTCGGTCACGATGACGACACGCATACGGGTGTTGTCGCCGTACCGGACGTGGACGCGTCAACGTGGATCTTTCCGGTTCGAAAACGTCCCATGAGCGTTGAGCTGCACACCCGCGCGGGTCAGGCGGCGTCCATGCGCGCCTGACCCGCGGGTCATCCCTTGTTCACCCGGCGGGCCGGGAACCGCCCGTCGTGTTGCTCGTACGGGGTTTTCCGACCAAAGGCGTCACATGCCCCGTACCGGTGCGCCCGGGCTCAGGCCGGGGGTGTCTCGGTGCCGATACGGCTGCGTACGGCGGTCTGGACCTCGGCCTCCTCGGCCGGGTCGGCGGCGAGCCGGCGGAGCCGGTCGACCACGCGGGTGTCACCGGTCTCGGCGTGCCGCGCGGCGATCTCGCGGGTGCTCTCCTCGCAGTCCCACAGGCATTCGACGGCGAATCCGGCGGCGAAGGCGGGGTCGGTGGCGGCGAGGGCGCGGGCGGCCCGGCCCCGCAGATGGGAGGACGCCGTCTCGCGGTAGACGTGGCGCAGGACGGGGGCGGCGCAGGCGATGCCGAGTCGGCCGGTTCCGTCGACCAGGGTCCACAGGGTGGGCCCGTCGGGCCCCTCGCCCCGTACGGCCTCGCGCAGGGCGCCGAGGACCAGGTCCTTGTCCTGGGCCCCGCCCCGGCAGGCGAGCATCCGGCCGGCGGCGGCGCCGAGCGGGTCGGGCCGGTGGGCCCAGCGGCGGGCACGCTCCACGGCGGCGACGCTGCCCATCCGCTCGTAGGACTCGACGGCGGCCTCCACGACCGGCGTGGGGCCGGTGGTGACGGCCTGCTCGATCAGGTCGAGGGCGGCGGGGTCGTCGCTGTCCGCGAGATAGCGCAGGGCGGTGCAGCGGGCACCTTCGGTGCCGGTCCGGGCGGCTTCGAGGATCTCCGGGCGGTCCTCGGGCCCGGCCACGGCGCTGAGGCAGCGGGCGGCGGGGACATGCAGGGCGGTGCCGCGTTCGATGCCCTGCTGGGCCCAGTCGAACACCGCCTGGACGCTCCACCCCGGGCGGGGCCCGGACGGCCGCATCTGGCGCTGCCAGCGGTCGAAGCAGCCGGTCTCCTGGGCGGCACGTACGCGCGTGGCGATCCAGTCGCGGGAGTCGTCGGCCCACAGCCGCCAGGGCCGTGGCTCGAAGGCGTCGCGCACGGCGGCGGCCAGTTCGGCGTCGCCCCCGGGATCGCGCGGGAAGCGGGCGAGCACGGGAGCGGCGAGCGAGCGCAGTCCGGCGTCGTCGTCACGCAGGGCGAGCTCGTCCAGGGCCCAGGCCCAGTTGGTGCCGTGGGCGGCGTACCTGCGCAGCAGTTCGAGCGCGTCGCGCCTGCCGTAGGAGGCGAGATGGCCGAGGACCGCGAGGGCGAGGCCGGTGCGGCAGTCCTCGGTGTCGAGGACGTCCTCGGGGTCGAAGAGATGGGCCTCGATGGTGTCGAGTTCGCCGCCCAGGTCGAGGTACAGACGGGCGTAGTACAGGGAGCGGTTCTCCACCTGCCAGTCGTGGCGGGGGTCGCGCACCACACAGTGGTTGAGCGCCGCGAGTGCCTCGGCGCGCGGGGCGGTGAGCGCGTGCAGTGTGCCGTCGCCACGGCCCCGCTGAAGCAGGCCGAGCAGCGTGCCGCTGGGCGCTATGACCGGATCGAACATGGGAAACAGCCTCACATCAAGCGTCGACGCAACCGGGAAACGTGCTTTACCTGGCCGCGTGACAACACGTCGGGGCGCCCGCCGTCTCATGCTTGCTGTAGACCATCTTCCTCTGCCTCTCGTCGGTGGCCCATGCGGACCGCGTCACGGCCCGCGCGGTGCGGCAACACCTGCCCAGCCATCGCGTCCGTGAATCACGACGTCATGATGACTCGACGCTCTTCGATGCCGCGACCGAAATATCCGGCGGCCCTGTACCGCCTCCCCCGTATTCCGTTGCGTAACCCGCCAGGGACCCTGTATTCCCTGGTCAGGGCGTTCGGATCAGTGCACTCCGAACAGTGTGAGCAAGTCCGCCTTACCGAACATGCGTGCGGTGTCGACGGCTGACGGCGTACCCGCGGCCGGGTCGGCGCCGCTCTCCAAGAGGACCCGGATCACAGCCTCCTCCCCCTTGAAGACCGCCCCCGCGAGCGGGGTCTGGCCTCGGTCGTTGACGCGGTCCGCCTCGGCCCCGCGGACGAGCAGCTCGCGCACCGCGTCCGCGTGGCCGTGGTAGGCGGCGAGCATCACGAGGGAGTCGCCGCGGTCATTGGTGAGGTTGGCCGGAACTCCCGCGTCCAGATACGCCACGAGTGCCTCGGTCCGCCCCCGCCGGGCCAGATCGAAGATCTTGGTCGCGAGCTCCACGACCTCGGGGTCGGGGGCTTCACTCATGGGCCGGTCCGCCCTTCCTCGCAGCCGTTCAGGTGAATCGCCAGGGTACTGGCTACGGGCGCACATGGCCGGAGCCGCCCGAGGCAAAGATCACCGCGAGACCCGTTCGACGCAACTTGCCTGCTCAGGCGACGCCGCCATGACTCCGCCACCTGGGGGAAATATTGAGAATTTCCCTCATTTGCACCTTTTATCGTATGGATACATCCTGTGAGCCTGGAAGTACTCATGGTGACTGTCCCCGCGAACCAGGAGAACTCAAATGATCCTGTCCATGTCTGGCGTGGTCCTGCTCGGCATCATCGTCTTCCTCTTCTTCAAGAAGGACGGACTCAAGGCGTCGCACGCCCTCGTGGCGGCCCTCTTCGGCTTCTATCTGGCCAGTACGGCCATCGCGCCGAGCATCAAGGCAGGCGGCGAGAGCCTGGCGAGCCTGCTCGGCGGCATCAAGTTCTGACGCCGCAGATCCCGTCCGTACGCACCTTCAGGAGACAGAAGTGGCCCGGCGCCCCCTCCCCCGCATCCTGAGCACAGGCAGCACACAGATCGCCCGGAGCCGGGAGCTGGCCCGGACGGCGGCCGACAGCGCCACCGACGTCCTCCATCCGCTGATCACGATCACCCGCGGTCTGCGCCGGCTGGCGTCCGCCGGACGGCGCAGGTGGACCGAGACCCCCAAGGACAAGCGCGGACCGCTGCTGTTCCTGGTGGCGTCGGTGGTCCTGGTCGTCGCGCTGGTGCCGTACGGCCCGCTGCTGGCCGTCATCACCCTGATGGCGGCCGCGGCCTGGCACGGCAGGGACCGCACCCCGCCCGCCCCCGAGGGCCCCGACGAGTCCCAGACGGAGCGCCTCCAAGCGCTCTACGAGGCCCTGGTCCCCTATTTCTCGGCCGCCGAGGACCCGGCCCCGCTGTACACCCACGGCGGCGACTGGGAGAAGGGGCTGTCCGGCTTCGAGTTCGACGACTCGGGCCGGATCAGCCACCTCGTGGTCCGCTACCCGGCGTACTTCACGGACGGTGAACCGGCCGCCCGGACGCGGATCGAGCAGTTGCTCACCGCCAAGTCGGGGCGCGGCCGCGAGTACCACTTCCTCTGGGACGAGGAGGGCAACCAGCTCACGGTCAGCGTGCTGGCCCCGCTGCCCACCGACATCGCCGCCCAGCGGTTCGTCACCTCACCCGGCGAGACGGTCCTCGGCTTCACCGATCCCGGCGAGGTCCCGCGCACGCTCCCCCTCACCCACGGGGAGGAGCGGCGCGACGTCCCGCCCGTCGTGTGGCGGACCGGCATCCGCTCCACCGAGCCGCATCTGCTGGCCGTGGGCCAGCCCGGCAGCGGCACCTCCACCCTCGTCCGCTCGATCGCCCTCCAGGCGCTCCAGCACGGCGACGTACTGATCGTCGAGGGCGGCAGCACCGGCGAGTACGCCTGTCTCACCGGCCGGGAGGGCGTCCTCGCGGTCGAGTGCGGCGCGTCCGGGGCGCTGGCCGCCCTGGAGTGGGCGGCGCACGAGACCGAACGCCGGCTCATCGAGCTGAACCGCGCCCGCCAGGCGGGACAGCCGCCACCAGAGGACACCCGGCGTCCGCTGTGGATCCTGCTGGACCGCCCCGGAGCACTCGGCCATGTCCCCGCCGAAGGGCGGCCGGACCCGCTGTCCCTGCTCCAGCTGCCGCTGCGGCACGGCCGCGCCGCGCAGGTGACGGTGGTGGTGGCCGAACAGTTCGACCATCTCGACCTGCTCGGGGACGCCGTACGACAGCACACACGCGCGCGTGTCGTGCTCGGACCGGCCACCGCCGAGCAGCTCCGCTCGGTGCTGGGCGCTCCGCCGCACACCACGCCCGTCCCCCAGGTGCCGCCCGGCCGCGGCTACGCCCGTCTGGGCACCGGCCCAGTGCTCCGCCTCCAGGTGCCCGCCACGCCCGACCCCTACGACGACGCCACCAGCGACGCCCATCGCCAGGCCGTCCTCGGCCTGCTGCCGCCGCGCCCGCAGGACGAGGACGCCGTGCCGGAGCAGGTGGACCCTCTACCGGAGCAGGTGCCGGTGGAAGCCCTGCCGGAACCGGTGGACGGGCAGCCGGAACCGGTGGACGTCCTACCGGAGCGGGCGGACGTGCGGCCGGAGCCGGCGGCGGTCCCGGGTACGCCGGCCGGGAAGATCCCCGTGCTGCCCGTCGAGAAGGTCCCCGTGGAGAGCGTGCCCGTGGCCATGGTCTCCCTGGCCGGCGCCTCGGCCGACGACGCTCCCTTCGAGAAGGTGCCCGTCACGAAGGTGCCGGTCGAGAAGGTGCCGATCGGCGAGGCCGCCGTCAACAAGGTGCCGACGGAGGCCATGGCCGCGGAGAGCTGAGGCGGCACCGCACAGCCGAGAGCCGGGACGGGTCCCCCCGCCCCGGCTCTCCTGTCGTACCGGGCCTTACGCCACGAAGGTCCTGGGCGCCTCGGCACCCGCCGTCGCCCCGCTCTCCACCAGCCGGGCCGCCGCGGCCAGCCGTACCGCCGCCTCCTCCGCGAGGGCTCCGCCGACGGTGAACGGCAGCCGCACATAGCCCTCGAACGCGCCGTCGACCCCGAAGCGCGGCCCGGACGGCACACGTACGCCGACCCGCTCCCCCGCCTCGGCGAGCCGCGACCCCGACAGGCCACCGGCGCGCACCCAGAGGGTCAGACCGCCCTGCGGCACCTCGAACTCCCAGTCCGGCAGCTCCCGCCGGACCGCCGTGACCAGCGCGTCCCGGTTCTCCCTCGCCTGGGCCCGGCGCACCTCGACGGCGGACTCCCAGCCGCCGGTGCTGAACAGCCAGTTCACGGCGAGCTGCTCCAGCACGGGCGTGCCCAGGTCGGCGTAGGCGCGGGCGGCGACCAGGCTGCGGATGACGTCCGGGGCGGCGCGCACCCAGCCGATGCGCATACCGGCCCAGAAGGCCTTGCTGGCCGAGCCGACGGTGATCACGGTCGATCCGGCGGGGTCGAAGCCGCACACGGGACGCGGCATGGCCGCGGCGATCCCCTCGTCCAGCCACAGCTCGGTCATCGTCTCGTCGGCGACCAGCACGGTCCCGGCCGAGCGGGCGGCCTCCACCAGCTGACGGCGCTGGTCCTCGTCGGCCAGGGCACCGGTCGGGTTGTGGAAGTCGGCGACGACGTACGCGATGCGCGGCGCGGCCTCGCGCAGGACCTGGCGCCAGCGGTCCACGTCCCAGCCGGTGAGCCCCTCGGCCATCGCGACGGGTACCAGGCGGGCCCCGGCCTCCCGCATGAGCTGGAGGATGTTGGCGTAGGAGGGCGACTCGACCGCGATGCGCTCCCCTCGGCCGCCGAAGAGATGGCAGATGGCGTCGATGGCGCCCATCGCGCCGGTCGTCACCATGATCTGCTCGGGCATGGTCGGGATGCCGCGCGCGCTGTACCGCTCGGCGATCATCGTGCGCAGCGCGGGCAGCCCGGCGGGGTAGTCGCCGTGCGTGTGGGCGTACGGCGGCAGCTCCTCCAGGGCGCCCTGCACGGCGCGGGTGAGCCAGGGTTCGGGGGCGGGCAGGGCGGCGCAGCCGAGGTCGATCACCGAGCCGAGCGCCTCGGGCGGCAGCGGCTCCAGGCCCCGCGCGGGCAGCGGGTTCCCGGCGGGCACGGCGGTCCAGCTGCCCGCGCCGCGCCGGGACTCCAGGAAGCCCTCGGCGCGCAGCGCCTCGTAGGCGCCCGCGACGGTGGTGCGGCTGACGGACAGCGAGAGGGCGAGTTCCCTTTCGGCGGGCAGCCGGGCGGCCACCGGGACGCGGCCCTCCAGCACCAGCAGCCGGATGCCGTCGGCGAGGGCTCGGTAGGCGGGCGGGCGGCGGGTGCCGGGGCCCGCGGGGCGCTCCTGCTGCGACTTGAGGAGCCGGGCGAGCTGGGCCGCCCCGACGGCGGAGGTCCACTGGGCCATGCTTTTCAGTCCACCTTCCCGGAATTGGCCATGGATGGCGCTGGTTCCCAAGCCACAGAGTGTCATGCGCCAGGCCACTTCCACCACCGGGGGGACATCTTGCACACGAGAGGCGCCACGCGGAGCGGGCTCGTCCGCCGCCTGATCCAGCTCTACACCGGCCTCGCCCTGTACGGCGCCAGCTCCGCCCTCCTGGTGGAGTCGGGCCTGGGACTGGAGCCGTGGAACGTCCTGCACCAGGGTCTGGCCGAGCTGACCGGCCTGACGATCGGCGTGGTGTCGATCGTCGTGGGCGCGGCGGTGCTGCTGCTGTGGATCCCGCTGCGCCAGCGGCCGGGGCTCGGCACGGTCTCCAACGTCTTCGTGGTGGGCATCGCCATGGACGCCACCCTCGCGGCCCTCCCCGAGGTCCACGGGCTGACCGTCAGTGTGCCCCTGATGCTGGCCGGCGTCCTGCTCAACGGTGTCGCCACCGGCCTGTACATCGCCGCCCGCTTCGGCCCCGGTCCGCGCGACGGGCTGATGACCGGACTGCACCGGCGCACCGGCCGCTCGATCCGGCTGATGCGCACCGCGATCGAGGTCGCGGTCGTGGTGTCCGGCTTCGCGCTGGGCGGCACCATCGGCGTCGGCACGCTGTTCTACGCGCTGTCCATCGGCCCGCTGGCCCAGTTCTTCCTGCGTGTCTTCGCCGTTCCCCCGGCATCGGACGGCAGCACGGTCGTTGCCACCGGTCAACCCCGAGGAGCCATACTGCGTCCGTGACCAGCACCCGTATACGCCACCCGTACCTCGACCACCCCGGCCCCATACCGTTCGCCCACCGCGGCGGGGCGGCCGACGGCCTGGAGAACACCACCCTCCAGTTCCGGCGCGCGGTCGAGCTGGGCTACCGGTACATCGAGACGGACGTCCACGCCACGCGGGACGGCAGCATCGTGGCCTTCCACGACTCGACGCTGGACCGGGTGACCGACGGGGCGGGGCGGATCGGGGACCTGACCCTGGCCGAGGTCCGGCGCGCGCGGGTGGCGGGGCAGGAACCGGTGCCGCTGTTCGAGGAGCTCCTGAAGGAGTTCCCGCAGGTGCGCTGGAACGTCGACCTCAAGGCGGAGCCGGCGCTGCGCCCGTTCCTGGAGCTGATCGACCGCACCGACGCCTGGGACCGGATCTGCGTCGGGTCCTTCTCCGAGGCGCGGGTGGTGCGTGCACAGCGGCTGGCCGGACCGCGCCTGGCCACCTCGTACGGCACACGCGGGGTGCTGAACCTGCGGCTGCGCTCCTGGGGCGTGCCCGCGGCACTGCGCGCCTCGGCGGTCGCGGCGCAGGTTCCGGAGTCCCAGTCGGGCGTCAAGGTGGTCGACCACCGCTTCGTCCACGCGGCCCACGCGCGCGGCCTCCAGGTGCATGTGTGGACGATCAACGAACCCGAGCGGATGCACAGGCTCCTGGACCTCGGTGTCGATGGCATCATGACCGATCACATCGACACACTGCGCAAGGTCATGGAGGACCGGGGCGTCTGGGTCTGACGCCCCGGACGGCGCCCGCGCGCGGCGTGAGCACCTGGAAGCGAGGGCGCGCGTGGGGACCGACACCGTGGGGACGGCGGCCGTCGACGAGGCCGCGGACCGGCGGCGCGAACAGCGCGGCTGGTACTTCTACGACTGGGCGTGCTCGGTCTACTCGACCAGTGTGCTCACCGTGTTCCTCGGCCCCTATCTGACCTCGGTGGCCGAGAACGCGGCGGGCGCCGACGGGTTCGTGCACCCGCTCGGCATCCCGGTGCGCGCGGGGGCTTTCTTCCCCTACGCCGTGTCCCTGTCGGTGATCGTCTCAGTGCTGGCCATGCCGCTGGTGGGCGCCGCCGCGGACCGCACCGGCCGCAAGAAGCCGCTGCTGGGGGTGGCCGCGTACATCGGGGCCGGGGCGACGGCCGGGATGTTCTTCCTGGACGGCGACCGTTATCTGCTCGGCGGCGCCCTGCTGATCGTCGCGAACGCCGCGCAGTCCGTGGCGATGATGCTCTACAACTCCTATCTGCCGCAGATCGCCACCCCCGAGGAGCGGGACAGGGTCTCCTCGCGGGGCTGGGCGTTCGGCTACGCGGCCGGCGCCCTGGTGCTGGTCGCCGATCTCGTCCTCTATCTCGCCCACGACAGCTTCGGCCTGTCCGAGGGCATGGCGGTACGGATCTGCCTGGCCTCGGCCGGCCTGTGGTGGGGCGCCTTCGCGCTGATCCCGCTGCGCCGGCTGCGCGACCGCCGCACCCCGGTGCGTGAGGCGACCGCCCCAGGCCTGAGGCAGCTGGCCGCCACGGTCCGCGACATGCGCCGCCATCCGCTGACGCTGGGCTTCCTGCTGGCCTATCTGGTCTACAACGACGGTATCCAGACGGTGATCTCCCAGGCCTCGGTCTACGGCTCGGAGGAGCTGGGCCTGGAGCAGTCGACGCTCATCACGGCGGTACTGCTCGTCCAGGTGCTCGCGGTGGCGGGCGCGCTGGGACTGGGCCGACTGGCTCGTGTCTACGGGGCCAAGCGGACGATCCTCGGGTCGCTGGTCGCCTGGACGGTCACCCTGGCCGCGGGCTACTTCCTGCCCGCCGGCCAGCCGGTGTGGTTCTTCGTGCTGGCGGCCGGGATCGGGCTGGTCCTGGGTGGGAGCCAGGCGCTGTCCCGCTCGCTGTTCTCCCACCTCGTCCCGCCCGGCAAGGAGGCCGAGTACTTCTCGGCCTACGAGCTGAGCGACCGCGGGATGAGCTGGCTGGGGCCGCTGCTGTTCGGGCTGACGTTCCAGCTGACAGGCAGTTACCGGGACGCGATCATCTCGCTCGTCGCCTTCTTCGTCCTGGGATTCGTCCTGCTCGCGCGGGTTCCGGTACACCGGGCGATCAGCGACGCGGGCAATCCCGTTCCCGAGAAGATTTAGCACTCAGGGCGAAAGGGCGGTAGTGTACGCCTTTGGCCTGCCAGGCGTACCGTTACTGCGCGTCAAAGATTCAGAAACGCCGGGTGACATCTCCTAGCAGAGGTGACAAACCGGGCGCCGGTGGGTACTGCACTGATTGACAAGGCTGCGGCTACGACGGCGACGCACGACCCGGAACGGGAAACGGGACGGGAATCTTTACCGCCGACCGGACGTTGACCGGATGACGACGACAGCGACACCTGTCCTGTGGGCGACAAGCCCGGGAGGCACGATTCATGAGTGAGCGAGCTCTTCGCGGCACGCGCCTCGTGGTGACCAGCTACGAGACGGACCGCGGCATCGACCTGGCCCCACGCCAGGCCGTGGAGTACGCATGCGAGAAGGGGCACCGGTTCGAGATGCCCTTCTCGGTCGAGGCGGAGATCCCGCCGGAGTGGGAGTGCAAGGTCTGCGGGGCCCCCGCACTCCTCGTGGACGGCGACGGCCCTGAAGAGAAGAAGGCCAAGCCCGCGCGTACGCACTGGGACATGCTGATGGAGCGGCGCACCCGTGAGGAACTCGAAGAGGTCCTCGAGGAGCGCCTGGCGGTTCTCCGCTCCGGGGCGATGAACATCGCCGTTCACCCCCGGGACAGCCGCAAGTCCGCATAGGTCCCGGCGGACCAGGCTGCGGCAGCGCATGCCGACAATGACCGCGGGCGCCGTACGTTTCGACGTACGGCGCCCGCGGTCTGCGCATGCCCGGACCGGACACCGTATGTCCGGAAGTGGGAAGTCTCGGCGAACATGCGTAGGGCCCCCGGTGACCGGGGGCCCTACGCGTGTTCGGTGCCTCAGCGCGTCAGTGGCGGGCGCGGTTCCTGCGGGGTGCCCCCGCCCGGCTCGTCCCGGATGACCTCGCCCTGGACGACCTTGCCGTCGGGGCGGTGCATACGGGCCTGCTGGAAGGCGTCCCCGAGGCTGCCCGCGCCGGCCGTGCGCAGCTTGCGCTCGAAGGTGCGCTCCGCGGAGCGGCCGACGGCCTTCTGCACCACGGGGATCAGCAGGAGCAGGCCGAACACGTCGGAGATCAGCCCCGGCAGCATCAGCAGCAGGCCGCCCAGCATCATCCAGCCGTTGCCACCGCCGCCCGTGGGGGTGCCGCCGCGCTGCACCGCCTCGTTCAGGTTCTGGAACGCCCGGCGGCCGGCCCGCTTGACGACCGCCGCGCCGAGCAGGAAGCCGGCGAGCAGCAGCAGGAACACGGCGAACCCGCCGGCCGCGTCCGCGACCACGGTGAGCAGCCAGACCTCCAGGACCAGCCATACGGCGAGGCCCAGCGGCAGGAACCTGCGCAGCCGGGACCGGCGGGGCCTCGCCGGCTGGGTCGGGGTCGGGGCACCTGTTGTCATGCGTCCAGTGTGCCTCTACGCGGCTCAGGCCGGGATAAGCCCGGCGAGGGGTTGTCGACGTCGGCGGGATCCAGACGGCGGCGGCTACGGCCGTCGCTTGTGCACGACCTTGCCGACCCGCTCCCCCACGCCCCAGGTCGTCACCCGCCACAGCGCCTCGACCAGGATGTCCCGGCTCATCTTGGAGTCGCCCAGCTCGCGTTCCACGAAGGTGATGGGCACCTCGACGACGTGGTAGCCCGCCCTGACCGTGCGGCGGGCCAGGTCGACCTGGAAGCAGTAGCCCTGCGAGGCGACCTCCTCCAGGCCGAGCCCTTCGAGGGTCTCGCGGCGGAAGGCGCGGTAGCCGCCGGTCACGTCCCGGATCGGGACGTCCAGCAGGACACGGGAGTAGAGGCTGCCGCCCCGGGAGATGAACTCACGGGTCCGCGGCCAGTTCACCACGCGCCCGCCGGGCACCCAGCGCGACCCGAGGACCAGGTCCGCGCCCCTGAGGGCGGTCAGCAGCCGGGGCAGTTCCTCGGGCTGGTGGGAGCCGTCGGCGTCCATCTCGATCAGCACGCCGTAGTCCCGCTCCAGACCCCAGCGGAAGCCCGCGAGGTAGGCGGCGCCGAGGCCCTCCTTGCCCTTGCGGTGCAGTACGTGGACCTGTTCGTCGCCCGCGGCCAGTTCGTCGGCCAGCTTGCCGGTGCCGTCGGGGCTGTTGTCGTCGGCCACGAGGACGTGCGCCGCGGGCACCGCCGCCCGCACCCGCCCCACGATCGACTTGATGTTCTCCGCCTCGTTGTAGGTCGGAATGATCACCAAGGCCGTACCGAGCGGGCCGAAACGCCTGCCCTGGAGCTGTCCCGCCCCGGTCGCGTCGCCGTCGTTCACTGCTGCCCCTTCGTGTCCGTGCGCAGGCGTCCACCATAGTGGCCGCGTCCTGCGATGACGTGACTGGCGTTCGTATGCTCGTGGCGATGTCACGAGAGCGGCCGGGCCGGCGGGGCAGCGGAGGGGGCCCGGGCGGCCTGCGGGCCGGCCTGGGATCCGGCGGGGCAGCGGATGGGGGCCCGGCGCCCTTCGGGCCGGCCTGGGACCCGCTGGCGGCGGATCGACCGAGAGCCGTTGTCTACTGAGCGTCCGGGCCCCACCCGGGTCACACCTCCCGACCGGCCGGAACGTTCTCTCGCCGCTGCGCGGGCGCTGGGCCTGGCTCCCGGTGGCGGTGCCGTGCGGTGCACCGTCCTGACCCAGCGGCGGGGCGGCGAGTGTGCGAACGTGCCCCGGTCGGGCGTCCTGTGGTGGACTCGCAGAACCTACCCGCCCCGGGCCGCGGCCTGTCAACAGCCCTTTGACCTGCGCATCCACGCCGGGTGGGCGAGGTGGCGGGGAGGACGCGCAGGTGGGACGGCGGGCGGCGGGCAGGGTCCGGGGACCGCCCGCCGCCGCAGATCACTCGCCCGGCCGTACGTAGACGGTCCGCCCGCCGACGACCGTGCTCAGGCAGACCGGCAGCTCACGGCCGGGGGTCAGGTCGGGCAGGCCGGGGGTGCCGGAGCGGGGGTCGGTGGACCAGCGGGCGACCCGGTCGTCGGGGGCCTGCACCACCAGTTCGCCGGTGCGCCACACGGCGTAGTCCGCGGGGGCGCCCGGCACCAGGACGCCGGCGTCGTCCCGGCCGATCGCCCGCCAGCCGCCGCGCGTGTGGGCGGTGAAGGCGGCACGCACGGAGACACGGTGTTCGGGCGTGCGGTGGAAGGCTGCGGCACGGACCGTGCCCCAGGGGTCGAGCGGGGTGACCGGGCTGTCGGAGCCGAGGGCGAGCGGGACACCGGCCCGCAGCAGGGCGGCGTACGGGTTCAGGGTGCGGGCGCGCTCGGCGCCCAGCCGCCGCGCGTACATGCCGTCCTCGCCGCCCCACAGCGCGTCGAAGGCGGGCTGCACGGACGCGGTCAGGCCCAGCTCGGCGAACGCCGCGATGTCCTCGGGGGTAAGCATCTCGGCGTGTTCGACGCGGTGCCGGGCGGCCCGGACACGATCGAGCCCCACCTTCTCGGCTGCGGCGCGCACGCCCTCCACGACGGCACCGACCGCGGCGTCGCCGATGGCGTGGAAGCCCGCCTGGAGTCCGCCCTCGGTGCAGGCGACCACATGGGTGGCCACGTCCGACGCGTCGAGGTAGGCGGTGCCGGTGTGGCCCGCGTCGGCGTACGGCTGGTGCAGACACGCCGTGTGGGAGCCGAGGGCGCCGTCCACGAACAGGTCGCCCGCGGCCCCGGCCGCGCCCAGCTCACGCGCCCTGGTGACGTCCCGCTCCGCCCAGTAGCCGACGACCCGCGGGCCGGGCTGTTCGGCGGCCAGTCGCAGCAGGCCGGTGAAGTCGTCCTCGGAGGAGATCTCCGGGCCACCGCACTCGTGGACGGAGCCGATGCCGAGGGAGGCCGCGTGCGCGAGGGCCGCCCGCTGGGCCCCGGCCCGCTGCGCCCCGGTGACCGAGGACAGCGCGGTGGCCCGCACGGCGTGATGGGCGTCGGCGGTGAGGGGGCCGTCCGGGCGGCCGGCGCCGGGGGTCATGTCCAGCAGCGCGGTGGTGACGACCGCCGAGTGGACGTCGATCCGGGAGAGGTACAGCGGGCGTCCCCCGGTGGCCTCGTCCAGTTCCGCGCGCGTCGGGGGACGGCCGCCGGGCCAGCGGGCGGCGTCCCAGCCGTGGCCCAGCAGGACCCGGTCGCCGGGACGCGCGGCGGCGAACTCGCGCACCAGCGCGAGGGCGGCCTCCAGCGAAGGGGTCCCGGACAGGTCGAGTCCGGTCAGGGCCAGGCCGGTGGCCGTGGTGTGCACATGCGCGTCGGTGAACGCGGGGGTGACCAGCGCCCCGTCCAGGTCGACCACCTCGTCGACCCCGTCGGCGAAGGCGTCGGCCGCGCCCTCCGAGCCGACCCACGCGACCTGGCCGCGCTCGACGACCATGGCGGTGGCGAAGGGGTCGGCGGGGCTGTGGACCTCTCCTCGGCGGAGCAGGACGGTCTTCGGCGGGGCGGGGCGCTCACTCATGGGGAACAGTCTCGCGCCTCGGACGGACCGCCCCGCACGCAGGGCGCCGGACACGCCTCACGTCCGGAGAACCGGGCAGGGCCGGGGACCGCCGTACGCCGGGAGCGGGGGGTGGGAGCAGCGGGCCGGGAGCCGGGGCTCGGGTGCGTCCGCGACCGCCGTACACGGGGAGCGGGGGTGGGAGCAGCGGGCCGGGGTGTGTCCGCGGCCGCCGTACGCCCGTGGGCCCCGTCGTCAGATCCGCGGCGGTCGTGCCTCGTACGGCGTGGACAGCACGACCGTCGTGCGCGTCGAGACCCCGGCCAGCGAACGGACGCGGGCCAGCAGGCCCTCCAGCTCGTGGGGCGTGGCCACACGGACCTTGATGATGTAGTTCTCGTCGCCCGCGACGCTGTGGCACGCCTCGATCTCGGGCACGCCGACGAGCCGGTCGGCGATGTCGTCGGGGGCGCTGGGGTCGAAGGGTTTGACCGAGATGAAGGCGGTCATGGGCAGCCCGACGGCCTCGGGGTCCACCACGGCCGCGTAACCGCGGATGACACCGCGCTGCTCCAGCCGGCGCACCCGCTGGTGCACGGCCGACGTGGACAGGCCCGTGGCCTTGCCGAGGTCTGTGTAGCTCATCCGCCCGTCCTTGACGAGCAGCTGCACGATCTGACGGTCCAGCTCCTCCATGGCGCAAGAACCTACAGTGCGCTTGATCTCCTCGGATACCTCGACAGCCGTGGTCATGCCCGGTTCGTGATCTGGCAGAGGCTCGGCGGAGCTCCGCCGGAGCGGGCAGGGGGCGGATCCGGAGCGGATAGGGGACCCCGACACGCCGTTTTCCTGCACTTTCGAACGCCGTGTGACGAACACCACAGGCCCGGGGTGACGTCCGTGATGCTGTCGTGATTACCCCCGATGCCGGACGGGAAGTGCTTGCTGTGGTCGAGGCCGCAGTGCCTTCACGGCCCAGCCCGAGGGGGAGAACCCATGCAGAGTCTTAAGCGTCCTGGTCGTACCGCGCCCAAGCGGCAGCAGCCGGTCGTCGAGCCCGCTCCGGAGGGCGTCGAATCCGACGTCTTCGGCGATGACTTCGACGACACGTACGACACCTTCGAGATGTTCCGGGTGATCTGCCCGGACTGCGCGCAGCCCATCGCGCTCCTGGCGGACGAGGAGTCCCTGCCGGAGCACGCGCTGTGCGCGTCGCCGTGGAACCCGTTCGGGCTCACGGTGTGCCCGGGAACCGGCCGCGGCGCCACCGAGGCCCGGCCGGCCGACGAGACCTTCGAGCCGCAGGAGCAGGACACCGCGCTGCTGCTGACGCTCCCGCAGGGACTCGACTGGCGGATGCAGCCCTTCTCGCACGTCGGCGGGCCGGGCTCGCGCCCGATGCGGGTCCCCTCGATGCGGCGCCAGGCCGCCTGAGCCGCGTTCTTCGCGTTCTTCGCGTTCAGCACCGGTAACCGCCCCGCACCACGGCTCGCGGACCGCCGTGGTGCGGGTTCGGTGTGTCCGCAGCCGGGCGAGGGGGCGAAAGCCGACTGTGCCCGCGGCCAGGTGAGGGTGGCCGAGCCCAGGGGCCGGTGTGCCGTTTCCTCGACTGCCCAGGCGCGTCAGGGCGCCGCACGGCGGCTCCGACGCCGGACGGGGGCGAGCAGCGAGGCTCCGGGGAACGACCGCACGCGTGTACGCCCGCGACTCGCGGATGAGTCACTCGTGAAGGCGCGGCCGGGCGGGCCGACCGTGACCCCTGGCCCTCCCGCGGCGTTGGACCGGTATGACCCCCACCCGTACCGCCACCGGGCGTCAGCTCCGATCCTTCGTGCCGACCCTGGCGGAATCGGTTCCGCTGCCGCCGCCGATGGCCGCGGCGCCGCCGCCCGCGGATCCGCCCATCTACCGCGATCTGATGCGCGCCTGGGCCAGTCGCGGCCGCACCCTGCCGGGGCGCCACGACCCCGAGTGGGTGCGGCTCGCGGCGCCCGTGGTGCGGCCCGGTCAGTTCAGCGGGTCTCCGGACCCGCGAGGTGACGGGCGATGACCACCCGCTGGATCTGGTTGGTGCCCTCGACGATCTGAAGCACCTTCGCCTCGCGCATGAACCGCTCGGCCGGGAAGTCGGCGGTGAAGCCGTAGCCGCCGAGCACCTGGACGGCGTCGGTGGTGACCTTCATGGCGGTGTCCGTGCAGTGCAGCTTGGCCATGGCCGCCTGCTTGGCGAAGGGCAGCCCGGCGTCGCGCAGCCGTGCCGCCGACAGGTACAGCGCGCGACCGGCCTCGATCTGGGTGGCCATGTCGGCGAGCACGAACCGCAGGCCCTGGAAGTCGGCGATCGGACGGCCGAACTGGCGGCGCTCCTTCGCGTACGCCACGGCCTCGTCGAGGGCGGCCTGGGCGACGCCTATGGCGCAGGCCGCGATGCCGAGGCGCCCGGAGTCGAGCGCGGACAGGGCGATGGAGAAGCCCTGGCCCTCCTCGCCGATGCGGCGGCTGTCGGGGACGCGGACGCCGTCGAGGTGGACCTGGGCGGTGGGCGAGCCCTTCATGCCCATCTTCTTCTCCGGCGCGGCCGCGCTCAGCCCCTCGGCGTCGCCGGGCACCAGGAACGCGGTGATGCCGCGCGCCCCGTCCTCGCCGGTGCGGGCCATCACGGTGTAGAAGTCGGCGATGCCGCCGTGGGTGATCCACGCCTTGGTGCCGCTGATCACCCAGTCGTCGCCGTCGCGCACGGCCTTGGTGCGCAGCGAGGCGGCGTCGGAGCCGGAGGCGGGCTCGGAGAGGCAGTAGGCGCCGAGCAGACCGCCGCCGAGCATGGCGGGCAGGTGCTCGGTCTGCTGCTCCTTGGTGCCGTAGGCGGCGAGCCCGTAGGAGGCGAGGGTGTGGACGCTGACGCCGAGACCGACCGTGAGCCGGGCCATCGCGAGCTCTTCGAGGACCTGGAGGTAGACCTCGTAGGGCTGCTCGCCGCCGCCGTACTCGGCGTCGTAGGGCAGGCCGAGCAGGCCCGAGCGGGAGAGCAGGGTGAAGGTCTCACGGGGGAAGATCCCGGCGTCCTCCTCCTCGGCCGCCGCCGGAGCGATCTCGCGCTGCGCGATGTCACGGACGAGCGAGATCAGATCCCGGGCCTCGTCCGTGGGCAGTTGACGGTCCACCGGCTGCGGGGCGCGGTCGGGCATGGCGACGCTCTCCTCCCTGTCGGGCACGGGCGGTCCGGCCCGTCGTGTGGGCGGCACCGCCTGGTCTGGCTGGGTGCCGGTCGATGCTCGCAGTTCCGGGTCTCGGAAGGCTGCTGACCAGCGGCTCGGCGCTGTGAGTATGCCCGATCGGCGGCCTCGAGTCACTGGTTAACGAGCGCTTACTTCTGGTAATCCCACAGCCTACGGGATTGGTACGCACCATTGACGCAGTGGTCTAGTCCTCCTACGGTGTCGGATCACCGGCATTTATCGCGTCCATGCCAATAGGGCAGCCCTGCCCATGGGCGGCCGTGCCGGCGCATGTCCCCCTCTCCCCCACGAGGAGACACCGATGCGAACTCCCCTGCGTACCCTCGTCGCCGCGCTCTGTAGCGGCGCGCTCGGCGCCGGACTGCTGGCCGGCGCGGGCACCGCCACCGCGACGACGACCGCCCCCGCGGCCGGGGCCGCCGTCGGCTCGAAGGTCGTCGGCTACTTCACCGAATGGGGCACCTATGACCGCAAGTACTTCGTCAAGAACATCGAGACCTCCGGCTCCGGCTCCAGGCTGACCCACATCAACTACGCCTTCGGCAACGTCACCGGCGGCAAGTGCGTGATGGGCGACGGCTACGCCGCCACCGACCGCGCCTACACCGCCGCCGAGTCGGTGGACGGCGTGGCCGACACCTGGGACCAGCCGCTGCGCGGCAACTTCAACCAGCTGCGCAAGCTCAAGAAGAAGCACCCCGGCCTCAAGGTCCTCTGGTCCTTCGGCGGCTGGAACTGGTCCGGCGGCTTCGGCGAGGCGGCCCGCAACCCGGCGGCCTTCGCCCAGTCCTGCTACGACCTGGTCGAGAACTCCAAGTGGCGGGACGTCTTCGACGGCATCGACATCGACTGGGAGTACCCCAACGCCTGCGGCGCGAGCTGCGACACCAGCGGCCGGGCGGCCTTCAGGAACCTGATGCAGGCCGTGCGCGCCAAGTTCGGCTCCGGCAACCTGGTCACCGCCGCGATCACCGCCGACGCCACCGCCGGCGGCAAGATCGACGCCGCCGACTACGCGGGTGCAGCGCAGTACGTCAACTGGTACAACCCGATGACGTACGACTACTTCGGCGCCTGGGACGCCGCGGGCCCCACCGCCCCGCACTCGCCGCTGAACTCCTACAGCGGCATCCCGAAGGCCGGCCTGTACACCTCGGCGACCATCGCCAAGCTCAGGGGCCTCGGCATCCCGGCCTCCAAGCTGCTGCTCGGCATCGGCTTCTACGGCCGCGGCTGGACCGGTGTGACCAAGGCGGCGCCGGGCGGCACCGCGACGGGTCCGGCGGCGGGCACGTACGAGCAGGGCATCGAGGACTACAAGGTCCTCAGGACCAAGTGCCCGGTGACCGGCACGGTCGGCGGCACCGCGTACGCCAAGTGCGGCAGCAACTGGTGGAGTTACGACACCCCGGCGACCATCGCGGGGAAGATGGCCTACAAGAACGGCCAGGGCCTCGGCGGCACTTTCTTCTGGGAGCTGAGCGGGGACACCGCGAACGGTGAGCTGATCCGCGCGATCAACTGACCCTGTTCCGGGGCGGGGTGGGGCGGGAGCGACTCTCCCGCCCCGCTCACACGGGCCGTCGGGCGGGCTCGGGGGCCGGGTGGGCCGGGTCGAGTTCCTCGATGGCGCGCAGGGTGCCGCCGAGCATCTTCACCAGCAGTTCGCGCATGTCGTCGCGGGACAGTCCGGGCCGGTCGATCCAGTCCAGCGTGGCGCCCTCGACACCGCAGACCCAGCCCAGCAGCCCCATCCGGGCCACGGGCCCGATCTCCCGGCGGCCGTACGCCCCTTCGGCGATGGTCGTCACGATCGCCTCGCGCACCCCGTCCCGGATGGCGTGCACCTCGGCGTCGAAGCCGACACCGCCGCTGACGATGGTGCGGTAGGCGGCGTGGTGGTGCTCGGCGTAGCGCAGATAGCCCTCGATGGTCCGTTGCACCCGGTCCACCGCGGGCAGTTCGAGCCCGCCCGCGGCGAAGCCGACCAGGTCGGCGACCGAGTCCTCGACGATGGCCAGGTAGTAGCCGCGCTTGGACTGGAAGTAGTAGTAGATCAGGCCCTTGGCGACATGGGCCTGGCGGGCGATGTCGTCCATGGAGAGCGCGTCGTAGGACGTGTCGGCGAACAGCTTGCGCCCGATGGAGATGAGTTCGGCGCGGCGCGCCAGCGAGCGGTCGGTGCCGCGCACCCTCGGGCGGGCGGCGTCACGCTGGTGACTGATGTCCAATTTCGAACCTGAAATCCAACGGGCGGCGGGACCCCCGCAGTATGTCAGGTCATGGGTGGTTCAGGTCACAGAGGTCCGGGGGCCGGTTACGGCGGCCGGAGTCGGCCCCCGGGGGCTCCGGTAACGGGTGGGGAATTACCTCGATACGGGGCAGGGAGGCTCGGTTTCGGCCGGGACGGTCACCATCGGGGCGGATCGGGCAGTGACGGCCGGGGCGAAACGGGCCAGGACGGGCGGAGACTGTTCCCGGGGCGCGCGGAGCCCGCGCCGCGGTCGGCGGAATCGCGTCAGAGCAGACCGAGCTGGGTCACCAGCATCGCGACGACCACGACGAGGGTCCAGCCCATGGCGTGCTCGGCGATCTTCGGGCCGTCGTCCTCCGTGGGCCCGCCCGTGGTCACCCGGGCGGAGGCGGCTGCGTTCGTGGTCATGCTGTCCACCTTGCCACCCGAGGCGGCTTTTGCGGTGGAGAGCTTGCTCACAGCCGGGCGGGCCGTCCCTCGCCGGGGACGGCCCGGCCGCGTTCAGCGCACCCCCACCGCCGCCAGCGCCCGGCGCTGCCGAGGGGTCGGGTGGGCCGGGAAGTAGAGGTAGCAGACCCCGCCGGTGCCGGAGGCGACCTTGCCGGAGGCGTTGTACCGCTTGGTGCGGAGCCAGATGTTCTCCCACTCGCGGCGCCGGTAGATCCGGCGCACCGCCTCGTTGCTCGGCGAGGCCGGGTCG
Organism: Streptomyces sp. NPDC005017; assembly: GCF_042873115.1. Lineage (NCBI taxonomy): Bacteria > Bacillati > Actinomycetota > Actinomycetes > Kitasatosporales > Streptomycetaceae > Streptomyces > Streptomyces sp. NPDC005017. Next base: position 38,791 of record NZ_JBIALD010000031.1, on the reverse strand, counting down.
TTGGCGATCACATCGCCCTCCGCGGTGAAGCCGATCACCGTCATCAGATGCCCGGAGGTGCCGTACCCGGCGCCGGTCAGCTCGTCCGCGCGGAAGGACTGGGACGTTATGGCCGGGATACCGGCCTCGATCAGCGTCTCCAAGTCGGCCAGCGAGTGGAGCCGGGTGACCACGCCCTGCAGGCCCCGGAAGGTGGCGGCGTAGGCGGCGTTGAACGGCCAGTTGCCGCAGCCCGCGTACTGGTAGTCGTAGGTGTACCGGGCCGCGTGGCACACCTGCGGGTCGGCGAAGGCCGGGTCGACCCAGGACAGCTGTTCCTCGCTCAGCCGGGCGCCCCAGTACTCGACGATCATCTGCGAGGAGGTCGGGCTGCACCACGCCTCGCCGCCGTTGTCGTACTCGGGGTACTGGCCCTTGTGGATCTCCTGCGAGTAGCGCGGGACGCCGAGTTCCCTGGTCAGGCCGGGTGTGGAGGCGGGGACGGCGAAGCGGTCGGGGACGTCGGAGCCCATCGCGCCGAGCCGCCACACGGCCGGGGTGGCCTTGGTGCCGGGACGGCGGTACAGGGTCAGCCGCAGCCGGTAGGAGGCCAGCCGCAGGCCGGTCGAGGCGTCGTCGATCGCGAAGGTGTCGGTCCAGACGCTGCTGCGGCCGTCGCTCTGGTCGTCGACCGAGGTGCGCCGGATGTCCTGGTCGCCCGCGGCCCAGCGGCCCAGCACGTACCACGGGGTCCGCGTGCCGTCCGAGTAGGTGCCGAGCAGTTCCACCTGGATCCAGGTGCCGGCCGGGGTGTCGGCGTTCCAGGACGCGATGACCTCGGTGGCGGGGACGGAGAGCGCGTGGAGCGGCGAGGTCCAGGTCGCGTACTCCCACGCGGCGGTGGTGCCGGTGTGCGGGTCGGTGTAGTCGGCGGTGCCGGCCGGGGTGGCGAGCACGAGCGCCGGGCGGGCGCCCGCGACCGCGCGGGTGCCGCGGGCAGTGCCCGAGCGCCAGTCGGTGTACGAGGTCCAGGCGCGGTTGTCGACGAGGCGGTCGGCGCCCGCCGCCCCCTCGGTGCCGGTGCCGTTCCCGGCCGCGGCGTCGGCCGCCGCCGGGCCCGCGCCGGTGACGACCGCGGCGGCGACGGCGGCGGCCAGAACGCTTCTGCGGGACGGCTGTTCGGCTCTGCTCATGGGTGTGTGACTCCCAGGTGTCCGAGTCGGGGCGGGCCCGATGCATGGCTGCGTCCGCCAACTATGGCCGCAGGCACCCTGCTCCAGCCAGCATCTCGGGGCATGCCGCGGCCACCAATATTGGTTTCGACCACTGGCATGACCTGGACCTCGGCATGGCGGGAGCGGCGGGGATGATGGGCGGGTGAACCCGTCCTCGCTGCCCGACCTCGCCCGCCGTCTGCGGGCACTGCCGCCGTCCTGCGGGCCCGTCCGGCTGGTCGCCGTCGACGGACACGCCGGTTCCGGGAAGTCGACCTTCGCCGGGCGGCTGGCCGGGGCGCTGGGCGGGGCGCCGGTGCTGCGCCTGGACGACATCGCCACGCACGAGGAGCTGTTCGCCTGGACGGACCGGGTGCTGCGGCAGGTCGTCGAGCCGCTGTCGCGGGCCGAACCGGCCGCATACCGGCCGTACGACTGGCGTGCGCGGCGCTTCGGGCCGCCGCGGGAGCTGCCGTCGGCCGAGGTGGTGCTGATCGAGGGGGTCGGCGCGGGGCGCCGGGCGCTGCGGCCGTATCTCGCGCGGCTGCTGTGGATGGAGATGCCGCCGCGGGAGGCGTGGGACCGCGGGCGGGCGCGGGACGGTGCGGAGCAGCGCGTGTTCTGGGACGGCTGGGTCCCGGCGGAGCGGCGGCACTTCGCCGAGGACCCTTCGCGCCCCTTTGCCGATCTCGTGGTGCGGCAGGTGCAAGAGGGGTACGAGGTACTGCCCGGACCGGCTGCCGACGCCGCAATGTGACACTCCGTAAGCAACTGTAGACAATGTGATGGAACTGTGGAGATCGCGTCATCTGAACTTTGACCGGTGCCCCAACTCCGCTTGACCGTCAGGCCGTACAGGACTTACGTTCTCAATGTGCGCACCGAAAGGGCGCCCCATCGACGCGAAGCCCCCGGTTGTTCCCCCGTGACCGGGGGCTTCGTTCTGTCCTCACACCCCCGGCCGAGCGCTGTGAGGCGCCGCATGCTCACCCTCGGTCACCGGATCGGGGTGCGCCCCCGCCCCCTCCCGGCGCGCCGAACGGCCGGTGCCGCACCCTTCGGCGGGCGACACCCACGCAGGTACGATGCCCTCGGAGCGACCTTCGTACGAAGGTCGCGTCGGGCAACTCCGGTCCGCGGCAGGGCGGTTCGAGCGCGACGGCCGACGGGCGAGCGCCCGCCGGTGAACCAGCGGGGGCACGGCTTGTGGGGGACGTGATGGACTTCGGCACGCAGGGCCCCGAGGCCCCGGCCGACCTCGCCTGGTTGCGAGGGGTCGACGCCTACACCATGGGCGCCTATCCGCAGGCGGAGGAGGAGTTCCGCTCCGCGGTACGGCTCGACCCCGGGATGGCGGACGGCTGGCTCGGACTGCACGCGCTGCGGGTGGACACGACGACCGCGCTGCTGCGGATGTTCCGGCACCGCGACCGCTTCGGCGAACAGCGCGCCCGGCACAGGCGCACGCTCAACTCCTGGTACTGGCTGGGCTGGTGGGTGCAGCCGGTGCTGGAGAGTCCGCGCGATCTCCTGCTCGCGCACGCCTCGCACTGGCTGGACGGACGCCATGTGCCCGAGCTGGACCGGGCGCTGGCCGGACTGCCGCCCGTGGACGCCGACCCGCAGGTGCGGTTCCTGCACGCCTGCCGCTCCTATCTGGTCAAGGACTGGGAGCAGCTCGTCCGGCACACCGACTCGCTGATCGACGACCCGCTGCTCGGCATCGAGGCCGGGCTGTTCGGGGGCATGGCCCGGGTGCGGCTGGAGATGTACGGACAGGCCGAGCCGCTGCTGTCGGCCGCGCTGATGCGCTGCCGCAGCGAGCAGCCGCAGCGCAAGGAGCTGCGCTACTGGCTGGCCCGCGCCCACGAGGGCACCGGCCGCTCGGCGGCCGCGCTGCCGCTGTACCGGGCCGTGCACCGCGTCGATCCCGCGTTCATGGACACCTCGGCCCGGCTCGCCGCGATCTCCGAGGGCGACGGCTACGACGAGACCTCCGACCTGGCGGCCATCACCCTGGCCGGCGCAGGGCAGGACAGCGTGGACGGGATGGACGTCCTCGACCCGCTCTTCGGCATGGACGGCCGTGATCTGCGGCTGCCCGAGCCCGATCTGCTGCCGCCGGCCGCGCCGCTGCCCGCCGTGACCGACCCGGCCGTGCGCGAGAAGACCGTGGTGCCCTCCGGGCCGCTGCCCGCAGGTCCGACGGACCCCGCGTTACTCGACGAGGCGCTCGCGGAACTCGAGCGCATGGTGGGCCTGGAGCCGGTCAAGCGCCAGGTCAAGGCCCTGTCCGCACAGCTGAACATGGCACGGCTGCGGACCGGTCAGGGGCTGCCGGTCCAGCCGCCCAAGCGGCACTTCGTCTTCTCCGGCCCCTCCGGCACCGGCAAGACCACGGTGGCCCGCATTCTCGGCCGGGTCTTCTACGCCCTCGGCCTGCTGGGCGGGGACCATCTCGTGGAGGCCCAGCGGGCGGACCTCGTCGGCGAGTACCTCGGGCAGACCGCCGTGAAGGCCAACGAGCTGATCGACTCCGCGCTCGGCGGCGTCCTCTTCGTCGACGAGGCCTACTCGCTCTCCAACTCCGGTTACGGCAAGGGCGACGCGTACGGCGACGAGGCCCTCCAGGTGCTGCTGAAGCGCGCCGAGGACAACCGCGACCATCTCGTGGTGATCCTGGCCGGCTACCCCGAGGGCATGGACCGGCTGCTCGCCGCCAACCCCGGGCTGTCCTCGCGGTTCACGACCCGGGTCGACTTCCCCTCCTACCGCCCGCTCGAACTCACCGCGATCGGCGAGGTGCTGGCCGCCGAGAACGGCGACGCCTGGGACGACGAGGCGATCGACGAACTGCGGTCCATCGCGGGGCACGTCGTCGACCAGGGGTGGATCGACGAGCTGGGCAACGGCCGTTTCCTGCGGACCCTGTACGAGAAGAGCTGCGCCTACCGGGATCTGCGGCTGTCCGCCTACCCCGGCAGCCTGTCCAGGGACGACCTGGCGACCCTGCGGCTGCCGGATCTGATGCAGGCCTACGGCGAGGTGCTGTCGGGGCGCGGCCCGCAGGACCCGTCCGCCCTGTAGGGCCGGTACGGCCCGTCCTTCGGGGATGCGGGGGCGTTGTTCGCGGCCCCGCGCCCCTCAAGGGTGAGTTCTGCGCTCGCGAGCCCCAGGATCGCCCGGTTCCTCGTGGCCCGGGTCGCGCAGTTCCCCGCGCCCCTGAAAGATTGCGCCGTTCCCCGCGCGGGACCGTACCGCGTGAGGTGCGGGCGGGCCGTCGACCCGGCCCGCACCCCCGGCGGCGCGGCTACGAGGCCAGCACTCCTTCCGGCTCCCCCGTCGGCCTCGGCTCGGTGACCCGTACCTCCGGGGCCGAGACGGGTGCCGGGGAGGGTGCCGGAGCCCGGTGGGCCGGGTCCCTGACCTCGCCGACGATCAGCTCCAGCACGTCCTCCAGGGCGACCAGGCCCAGCACGCGGCCCGAGGCGTCGGCCACCTGGGCGAGGTGGGTCCCCGCCCGGCGCATGACCGTGAGGGCGTCGTCGAGGGGCAGGTCGGACCGGAGGGTCGTCATATGGCGCCAGACGTGCTGGGGGACGGCCCGGTCGGAGTCCTCCAGGTCGAGGACGTCCTTGACGTGGACGTACCCCATGTAGACCCCGTTGTCGGCGGCGAGGGGGAAGCGGGAGTAGCCCGTCCTCGCCGTGAGCTCCACGATGCGGCCCGGGGTGACCGACGGGCCCACCGTCACCAGGGACTCGCCGCGCAGCAGCACGTCCGTCACCGGGCGGGAGGCCAGCTCCAGGGCGTCCTCCAGGCGTTCCTGCTCCTCCGGGTCGAGCAGACCGGCCTGACCGGAGTCCTCGACGAGCCGGCCGAGCTGGACGCTGGTGAAGACCGCCTCGACCTCGTCCTTGGGCTCGACCCGGAACAGGCGCAGGACGGCCTGGGCGCAGTAGCCCAGGGCATGGGTGACCGGCCCGCAGACCCGGGCGAACGCGACCAGGCCGGGGGCGAGCCAGAGCGCGGTCTTCTCGGGGGCCGCCATGGCGAGGTTCTTCGGGACCATCTCGCCGATGACGAGGTGGAAGAAGACCACGGCGGCGAGCGCGATGACATAGCCGAGCGGGTGGATCACGCCGTGCGGCAGATGCATCCGCTCGAAGAGGGGCTCCAGCAGATGCGCCACGGTCGGCTCGGCGACCGCGCCCAGGGTCAGGGAGCAGATGGTGATGCCGAACTGGGCGGCGGCCATCATCCGCGGCAGCCGCTCCAGGCCGTGCAGCACCTGGCGGGCCCGCGCGGTGCCGAGCGGCTCGATCTGGCTGCGGCGCACCGACACCAGGGCGAACTCGGCGCCGACGAAGAAGCCGTTGGCGAGGACCAGCAGCGCGGCGAACAGCAGTTGCAGGACGCTCATCGGGCGGCCTCCCGGACGGCGGCGGTGCGCACCAGGCGCACCCGCTCGGCCCTGTAGTGACCGACCCGGCGCACGGAGAGCCGCCAGCCGGGCAGCTCGGCCCGGTCACCGGCGGCCGGGATACGGCCGAGCAGATCGGCGACCAGGCCGGCGACGGTCTCGTAGGGGCCCTCGGGCACGTCCATGCCTATCCGCGCCAGGGTGTCGACGCGGCAGCTGCCGTCCACGTCCCAGGCGGGCCGGCCGTCCTCCGCCGGGGCGGGGGCCAGTTCGGGGGTGTCCTGGCCGTCGTGCTCGTCGCGGACCTCGCCGACGATCTCCTCGACGATGTCCTCCAGGGTGACCACGCCTGCCGTGCCGCCGTACTCGTCGACGACGACGGCGATGGGCTGCTCGCTGCGCAGCCGGGCCAGCAGCGGCTGCACCGGGAGGGTCTCGGGGACGAGCAGCGCGGGCCGGGCGATCCGGGCGACCGGGGTGCGCAGCCGCTCCTGCACGGGCACCGCCAGGGCGTCCTTCAGATGGGCCATGCCGACGATCTCGTCGATCTTCTCCCGGTAGACGGGGAAGCGCGACAGACCGGTGGCGCGGGTGAGGTTGACGACGTCCTCGGCGGTGGCGGAGGACTGGAGCGCGCTGACCTTCACCCGGGGCGTCATCACGTGCTGGGCGGTCAGCTCGGCCAGCGACAGGGTGCGCACGAACAGGTCGGCGGTGTCCTGCTCCAGGGCGCCGGCCTGGGCGGAGTGCTGGGCCAGGGAGACCAGCTCACCGGGGGTGCGGGCGGAGGCGAGCTCCTCGGTGGGCTCGACGCCGAGGGCGCGGACCAGCCGGTTGGCGACCGCGTTGAGCCCGGCGATCACCGGCCGGAACAGCCGGGCGAAGGCGTGCTGCGGGCCGGCGACGAACCGCGCGACCTGCATCGGGCGGGACACGGCCCAGTTCTTGGGCACCAGTTCGCCGACGACCATCTGGACGGCGGAGGCGAACAGCATGCCGATGATCACGGCCACGCCGGAGACGGCTCCCTCGGGTACGCCGAGCGCGGTGACCGGGCCGTCGAGCAGCTTGGCCAGGGCGGGTTCGGCGAGCATGCCGACGACGAGGGAGGTGATGGTGATGCCGAGCTGGGTGCCGGAGAGCTGGAAGGAGAGCTCCTTCAGCGACTCCACGACCGTACGGGCGCGGCGGTCGCCTTCGGCGGCGGCCTTCTCGGCCTCGGGGCGTTCGACGGTCACCAGACCGAACTCGGCCGCCACGAAGAAGCCGTTGGCCAGGATGAGCAGGAACGCGGCTGCGAGAAGCAGCAGGGGGGTGCTCATGGTGCCACCGCCTGCGCAAGGGCACGGACTCCGGTGAAGGGGTGCGTGCTATGTCGGCAGGGGGCGGCGCAGGTACTGCAGGACGATCCGTCCATCGCCGGAGAGGGTCACTCCTCGGGTAGCAGGAACCCCTGTGCACCGGACGGTGCCACAGGGGCGGAGGCGCAGCGAAAACGCCTCCGCCACCAGATTAATCAAGACACGGGCCCGTGCGGCAGGGTGGACGCCCCGGAGTCGGCCCCGGGATCACCCCGGACCTCAGCTCCGGGACGTCTCGGGGTCGTGCCCTGAACGGGCCTCGACGAGCGCGCGCAGCGTCCGCGCGTCCGCGATGGCCTGCTCCTTCGCGATGCCGGGCTGGATCCCGATGGCGGGCTGGCTGGTGCCGTCGCTGAGGTCGAGGAACACCCAGGGGTCGCCGACGCGCAGGTTCACCTGGACGATCTCCGGCCAGCCCAGTCGGCGGGTGCTGGCGAAGTTGACGACGGTGATGCCGTTCTCGTCGGCGACGACCTTGGGCCGGGCCAGCATCAGCACGACGCCGGAGAGCAGGGCGGCCGTGAGGACGAAGCTGATCCGCTCACCGGGGCTGAGGCGCTCCAGGAGCAGCGCGACGGCCGAGACGACCACGAAGATCGAGGTGGCGGCCGTGAGCAGCACCGCGCGGGTGCGGCCGGGCCGGAAGGTGACGGGGAGGGCGGGGAGTTCCGACATGTCGTGCGCGCCCCGTCAGAGCCGGCAGGCGTGGATGGCGGTGGTCAGGATGGCCCGCGCGCCGATGGCGTACAGGTCGTCCATGATCCGCTGCGCCTCCTTGGTCGGCACCATGGCGCGGACGGCGACCCAGCCCTCGTTGTGCAGCGGGGACACGGTCGGGCCCTCCAGGCCGGGGGTGATGGCGACGGCCGCTTCCAGGTGCTCGGCGCGGATGTCGTAGTCCATCATCACGTACGTCCGGGCGACCAGGACGCCCTGGAGGCGGCGCAGGAACTGCTGGACCTTGGGGTCGTCGGGGTCGGCGCCGGTGCGCCGGACGACCAGCGCCTCGGACCTCATGATCGGCTCGCCGATGACCTCCAGGCCCGCGTTGCGCAGCGAGGTGCCGGTCTCGACGACGTCCGCGATGACCTCGGCCACACCCAGCTCGATGGCCGTCTCGACGGCGCCGTCGAGGTGGACGACCGAGGCGTCGATGCCGCTGTCGGCGAGGTGCTTGGCGACGATGCCCTCGTAGGAGGTGGCGACCGTCATGCCGCCGAGGTCCTCGACGCCCTTGGCGGTGCCGGGCTTGGTGGCGTAGCGGAAGGTGGAGCGGGCGAAGCCGAGCGGGAGGATCTCCTCGGCGTTGGCGCCGGAGTCGATCAGCAGGTCGCGCCCGGTGATGCCGATGTCGAGGCGGCCGGAGGAGACGTAGATCGCGATGTCGCGGGGGCGGAGGTAGAAGAACTCGACCTCGTTCTCCGGGTCGACGATCCGCAGTTCCTTGGACTCCCGCCGCTGCTGGTAGCCGGCCTCATGCAGCATGTCCGCCGCAGGGCCTGAGAGGGAACCCTTGTTGGGGACGGCGATGCGCAGCATGAGGTCGGCTTCCTTTGCGTGATGTCTTGCGGCGGACGGGTGCGGGGTGCTTACAGGTGGGCGTAGACGTCGTCGAGGGAGATGCCGCGGGCGACCATCATCACCTGGACGTGGTACAGCAGCTGGGAGATCTCCTCGGCTGCCGCCTCCTTGCCCTCGTACTCGGCGGCCATCCAGACCTCGGCGGCCTCCTCGACGACCTTCTTGCCGATGGCATGGACGCCCTTGCCCACGAGTTCGGCGGTGCGGGAGGTGGCGGGGTCGCCGGTGGCGGCCTTGTGCTGGAGCTCGGTGAAGAGCTCCTCGAACGTCTTCTTGGACATGGTGGTCCTTACCCTACGCGGTCCCCGGCACCGGTCAGCGCCACGGTTCGGATACTGAACGCAGGGTGGCCGCGGTGGCGACGGCGGCGGTGACCGCCTCGTGCCCCTTGTCCTCGTTGGAGCCGGGCAGACCGGCCCGGTCCAGGGCCTGCTCCTCGGTGTCGCAGGTGAGCACGCCGAAGCCGACGGGGACGCCGGTCTCGACGGACACCTGGGTCAGGCCCTGGGTGACGCCCTGGCACACGAACTCGAAGTGGGGGGTGCCGCCGCGGATGACGACACCGAGGGCGACGACGGCGTCGTAGCCGCGGCCGGCGAGGACCTTGGCGACGACGGGGAGTTCCCAGGTGCCGGGGACCCGGAGCAGGGTCGGCTCGTCGATGCCGAGGTCGTGCAGGGCGCGCAGGGCGCCGTCGACCAGTCCGTCCATCACTTTCTCGTGCCACTGCGCCGCGATCACCGCGACCCTAAGGTCGCCGACGTTGCGTACGGACAGGTTGGGTGCGCCCTTGCCGCTCACGGTGTTGTGTCTCCTCGCTGGTCTGTTGCCGGATGTCGCAGATGGCCGGTCGGTTACTGGTTCTCGCAGGTGGACGTCGACGCGGGGGCTGCCGCGGCGGGTGTGTCCAGCCAGGGCAGATCGTGTCCCATCCGGTCCCGCTTGGTACGCAGGTAGCGGAGGTTGTGCTCGCCCGCGTGCACGGGCATCGGCTCGCGCTCGGTGACCTCGATGCCGTGCCGGACGAGCGCGTCGGTCTTGTCGGGGTTGTTGGTCATCAGGCGGACGCTGACGACGCCGAGGTCCTTCAGCATCTGCGCGCCGGCGCCGTAGTCGCGGGCGTCGGCGGGCAGGCCGAGTTCGAGGTTGGCGTCCAGGGTGTCGCGCCCGCGCTCCTGGAGCTCGTAGGCGCGCAGCTTGGACATCAGGCCGATGCCGCGTCCCTCGTGGCCGCGGAGGTAGACCACCACGCCCCGGCCCTCTGCCTGGATGCGCTCCAGGGAGGCGTCGAGCTGGGGGCCGCAGTCGCAGCGCTGGGAGCTGAAGATGTCGCCGGTGAGGCACTCGGAGTGCATCCGGACCAGAACGTCCTTGCCGTCGCCGAGGTCGCCGTGGACGAGGGCGACGTGCTCGACGCCGTCCACGGTGGAGCGGTAGCCGACGGCGGTGAAGGTGCCGTGGGCGGTGGGCAGCCGGGTCTCGGCCTCGCGGCGGACGGTGGGCTCGGTGGAGCGCCGGTAGGCGATCAGGTCCTCGATGGAGATGATCGTCAGACCGTGCTTGCGGGCGAACGGGATCAGCTCGGGCAGCCGCAGCATGGTGCCGTCCTCGCCCGCGATCTCCACGATGGCGCCGGCCGGACGCAGGCCCGCGAGGCGGGCGAGGTCGACGGCGGCCTCGGTGTGGCCGTTGCGGGTCAGGACGCCGCCGGGCTTGGCGCGCAGCGGGAAGACGTGGCCGGGGCGGACGAAGTCGTCGGCCTGGGCGGTGCCGCTCGCCAGCAGCTGGAGCGTGGTGGCGCGGTCGGAGGCGGAGATGCCGGTGGTCACGCCGTAGACGGCGGAGGCGTCGACGGAGACGGTGAACGCGGTCTGCATCGACTCGGTGTTGGCGGCGACCATCTGCGGGAGCTGGAGGCGCTCCAGCTCGTCGCCCTCCATGGGGGCGCAGATCAGACCGCGGCACTCGCTCATCATGAAGGCGACGATCTCGGGGGTGGCGTGCTCGGCGGCGATGACGAGGTCGCCCTCGTTCTCGCGGTCCTCGTCGTCCACGACCACGATCGGACGGCCGGCCGCGATGTCGGCGATGGCGCGCTCGATCGGGTCCAGGACGAAGTCGTCGAGGTCGTCCGTGCTGTAGAGGACGGGGGTGGTGTTCATGCGGGCGCTCCTTCCAGGGCCGGCCGCGCGCCGTTGCGGGAGCGCAGCCACCAGTCGCGCAGGCCCCACAGGACGAGCGCGCCGTAGATGACGTAGACGAAACCGGAGAACGCGTAACCGTTGGCGAAGTTCAGCGGCACGCCGACGAGGTCGACGAGCAGCCAGGCGAGCCAGAACTCGACCATGCCGCGTGCCTGCGCGTACATGGCGACGATCGTGCCGACGAAGATGTAGGCGTCCGGCCAGGGATCCCAGGACAGGCTCGGATACGCCTTGAACAGCAGGGCGACGGCGACGGTGCCGGCGGCTGCCGCGGCGGCCATGGCGCCGCGCTCGGTCCAGGTGGCGAAGCGTACGGAGACGTGACCGTCCGCGGTCCGTCCCCGGCGGCTCCACCGCCACCAGCCGTACAGCGCGACGAGCATGACCACGACCTGCTTGCCGGCGCTGCCGGCGAGGTGGCCGTAGAAGGCGCCGAAGAGGATGAGACCGGCCAGGAACTGCACGGGCCAGGTCAGCACCGAGCGGCGCCAGCCGAGGGTGAGGGCGATCAGTCCGAGGACGTTGCCGACCAGGTCCGACCAGATGATGCGCTGGTCGAACAGGACGAACGCCTCGGAGTCGAGCCAGTTCACGCCCCCTCCCCCCGGCCGGTGGTGAGCAGACGCTCGACGTACTTGGCGATGATGTCGACCTCGAGGTTGACCGGGTCGCCGGCCTGCTTGTGGCCGAGCGTGGTCAGCGCGAGGGTGGTGGGGATGAGGCTGACGGTGAAGTAGTCGGCGCCCACCTCCACGACGGTGAGGCTGATGCCGTCGATGGTGATGGAGCCCTTCTCGACGACGTAGCGCGCGAGGTCGGCGGGCAGGGAGATCGTGACGATCTCCCAGTGCTCCGAGGGGCTGCGCCCGACCACCGCGCCGGTGCCGTCGACGTGGCCCTGGACGATGTGGCCGCCGAGGCGGTGGCCCACGGCGGTGGGCCGTTCGAGGTTGACGCGCGAGCCGACGGTGAGGGCGCCCAGGCTGGAGCGCTTGAGGGTCTCCGCCATGACGTCGGCGGTGAACTCGTCGCCCTCGTGGTCCACGACGGTCAGACACACGCCGTTCACCGCGATGGAGTCACCGTGCTTGGCGCCTTCGGTGACGACGGGTCCGCGCAGCCGGAAGCGACAGGCGTCGTCGAGAGTCTCGACGCCGGTGACCTCACCCAGCTCTTCGACGATTCCGGTGAACACTTCCCGGGTCCTCCTGCCTCTTCGGGCACGGACTCCGGGGCCTGTCGATGACGACAGAGAGAGCGCACGAGAACACCGGGAGCGACGCCGGACAGAGCTCGCCCGAAAAGGCGAACCGGTACGGCGACGCGCACAGGATGTGCTCGCCCGCCGCGCACTGCCTCCCATCCGGACTTTAACCGTCGGTCCAGGAATTTCACCTGGTCAACCGGCCGCTGGAGGCGACCGGGTCGCGGACTGTAACCGCCGGTTCGGACTTTCACCGACCCCGGAGTGCGCTGCTACTGGTACAGGGCCAGTCTGCCACGGAGAGCACTCCTCCATGCGGGTGATGTTTGTGGGCTCGCTCACAGAACGCTCGACGAAGGCTCGAGGTCCACCAGGGCACCAGATTGGTCCATACCTATTGACGCATTGGTCTAGTCCTCTCTAGGGTCTGCGCAACTTCCGTGGAGAGGAACCGACTTGATGTCCCCCTCGCGCAACACAGCGAGACCCGCCCTGTTCGCGGCCGCCGCCGCGGCCGCGGGTCTGTTGCTGGCCGGCCTCCCGGCCACCGTCTCCCACGCCGCCGACCAGGACTCCTGCCGTCCGGACGGCCTGTACCGGACGCCCGGTGTCGAAGTCCCCTACTGCTCCGTCTACGACGCCGACGGGCGCGAGAAGATGGGCGCCGACCACCAGCGCCGCGTCATCGGCTACTTCACCGGCTGGCGCACGGGCAAGGACGGGACCCCCGCCTACCTCGCCTCCGACATCCCCTGGGACAAGGTCACCCACCTCAACTACGCCTTCGCGCACATCGACGGCTCCCACAGGATCTCCGTCGGCTCGGACGGCGCGAAGAACTCCGCGACCGGAATGACCTGGCCCGGCGTGGCGGGCGCCGAGATGGACCCGGCATTCGGCTACAAGGGCCACTTCAACCTGCTGAACAAATTCAAGAAGCAGCATCCGAACGTCAAGACCCTCATCTCCGTGGGCGGTTGGGCCGAGACCGGCGGCTATTTCGCCGACGACGGCAGCCGGGTGAACTCCGGCGGCTTCTACTCGATGGCCACCAACGCCGACGGCTCGGTGAACCAGGCGGGCATCGACACCTTCGCCGACTCGTCCGTCGAGTTCATCAGGAAGTACGGCTTCAACGGCGTCGACATCGACTACGAGTACCCGACGACGATGAAGGACGCGGGCAACCCGCTCGACTGGTCCCTCTCCAACGCCCGCCGGGCCGGCCTGGTCAAGGGCTACGCGGCCCTGATGAAGACGCTGCGCGAGAAGCTCGACCGCGCGGGCGCCGCCGACGGGAAGCACTACCTCCTCTCGGTCGCCGCTCCCTCCTCCGGATATCTGCTGCGCGGTATGGAGACGTTCCAGGTCCAGAAGTACCTGGACTACGTAAACATCATGTCCTACGACCTGCACGGCGCCTGGAACGAGTACGTCGGCCCGAACGCCTCGCTGTTCGACGACGGAAAGGACGCCGAACTCGCCGCCGCGGGCGTGTATTCCACCTCCCAGTACGGGGGAATCGGATATCTGAACACCGACTGGGCCGTTCACTACTTCCGCGGCTCGATGCCGGCCGGCCGTATCAACATCGGCCTGCCGTACTACACCCGCGGATTCAAGAACGTCACCGGCGGTACGGACGGTCTGTGGGGCAAGGCGGCGACGACCACCTGTCCGGCCGGGTCCGGCCTCACCAAGTGCGGCGACGGTGCCAGCGGCATCGACAACCTCTGGCACGATCTGGACACCAACGGCAAGGAGTCACCGGCCGGTTCGAATCCTATGTGGCACGCCAAGAACCTTGAGAAGGGTGTCGTCGGCGACTATGTCACCAAGTACGGGTTCCCGGCCGACACCAGGCTGACCGGCACCTACGCCCGCAAGTACGACTCCACCCTGGTCGCGCCCTGGTTGTGGAACGCCGAGAAGAAGGTGTTCCTGTCCACCGAGGACGAGCAGTCGGTGAACGCCAAGGCGGACTACGTCGTCGCGGGCGGCCTCGGCGGAACCATGATCTGGGAGCTCGCCGGCGACTACCGGTGGAACGCCGCCAAGGGCCAGTACGAGCCGGGCTCGACCCTGACTACGGCGATGTACGAGAAGTTCAAGTCCGCGGCTCCGTACGGAGCCAAGCGTTCCACGATCGCTCTTCCGTCCCAGGCCGTCGACATCGACGTGGAATTCGGACAGTTCCCCCTCGGTGACTCCAACTACCCCATCAGCCCCAAGCTGAAGATCACCAACAGCACGTCGGCGACGCTGCCGGGCGGCACGGAGTTCCAGTTCGACTACGGCACCTCCGCGCCCGCCAACGCCAAGGACCAGTCCGGCTGGGGCACCTCGGTGATCCGCAGCGACCACTCGGGCAGCAACGTCGGCGGTCTGAAGGGCCCGTACAACCGGGTGTCGCTGAAGCTGCCGGCCTGGCAGACGCTGGCGCCGGGCGCCTCGGTGGAACTGGACTTCGTGTACTACCTGCCGGTCTCCACCCCGTCCAACTGGACGGTGACCTTCGGCGGGAAGACCTACGCGCTGGCCGACGACCTGGCGCGGGGCACCACCGTGGTGGACCCGGGCACGCCCACCCCGACCCCGACCCCCACGCCGACCCCGACGGGCAGCCCGACCCCGACCCCGACGCCCACGCCGACCGGCGGGACCTGCACGGCCCCGGCCTGGAGCGCGACCGGCACCTACGGCGGCGGCACTACGGTCGCCCATAAGGGGCACTCGTGGAAGTCCAAGTGGTGGACGCAGGGCGAGGAGCCCGGCACCACCGGTGAATGGGGTGTGTGGCAGGACCTCGGCGCCTGCTGAACCCCGATGGACGGGCCCGGCGGCGGGTGACGACGGCCCTTGCCCCGCCGCCGGGTCTTCTCAAGCCCGCGCCGCCGAACAGGCTGCCGCACCACGAAGGTCTCCCCGCCCGCCAGGCCTCCCCGTCCCTCCGGCGGGGAGGCCTTCGTGGCAGGGTGAAGGCATGACCGTCACCGCGCTCGCCGACGAGTTCCAGTCGCACCGACCCCGGCTGTTCGGCCTGGCCTACCGGCTGCTCGGCTCCGCGGACGAGGCGGAGGACGCGGTCCAGGACGCCTGGCTACGCCTCAGCGGCGCCGACCGCGCGGAGATCGACCGCCTCGGGGCCTGGCTCGCCAAGGTCGTCACCAACCTCTGCCTCACCCGGCTGACCTCGGCGCGGGCCCGGCGCGAGACCTACACCGGCACCTGGCTGCCGGAGCCGGTGGTCACCTCCGACGGCACGCTCGGCCCGCTGGAGTCCGCCGAGCGGCGCGAGGCCGTCTCCGTGGCGATGCTCGTCCTGCTGGAGCGGCTGACCCCGACCGAGCGCGCGGTGTACGTGCTGCGCGAGGCGTTCGGCTACGGCCACCGGGAGATCGCGGGCGTCCTGGACCTCGGCGAGGCGAACTGCCGGCAGCTCTACCGCCGGGCGGTCCGCCGGATCGCCGACGAGGAGCACCGCTTCGAGCCGGCGCCCGAGCTCCAGGAGGAACTGGTCACCTCCTTCATGAACGCGGCCCGCGACGGCGACCTGGCGGGCCTGGAGAAGATCCTCGCCGCCGACGTCACCTTCTTCAGCGACGGCGGCGGCAAGGTCAGCGCGGCCCTGCGGCCGATCGAGGGCCGCGACAAGGTCGTCCGCTTCCTGCTGGGCATCTCCGAGCGCTATCTGAGCGGGATCACCTTCACGACGGCCGAGGTCAACGGCGCGGCCGCGCTGATCGCCTGGGAGGGCGGGCAGATCGTCTCGGTGGCCGCGGTCGAGCAGCGCGACGGGCTGATCAGCGAGGTGCACAACGTACTGAACCCGCAGAAGCTGGACTTCCTGCGGCGCCAGCTGACCGGTACCTGAAACGCCGCCCCCGGGGTGTCACATTTCCGGGGTCCGTCCGGTCATAGCTGGTGAAGGGCGCCCGACGAGGGGTGCCGGACCTCCCTAAGGGGCTGAACAGCATGACCACGATCCTGGTGACCGGCGGTACCGGAACCCTCGGCCGGCTCGTCACCGAGCGGCTGCGGGCGGACGGCCACGAGGTGCGGGTGCTCAGCAGGCACGCCCAGCCGTACGCCGTCGACCTGCTCGAGGGCGGCAGCGGTCTGGACGCGGCCGTGACGGGCGTCGACACGATCGTGCACTGCGCGACCTCGCCGCGGGGCGGGGCCGACGAGAAGGCCGCGGCCCACCTGATCGAGGCGGCCCGGCGGGCCGGGGTCGGCCATCTGGTGTACATCTCGATCGTCGGGGTGGACCGGGTGCCCTTCCCCTACTACCGGACCAAGCTCGCCGTGGAGCGGCTCGTCGAGCAGTCGGGGCTGGGCTGGACGATCGTGCGCGCGACCCAGTTCCACGATCTGCTGGTCCAGCTGTTCGAGGCGCTGGCCAAGTCGCCGGTGATGCCGCTGCCCGCCGGTGTCAGCGACCAGCCGATCGAGGTCGCCGAGGTCGCCGACCGGCTGGCGGAGCTGGCCACCGGGGCTCCCGCGGGCCGGGTCGAGGACATGGGCGGGCCCGAGGTGCGCGGCTTCGAGTCACTGACCCGCTCCTACCTGGCCGCCAGGGGCCGCCGCCGGGCGCCGCTGAACGTGCCCCTGTGGGGCGCCGCCTACCGCGCCTTCCGCGCGGGCGGCCACCTCACCCCGGAACACGCCGTGGGCAAGGGCACGTTCGAGCACTACCTGGAGCGCAGGTTCGGCGGGCGGAGGGCCTGAGACGGGCGAGGGCCGGCGGCCTGCGAAACCCCGTCAGGGCAGCAACGGGCGCGGGCCGACGGCCCACGGGTCCCGCGAGAGCAGCAACGGGCAAGGGCGGGCGGCCCACGGGGTCCCGTGGGGGCCGGAACGGGCAAGGGCGGGCGGCCCACGGGGTCCCGTGGGGGCCGGAACGGGCTGGTACGAGGCCCGCCGCTCCCGTGCCGCCCGACGGGCCGGCGGGCATCGGCGTCACGCCGGGCGGGAAACGGCGGTGGGCCCGGAGCGCGGGGCGGGCCTCAGCGCTCCCGTGGCGCGAACAGCTCGTCCTGGGCGCGGTCGCGGGCGGTGAGCAGCGCGCCGCGCAGGACGGCGGCGCCGCCGAGTGTGCCGGGGCGGACCTCGGTGTCCAGCGGCGACATACGGCGGGCCTGATCCTCGACCCGCCGGGCGAGCTCCTCTCCCCCGGCCCGGCCGATCTCGCCGCCGAGGACGACGCAGCCCGGGTCGAGCACGGCGACGACGGAGGCGACCCCGATCGCGAGCCGCGCGGCGAGGGCGTCGAGGAAGGCACCGGAGCCTTCGGCCACGGCCGCCCGCACCTGTGCGGCGGCCCGGGGCTCCGCCCCGGCCGCCTCTGCCCGCACCCCGTGCTCGTCCGCCAGCCGCTCGATCGCCTCCGCCCCGGCCAGGGCGTGGAAGCCGCCGCCGCAGTCCGTGCGCGAGGGCAGGGCGTCGGTGCCGGGAACGGGCAGGAAGCCGATCTCACCGGTGCCGCCGGAGGCGCCGCGGCGCAGGGCACCGTCGAGGACGACGGCCGCGCCGGTGCCGTGGCCGAGCCAGAGCAGGACGAAGGTCTCGCGGTCGCGGGCGGCACCCTCGCGCTGCTCGGCCAGGGCCGCGAGGTTGGTCTCGTTCTCTACGCTGACCCGGGCCTCGGGCAGCCGTTCCTGGAGGGCGGCCACCAGACGGCGGTGCCATTCGGGCAGCTTGGTGGTGTCGCGCAGTTCGCCGCCCGCCGGGTCGATCAGGCCGGGCGCGCCGATCCCGACCGTGTGCAGCCGGTCCGCGCCGGCCTCCTTCAGCGTCCGTTCGACCAGGGCCACGGACTGCTCGACCGCGGACCCGGTGCCGGTGTCCCCGCCGATCGGCACGGCCGCCTCCGCGAGCACCCGGCCCAGCAGGTCGGCGACGAGCACGGTGACGCCCTCGGTGCGCACGTCCAGGGCGGCGAGATGGGCGCGGTCGGCGACGATGCCGTAGAGCCTGGCGTTGGGGCCGCGCCGCTGCTCGCCGGCCTCGCCGACGACGGTGACGAGCCCGGCGGCGGTGAGCCGTTCGACGAGGTCCGCGACCGTCGGCCGGGACAGTCCGGTGAGCCGCTTGAGCTGCGGGGCCGTGAGCGGGCCCTCCTCCTGCAACAGACGCAGGGCGAGCCGGTCGTTGAGGGCTCGGGCGGTGCTCGGGGATGCGGCCATGCCGGGATCCTCCCAGACGCGCGGGGCCGTAAGGATCACGGCCGACTGGCAAAGGCTTCCTGCGCGGGCCGCCGGGCCGGAGCCATGGAGGGCCCGCTGAATCCCACTATCTATCAGGCAGGGTCCCTGATAGTTTACGGCGGCGGAGCGGGCCGCAAGGGGCCGGCTTACGGGGAGGGACGGATGATGGACGACGTGGTGTCCGGTGTCGTCGACCGGCGCGCGGTGGTGCGCGCCCGCTACGCGGTGGCCGCCGTGTTCGCCGTGCACGGCGCGGTGACCGGCTCGTTCGCGACCCGTGTGCCCTGGATCCAGGACCACGCCTCGGTCGGTCCCGGGCAGCTCGGTCTGGCCCTGGCGTTCCCCGCGCTCGGCGCCTCGCTGGCCATGCCGCTCGCGGGCAGGATCACCCATCGCTTCGGCGCCCGTACCGCCCTGCGCGGGCTGCTCGCGCTGTGGACGCTGGCGCTGGTGCTGCCCTCCCAGGCGCCGGACCTGGTCACGCTCTGTCTCGCGCTGTTCGTCTTCGGCGCCACGGCAGGCATGTCGGACGTCGCGATGAACGCGCTGGGCGTGGAGGTGGAGAACCGGCTGGACCGGTCGATCATGTCGGGCCTGCACGGCATGTGGAGCGCCGGCGCCCTGATCGGCTCCGTGGGCGGCACGCTGGCCGCCCATCTCGACGTGGACGCCCGGCTGCACCACGTGGCAGCGGCGGGCGTGCTGACCGCGCTCGGGTTCGTGGCCTGCGCCTGGGTGCTGGACCTCCAGCCCGCCGAGGACGAGGAGCCGCCGCCGCGGTTCGCCCTGCCGCCGCGCTCGGCCCTGCTGATCGGGGCGGTCGGCTTCTGCGCGGTGTTCGCGGAGGGCGCGAGCCTCGACTGGTCGGCGGTGTACCTGGAGGACCGGCTGGACGCCTCACCGGGTCTCGCCGCCGCCTGCACCACGGGATTCACGCTGACGATGGCGCTGGCCCGGATCGCCGGCGACAAGGTGGTCGACCGGTACGGCGCCGTCCGTACGGTCCGCGCGGGCGGTGTGGTCGCCGGGCTCGGCGGACTGCTGATCGTGCTGGCGGGTCACCCGGCCGCGGCCATCGCCGGTTTCGCGCTGATGGGGCTCGGCGTCGCGGTCGTCGTCCCGCTGTGCTTCGCGGCGGCCGGGCGCAGCGGGCCCAACCCCAGTCTGGCCATCGCCGGCGTCGCGACGATCACGTACACCTCGGGGCTGGTGGCGCCGGGCGCGACCGGCGGTCTGGCCCAGGTGACCAGCCTGACGGTGTCGTTCGCCGTGGTGACGGTGCTGGCGGCCGCGCTGGCCGTGCTCGCGGGCGTGCTGCGCGCCGGGGACCGCAACCGTCCGAAGGTCAGCCGGCCGGCCGAAGCAGTTCCCGGCCCGCGGCCCTGAACCCCTCGCTCCACGGCGCCGGGCGCAGGGTCGCGGCGTCGAGCCGGACCAGGACGCGGGTGCCGTGCGCGTAGGTCGTGGTGCCGTCGGCCGAGCAGAAGCGGAAGCCGTAGGTGAGGCCCGTGGTGCCGAGGCGGTCCAGCCACAGGTGCACGGCGTAGGCGCCGGGGCGGGTGACGGGGGCGTCGTAGCCGATGGTCAGCTCCTTGACCGCGTTGCAGGCGTCCCCGGCCGCCGCCCAGTCGCCCTCGAAGGTGATACCGTGCCCCTGCCACAGCTCGGCCCATGCACGCTCGACGAGCAGCGGATAGCGGGCGTTGTGCAGCAGTCCGAGCGCGTCGAGGTCGTCGAAGTGGACGGTGACGGGCATGAGCCGGCCGTACGACAGGACGGGTGCGGTCGGGGCTTCGGCGGTCACGAGAGGGTCTCCTGTGGTGGACGGTTCAACCACCACATCCTAAGCGCCCGCTCAGGGCACCGGTTCGCCGGTGCCTCGGACGCCCCTTCCGGTGACGGGGCTCAGCGGGCCAGTTCGTAGGCGTAGGAGGCGGTGAAGGTGCCCGGGGCTCCCTTGCAGCCGTCGGACTCCCCCGGCAGCTTGACCCACAGATAGGCGTCGATCCGTGCCTCACCCGTGGCCAGGGCCGGGGGGCGGCCGAGGGTTCGGCCCTCCGGGTCGCACCACTCGCCGTCGGCCGGGGCGCCGTTGCCGTTGCGGCTGGTGTCGATGACGGCCCCGAGGCCGGCCGGGCCGCCGAGGGCGTCCAGCACCCGGCGGTCGTAGGCGATCTCGTCGGCGGTGGCCTGGAAGTTGGACACGTTGCTGAAGACGCCGTCCGAGGACGCCGGCGAGGCCGCGCCGGCCCGGCGCAGCAGGGCGGCCTGCTCGGCGGCGGTGTTCCAGTGGGAGTGGCCCGCGTCGAAGTACACACGGGCACGGGGGTTGGCCGCCTTCAGCACCCGGCCCGCGCGAGCGAGCGAGGCGAAGCGGCCGGTGCGCTCGTCCTCGTTCAGGCAGTCGGAGTCGGCGACGGAGTCGGGTTCCAGGATCACCACGACCTCGCCCGAGCCCAGTCCGGCCGCGAAGGCGTCGATCCAGGCGTCGTAGGCGGCCAGGTCGGGCGCCCCGCCCTCGGAGTACCCGCCGCAGTCGCGGCTCGGGATCACGTACGGCACGAGGACCGGCACGCGGCCCTGCGCGGCGCCGCCCGAGGTCACGGCGGCGACCCGGTCGGTGACGGCACCGGGCGTGTAGTCGGCGAACCACACCGCCGCCGGGTGCCCGGCGATACGCGACTCGATCACCGGCCGGCGCGGGTCGTCGGGGTGGGCGCGCACCCAGGCGAGCACCTGGGAGTCGGGATGCCGGTACAGCCGGGCGTCCGCCGGAGCGGCGCCGGGCGTCCTGCTGGGTGCGGGGGAAGGCGCCCTCGCCGTGACCCGGGGCCGGACGCGCCTCTCGGACGCGCTGGGCGAGGGGGACGGGCTCGGCGACGTGGACGGGGACGGCGACGGGCGGACCGAGGGCTGCGCGACGCGGGGTGTTCCGGTCAGCCGCGGCGGCCGGGCCTCGTCGGAGCGGGACCGGTCGTCGGCGGCGGCGACCAGGCCGGTGACGGTGCCGACGGCCACCACCAACGACGCGGCGCCCACCAGCGCGTGGCGCCGCAGCGCCCGTCTGCGCTCGGTCAGCCGGCGGGCGCGTGAGCCTGCCACAGTGTTCTCCCCCTCCCGCGCGGCGGGGGACGTTCCCCCGTTCTGGGGAAGCGTCGGGCCCGCCGGCACTCCGATCGGCCCATGGCTGGGACGCTGCCCCCATGGCGCAGTTGGAACAGTTCACCACACCCGTCGACACGGTCGTCTCCCGGATGCGCGCGCTGGAAGCGGCCCTTCCCGAACGGGACGGGGTCGCCGTGTTCAACCGTGTCTATCTGGCCGTCACCGAGGAGGTCGACCGGCACATCGACACCGGCCGGTTCACCGACCCGGCCGCCGCGGTCACCCTGGACGTGCGGTTCGCGCGGCGCTATCTGGACGCCGTGGACGCGGCCGCCGACGACCGCCGTCCGCCCGCCTGCTGGCGGCCGCTGTTCCAGCTCCGCCGCCATCCCGGTGTACGTCCCCTTCAGTTCGCGCTCGCGGGGATCAACGCGCACATCGGGCACGATCTGGCGCTGGCAGTGGTGGACGCCTGCCGCAGTCTGGACTGCGAACCCGCCGATCTGGAGGACGAGTTCGACCGGGTGGGCGAGCTCCTCGTGACGCTGGAGGAGCGGGTCCGCGAGGAACTGATGCCGGGTCCCGACCTGCTCCAGATCGCCGATCCGCTCACGCATCTGATCGGCGCCTGGAGCCTGGACCGCGCCCGCGACGCCACCTGGGCCGCCGCGCGTGCCCTGTGGGCGCTGCGCCGGCTCCCCGATGTGGCCGGGGAGTTCACCCTGCGGCTGGACGCGGCCGTGGGCTTCGCGGGGCGGATGCTGCTCACGCCGCTGCGGGACTGAGCGCGGAGCGCTGCCCGGGGGAGGGACTCTCCGGGGTTCGAGAAGGCGCGGGCGGCCGGCGTCTCGGTCCGGCCGCCCGCGCCTCGGTGTGCGGGCCCGGTCAGTCCTCGGGCAGCTCGACCGGGGCGATCTCGTCGTAGACGTCGCCGGGGCCGGGGTTGGTGGCGTCGGTCCCGCCACCGAGGTGGTGCATGACGCCCCACACCGCGTTCAGCGCGGTCTGGATGGCGCCCTCGGCCCAGCCGGCCGTCCAGGAGATGTCGTCGCCGGCCAGGAAGATGCCGCGTTTGTCCTCGGGCAGCCGGTCCTGCATGAAGTGCGTGAACAGGCGGCGCTGGTAGCGGTAGTGGCCCGGCAGGTTGGCCTTGAACGCGCCCATGAAGTAGGGCTCGTTCTCCCAGGAGACGGTCACCGGATTGCCGATGACGTGCTTCCGGATGTCGACCTTCGGGTAGATCTCGCCGAGCGACTTCAGCATGACCTCCATCCGCTCGTTCGCGGACAGCGGCAGCCACTTCAGGCTGTCGTCGCACCAGGTGTAGGACAGGCAGATGACGGCGGGCTTGTCCGGGCCGTTGTCCAGCAGGTAGGTGCCGCGGGTCATGCGGTCGGTGAGCGTCATCGACATGACGTCCCGGCCGGTCTCCTCGTCCTTGTCCAGCCAGAAGGGCCGGTCCACGGGCACGAAGAGCTTGCTGGACTCCATGTAGTGGGTGCGCTCGATGGCGGTCCAGTGGTCGATCGGGAACAGCGCGTCGTCGCAGGCGATCTTGGAGAGCAGCATCCAGGACTGGGCCGTGAAGATCGCCGACTTGAAGGTGCGGATGTCGCCGTCCGCGTCCGTCACGGTGATCTGGTTGCCCGCGGTGCGGTGCAGCCGGGTCACGGCCGGGCGGGGCTCGCCGTTCTCGTGCAGCGTGGCGAGCGAGGTGCCGTACGCCCAGTGGACGATCTTCTCCGGCTCGCGCTCCCACAGGCGCTCCGGCAGCTGCTGGGAGCCGCCGACGATGCCGCGGTGGTGGTCGTCGGCCTCGGTGTAGACGACGCGGAGGATCTCCAGGATGGAGTTGGGGAAGTCCGTGTCCCAGCCGCCGGTGCCGAAGCCGACCTGGCCGAAGATCTCGCGGTGCCGGAAGGACTTGAACGCCTCGGAGTCGCACAGGAAGCCGTAGAAGGTCTGGTTGTCCAGCTTCTCGACGAGCTTGGCCCAGATCTCGCGGATGCGCGGCACGTCCCGCTCGCGCATCGCGCGGTTCATGTCGGAGAAGTCGGCGCCCTCTTCGAGGCAGCGGTTCCAGGCGTCGGCGACGTCGCGGTAGACCTGCGGCAGGTCGTCGACCGTCTCGGCGTAGTGCGACTCGCCCTTGAGGTCGACCACGGTCGAGGGGGTCGCCTCGGCCAGCGGGTTGGGGAAGGGCCGGGTCTGGAGGCCCACCAGGTCGATGTAGTGCTGGAGGGCGGTGGAGGACGGCGGGAAGCGCATCGCGCCCAGCTCGCAGTTGAGCGACTCGTCGCAGCCGTCGAAGCCGACGGTGCGCAGCCGGCCGCCGATCCGGTCGGCCTCGTAGACGACGGGCTTGAGGCCCATCTTCATCAGCTCGTACGCGGCGACGACGCCGGACAGGCCGCCGCCGATGACCGCGACCTCGGTGCCGTGCTCGGTCGCGGGGATCTGGCCGAGGCCCGCCGGGTGCGCCAGGAAGTCGTCGTAGGCGTAGGGGAAGTCCGGGCCGAACATGGTGATCGGCGGCTGCTGCGGCTCGTCGACGTGCTCGACGGCGTTGGGCACGGTGGACGTCATGGGGTACGGACTCCTTGCGCGGAACGAGACTGGGGGAGGCTGGGGGGAGCGGCTCAGACGAGGGAGCCGTAGAAGCCGGGACGCCGGTCCTTCAGATACGGGTTGTTCTCGCGGGACCCGGCGAGGAACACCGGGTCGGCGTCGGCGAGGACGAGCTGCTCGTCGCGGCCGGCGCGGGTGCGGGCGACCCCGTCGGGGCCGGCCAGCGTGGACAGGCCGACGAACTCGAACTCGCCCTCGGGCCCGACCCGGTTGACGTACGCGACGTACATCTGGTTCTCGAAGGCGCGGACCGGTACGACCGACTCGGCGACGAACTGGAAGGGGTGCATCTGCGCGGTGGGCACCAGCAGCAGATCGGTGCCGGCCAGGGCGTGGGCGCGGACGTTCTCCGGGAACTCCACGTCGTAGCAGATCATCAGGCCGACGGTGAGGCCGTTCAGCTCGGCCTGGACGACCGGGGTGTCGCCCGGGGTGAAGTGGTCGCGCTCGAAGCAGCCGAAGAGATGGGTCTTGCGGTAGTTGGCCAGTCGCGTGCCCTCGGCGGAGATCAGCTGGACCGCGTTGTAGACCGTGTCGCCGTCCCGCTCGGGGTAGCCGTAGGCGACGGCCAGGCCGTGCCGGGCCGCGGTCTCGGCTACCGCGTCGGCGGCCTCGCCGTCGGCGGGCTCGGCCAGCCGGGCGATGTCGTCGCCGATCGCGTAGCCGGTGAGGAACATCTCCGCCGTCACGAGCAGCCCGGCACCCGCGGCGGCGGCGCGGCCCGCGGCCTCGTCGAGGACCTTGAGGTTCTCGACGGTCGAGCCGGGGCGGCCGGAGCTCTGGAGCAGGGCGGTGCGCATGCGTTTTCCTCACCGGGACGAATGGGTGTGGGGGCCACATAGAAGGTACGGGCGGCCGAGCGGCCGGGACAAGGAGAAGCCGTTGCGCGCCGGTGCGCTGATCGTTGCGTGCGTCGGGGCACTCGCGGCGATTCGTTGCGCGCCCCTCACGCGCCCCTTGCCCCGTCCGGCGGGAACCGGGATCGCCGGGCGCCGGCGCCTGGGCCGGATTCGGCCGACCTGCCTGGTCAGGGGCGGTGTGGGCGGGCGACGGCACCAGGGCTCGGGCGGCGGACGTCGTGGGTTTCACGGATCGCGGATCGCATGCCGTGGGGGTGTGGACGGCGGGACGTCCCGGTTCACAGGTCGCGCAGGCGGTCCACGATCTCGCGCAGCAGCTCGGGGTCGGCCTGCGCGGCGGGGCCCGCGGCCCGTCGGGGCGCGTCGATGCGCACGAGACCGGCCTCGGCCAGATCGCCCAGCAGCACCCGGACGACCGTCAACGGCAGATCGGCGTCCGCCGCGAGCTCCACGACCGGGCGGGGACGGGACCCCAGCAGGGCGAGCAGCCGGGTGCGCGCGTGGTCGACGCCCGGCCTGCCGCCCGCCTCCGGCTCCAGGGCCGTGACCTGGGACAGCAGATCGACGCTGATGCCCCGCGCGGGCCGGGTGCGCCCGTGCGTGACCGTGTAGGGGCGCACCATCGCGCCCGTCTCGTCCTCGTACCAGTGCTCGTCCGACACGACCGGATCAGGGAGTCCCCGGGTCGGCCGCCGACCGGGTGCCGGCGTTCATGTGCCGCCCGACCCGGCGGACGAGCAGCGCCATCTCGTGCGCGAGCTGTCCCACGTCCGTGCCCGCCTCGCTGAGCACGGCGAGGCGGGTGCCGTCACCGGCCGGGGTGACGAAGAGGTAGGCGTCGTCGAGCATCACCATCGTCTGCCGCACCTCGCCCGCCTCGAACCGCTCCCCCACCGAGCGGGCCAGCCCGTGGAAGCCGGAGCAGACGGCCGCGAGGTGCTCCACGTCGCGGGTCCGCATGCCCTCCGAGGTGCTCAGCGGGAGGCCGTCCGCGGTGAGCAGCACGGCCTGGCGGACCTGGCCGGTCCTGGCCACGAGGTCGTCGAGCAGCCAGCCGAGGTCCGTGCCGGGTCGCTGGGTGGGCTCAGTGCTCATGGTCGTCGTCCGTCCCTTTCCTCGGTGTGGCCGTGCGGTTCGTCGTCCGGGGCGGGGCCGTCGCCCGTGGGCAGGGGCAGTCCCCGGCGTCCACGGTCCAGTCCGCGCTGGAACGCGCCGAACACGGCCCGCATCTCCTCGGCCGTCACCTCGCGCTCCGCCGGGGCGGGCGTGGGGGCGGGCGCGGGGCGGGCGGTGACGGAGGCCTGGCGGACGCGGGTGGGGAGGGGTGGGGCGGGGGTGGGGGCTTCCTGAGGGAGGGGGGTGGGGGGCGGTGTGGGGACCTGGGAGGGGGGCGGCTCGGGGTGGTCCGGCGCGTGCCGGTGCGGTTCGGCCCGGAGCGGTTCAGCGCGGTGCGACGGCACGCCCTTCGGGTCCGCCCCCTCCGCCACGCCGCCCCCCGCACCGACGCCCCGCTCCGGCCCCGCCTCCGCCAGCACCCCGCTCGGCAGCAGCACCACCGCCGTCGTCCCGCCGTACGGCGAGTCGCGCAGGGTGACCGTGATGCCGTGCCGGGCGGCGAGGCGGCCGACGACGTACAGGCCGAGCCGGTCGTGGCGGGTGGGGTCGAAGGCGTCGGGGCGGGTGATGGTGCGGTGGGCATCGTCGATCTGCTCGGCGTCCATGCCGAGCCCCCGGTCGTCGATCTCCAGGACGAAGCCGCCCCCGGCCCGGCCGGTGCGCAGGGTGACGCGGGTGTGCGGCGGCGAGAACACGGTGGCGTTCTCGACGAGCTCGGCGATCAGGTGCACCACGTCGGCGACGGCGTCCGCGGCGACACCGACGCGCTCCATCGGCGGCACCTCCACGCGCGCGTACTCCTCGATCTCCCCCACCGCGGAGGCGACCACGTCGGCGACGGGTACCGGATTGCGCCAACGGCGGCCGGGTGCCGCCCCGGCGAGGATGATCAGGTTCTCCGCGTGCCGCCGCATCCGGGTGGTCAGGTGGTCGATGCGGAACAGCTCCCGCAGCACGTCCGGGTCCTCGGTGCGCCGCTCCAGCGAGTCGACGAGCTTCAACTGCCTGTGCACCAGTGCCTGGTTGCGGCGGGCGATGGTGAGCAGCACCGCGAACAGCCCGCGGCGCAGGGCCGCCTGGACGACGGCGGCCTCCACGGCCGCGTGCCGGGCGGTGTCGAAGGAGCGGCCGACCTGGGCGATCTCGTCGCCGCCCGCCGTGGCGTCGGCCAGCGGCGGCGCCACGGCCGCCGCGTCCACCTCCTCTCCGGCACCCAGCCGCCGCATGACGTAAGGGAGTTGGCCCGCGGCCAGGTCGGCCGCGTCCCGCAACGCCTCCAGCCGCCGGGAGACCTTCCGGGCACCGCGTACGGCGAACCACAGCGACAGTCCTACGGCGGCCAGCCCCAGCGCCCCGACGACGGCCGCCTTGGTCAGCTCGCGGTAGGCGAAGGACCGCCCGCGCTCGGCGGAGTTCTCGGCCGACGCGGTGCACAGCAGCATGTACTGGCGCACGGCCCGGTCGGTGGTGGTGCGCCAGGAGTCCGCGGCGACGGCCCGCCCGGCCCCGTCCGCGCCCGCCCGCAGCAGGGCGTCCTCGGCCCGGGTCAGCTCCCGGTGCAGCGCCCCGGCCCGGAACCCGGTGAACAGGGCCCGCGAGTCGGCCGGCAGATCGGGGACGTAGGTCCGCTCGAAGATCCGGCGGTCCTCGATGGTCGCGGTCAGTGTGTCGTACTGGGCGTCGGTGAGCCCGCCCGCCGCCCGCGCCCCGGCGACCAGGGCGTCCTCCCTCGAGACGAACTCCCGTACCCGCACCAGCTCGATGACGACCTGTGCCTCGCGCGCGAGCTGTCCGGCCTGGAGCGCGGTGAGGGCGGACTGGACGTCGAAGCCGGGCTCGACGAGCGCGCTGTACTCCGCCACCGCCGCCTCCCAGGACAGCTGCCGGGAGAGCACCCGTTCACGCAGGCCGTCCAGCCGTCCGGCCGCCCTCACCATGGCGTCGAGGACCTGCCGTTGACGGTCCGACAGCCGGTCGCGGTCGCCCTCGCGCACGGCGTCGCGCAGGGCGGTCACCACCCGGTCGGTGCGGCGCTCCTGTGCCATGAGGTCCAGGGCCGCGTCGTTGCTGTGCGGCGCGCCGAGGTAGGCGGCGGCGTAGCGGCGTTCGATCTGGATCTGCCCGACGACTGTGTCGACGGGGGTGCCGAAGTCGTCGTAGACGCCCTCCAGCCGTACCAGGGCGCGCAGTTCGCCCGTGACGGACACCATGGTGAAGCTCCACAGCGCCATCAGGGCGAGCACCGGGGCGACGGCGAGCGCCACGATCCGGGACCGGACGGTGGCGTGACGGCCGAAGGGCGGGCGCATGGACTCCCCGGTGCGGCAGGACGGTCGGTGGGCCGGACTCACCCGGGTGTTACCCGCGGGTAGAAAGTGCGGCACAACCTACGGGACGACCCCTCCGGTCGCAATGGTTGCCCCCGGTAACACCGACCACCGGCAGGGCGCGAGGGACCGTCACCGAGGCGTGAGGGCGCCTTCGGCGACACCGGCCAACGGCACGGCGCCGGGGACCGTCACCGAGACGTGAAAGCACCTTCGGCGACACCGGCCAACGGCACCGTGAAGTCGGTGATCACCGCGGCGTGGTCCGACGGCCACTCGTTGGCGGCCACGTCCGGCCAGCACCGCGGCGTGCCCCGGACGAGGGTCCGCGAGTCCAGGACCGTGAGCCCCCGGTGCAGGACGAAGTCGATCCGGTCCTGCGGCTCGGGGCGGCCGCTGCCGTCCTCGTGCAGCGTGTGGACCGGCGACCAGGTGTGGCCGGGGTCGGCCGCCGGGTCGGGGTGGGCCTCGCGGTAGGAGTCGCGCAGCCCCGCCTCCTCGGCGGCCAGGGTCACCGGCCAGGCGACGTCCGGCCGGTCCAGGTGGGACGGGCAGTTGAAGTCGCCGACCAGCACCACCGGCACGCCGGGGTCGGTGCCGTCGGCGGTGGTGGACTCGTTGTGGGGGGCGGCACCGCAGGCGCTCAGGGCGAGCGCGGCGACGGCGAGGAGGGCGCCGAGAGGGGCGGTTCTCGACAGGGACACGGACACGGGTCTTTCCAAGGGGTGCGCGAGGATGATGGAGACGTTCGGGATCAACCTGTCTGAACAAGTTGGCCTAGGTACGCCCGGTCCGAGTGTCGCTCCGGCGAACGGCGCCGGAACCCTGAACCCGGGTCGCACGCACAGTCCCGACCGCCGCCGAGCACCCCTGCCTCTCGTTTAAGCTGGTCACGCTGCGCACAGCGACCGGCTCAGAGGGGAAGCATGGCGGCACGACACGAGGAGATCGCCGAGGCACTGCGGCGTGCGATCGACCGCGAGGAGTACACCGTCGGCAGCCTGCTGCCCGCGGAGACGGACCTCGCGGCCCAGTACGGCGTGTCGCGTGGCACGGTCCGTCAGGCGGTCGCCGCGCTGACGTCCGAGGGACTCGTCGGCTCCCGGCGGGGCGCCCGTCGCGTGGTGCTGGCCGGCCGCCGCAGCCAGAGCTTCGCCGAACTGCGCAGCTTCGCCCAGTGGGCGCGTGCGATGGGCCGTGAGGCGACCGGACATGTCGTCGCCCAGGAGCACAGGGTCGCCTCCAGGGAGGACGCCGTGCGCCTCCAACTGCGCGAGGGGACGCCCGTGTTGCACGTGCTGCGGGTGCGTGGGCTGGACGGCGAGCCGGTGCTGCTGGAGCGGACGGTGTACGCCGACTGGATCGCGTCCGCGGTCGAGGCGATCGAGCCTGACTGCCCGTCGGTCACCCAACGCCTTTACGACGACACGGGGTTGGTCTTCGCCTACGGCGAGCATGTGATCGACGCGGTCGCCGCGGGGGCGCAGGACGCCGAGCTGCTCGGCGTCCGCCGCACGAGTCCGCTGCTGCGGGTCCGCCGGGTGACCACGACCCGCGAGGGCCGGCCCGTCGAGTGGTCCGACGACCGCTACCGCTCCGACGCGGTGAGCTTCAGCGTGCACAACTCGATAGGCAACAACGCCCTGGCCCGCAAACCAGCCGGCTGACCCCACCACCCGACGCACAGTTCCCCGCGCCTCCGGTACGACGCCGCGGCTGCCTCCACCGCTCGCAGGTCGACCGCGGGCGGCCGGTGGTCACTCGCGCGGTTCCCCGCGCCCCTGACCACACCCGCAGCACCCCACCTCCCCCGACCGAGACCATCGTTAAGGGACGCGGGGAACTGCGCAAAAAGCGACCACGACCCGCACCCACCCACAAAGGGGCGCGAGGAACT
Source organism: Streptomyces sp. NPDC005017 (assembly GCF_042873115.1). NCBI lineage: Bacteria > Bacillati > Actinomycetota > Actinomycetes > Kitasatosporales > Streptomycetaceae > Streptomyces > Streptomyces sp. NPDC005017. Next base: position 8,683 of record NZ_JBIALD010000031.1, on the reverse strand, counting down.
ACGCAAAAGCCGACCACACCCAGCACCCACCGATCAGGGGCGCGGGGAACTGCGCGAAAGCCACCACCCACCCGCACCCGCCCCCCAGGGCCGCGCGAGAAGAAGACTTCGGCTAGCCGCGCGCAGCGGTCACGTGGGCGAGCCCGAGGAGAACCGCCGAAGCAACGGCGACAGCACCAGCACGGACTTGGTGCGCTCGACGAACGGCTCCCCAGCGATCCGCTCGAGCACCCGCTCGAAGTGCCGCATGTCGGAGGCGAAGACCTGAGCGACCGCGTCCGCCTCACCCGTGACGGTGGACGCGGCCACAACCTCCTGGTACCGCTCGAGCCCCCGCTGAATAGTCTCCGGCGAGGTATTACGCCGGCAGTAGATCTCGACGAACCCCTCCGTCTCCCAGCCGAGCGCCGCCGGATCCACCCGCACGGTGAAACCGGTGATGGCCCCGGTGGCCCGCAGCCGGTCCACGCGCCGCTTCACGGCGGGCGCGGACAGGCCGACGAGCTGCCCGATGTCCGCGTAGGAGCGACGGGCGTCCTCGGCGAGGGCGTGCACGATGCGTTCGTCGAGATCGTTCAGCACTGCGGGTGGTTCACTTCACTTCAGCTACGGACGCCTCGGGCGTCTCGAGACGGGAACGGCGAAGGCCGTACAGGAAGTAGAACACGAGACCCACGGCCATCCAGCACCCGAAGACCACCCAGGTGACGGTGTCGAGGCTGAACATGTTCCAGGCGCAGAACAGGAAGCCCAGCACCGGCAGCACCGGACCGAACGGGACCCTGAAGGTGCGCTCCAGGCCGGGCCGCCTGTAGCGGAGCACGATCACCGCGATGTTGACCAGGGCGAAGGCGAACAGCGTGCCGATGCTGGTGGCGTCGACGAGCTTGCCGAGCGGGATCATCGCCGCGAGGACACCGCAGAACAGGGAGACGACGACGGTGTTCAGCCGCGGGGTGCCGGTGCGGACGTCGACCTTGCCGAGCGCCTTGGGCACCAGACCGTCGCGGGCCATAGCGAACAGGATGCGGGTCTGGCCGAAGAGCACGGTGAGCACCACGCTCGCGATGGAGATGACGGCGCCGAGCGCGAGCAGCGTGCCCCAGAAGGTCTGGCCGGTGACGTCGTTCATGATCGTGGCGAGGGAGGCCTCGGAGCCCTCGAACTTCGTCCAGTGCCAGGCGCCGACGGCGACACCCGCGACGAGCACGTACAGCGCGGTCACGATGATCAGCGAGAGCATGATCGCCCGCGGCAGGTCCCGCTTGGGGTCCTTGGCCTCCTCACCGGCGGTGGAGGCGGCGTCGAAGCCGATGTAGGAGAAGAACAGGGTGGCACCGGCGGCGCTGACACCGGCCATGCCGAGCGGCATGAAGTCGCGGTAGTTGCCGGACTTGAAGCCCATGAAGCCGACCGCGCAGAACAGCACGAGGGCGGCGATCTTCACCGCGACCATGATGGTGTTGGCGCGGGCTGACTCCCGGACACCGCCGAGCAGGAACACCATCGCCAGCAGGACGACGATCAGGGCGGGCAGGTTGACGATGCCGCCCTCGCCGGGCGCCGAGGACAGCGCGGCGGGGATGGTGACACCGATCGTGCCGTCGAGCAGCTCGTTGAGGTACTCGCCCCAGCCGACGGCGACCGCGGCCACCGACACGCCGTACTCCAGCACCAGGCACCAGCCGCAGACCCAGGCGACGAGTTCGCCCATCGTTGCGTACGCGTACGAGTACGAGGAGCCGGCGACGGGGATGGAGCCGGCCAGCTCGGCGTAGGACAGGGCCGAGAACAGGGCGGTCAGACCGGCGATGACGAACGCCAGGGTGACGGCCGGACCGGCCTCGGGGACGGCGTCGCCGAGGACGACGAAGATGCCGGTGCCGAGGGTGGCACCGATGCTGATCATGGTGAGCTGCCACAGCCCGAGGGAGCGCCGCAGCGCTCCCCCTTCGCCCTGGCCCCCCTCGGCGACCAGCTGTTCCACGGGCTTCCTGCGCATCAGGCGCGCACCGATCCCGGGGGACACGGGAACGGTCTCTCTGCGGTCCTGCATGGGTGCGCCTTGGTCGAGCACGCGCGGCTCCTTATCGCTGCCGATCTGGGGGACGGGGACACGGCGGCGCCCCGCCCCGCGGGGAACCGCACCGAGCGGACTCCCCGCCACACCTCGTACAGCGCAGCACCCTATGAGCCGGGACGTTGCCGTCGTAATGCAGCAACCTTGCGCATGTCCGCAAGATCGTTGCGTTCCTCGCACAGCGGTGGACTTTCGTTGCACGAGGGCTGTCGAGTGTTGCGTTCGGGCGTTTTCGGACGGTCCGCGGGCGGTCGGGCGCGCGACGACGACGGCCCCCGCCGGGTGGCGGGGGCCGTCGTGAAGGGTGTCGGAGCGTCAGCTCCAGCTGGCGTGCAGCGGCTTGCCCTCGGCGTAGCCGGCCGCGCTCTGGATGCCGACGATGGCCTTCTCGGCGAACTCCTCCAGGGAGTTGGCGCCGGCGTAGGTGCACGAGGAGCGGACGCCCGCGATGATCGAGTCGACCAGGTCCTCGACGCCCGGACGGGCCGGGTCGAGGAACATGCGGGAGGTGGAGATGCCCTCCTCGAACAGCGCCTTGCGGGCCCGGTCGTAGGACGACTCCTCGGAGGTGCGGTTGCGCACGGCCCGCGCCGAGGCCATGCCGAACGACTCCTTGTAGGCCCGCCCCTCGGCGTCGTGCTGGAGGTCGCCGGGCGACTCGTAGGTTCCCGCGAACCAGGAGCCGACCATCACGTTGGAGGCACCGGCCGCGAGGGCCATCGCCACGTCACGCGGGTGACGCACACCGCCGTCGGCCCAGACGTGCTTGCCGTACTTCCGCGCCTCGGCGGCGCACTCCAGCACCGCGGAGAACTGCGGGCGGCCGACGCCGGTCATCATCCGGGTGGTGCACATCGCGCCGGGGCCGACGCCGACCTTGACGATGTCCGCGCCCGCGTCGATCAGGTCCTTGACGCCCTCCGCGGAGACGATGTTGCCCGCGACGATCGGCACCTGCGGGTCGAGCGCCCGCACCACCTTGATCGCGCTGATCATCGACTCCTGGTGGCCGTGCGCGGTGTCGATCACCAGCGTGTCCACGCCCGCGTCCAGCAGCTGCTTGGCCTTGCCGGCCACATCGCCGTTGATGCCGACGGCGGCCGCGATGCGCAGCCGGCCCTGGGCGTCCACGGCCGGGGTGTAGAGAGTGGCGCGCAGGGCGCCCTTGCGGGTCAGGATGCCGGCCAGCCGGCCCTCGCCGTCCACGGCCGGGGCGTAGCGCCGGTTGGCGGTGTCGAGGGTGGTGAACGCCTCGCGCGGGTCGATGTCCGCGTCGAGCAGCAGCAGGTCCTTGGACATGACGACCTCGAGCTGCGTGAAGCGGTCCACGCCGGTGAGGTCCTGGTCGGTGACGACGCCGATGGGCCGGTGGTGCTCGTCGACGACGACCCCGGCGTTGTGCGCGCGCTTGGGCAGCAGCGCCAGCGCGTCGGCGACCGTCTGGTGCGGCGCCAGCACGATCGGGGTGTCCAGCACCAGGTGGCGGCTCTTGACCCAGGAGACGACCTCGGTGACGACCTCGATCGGGATGTCCTGCGGGATGACCACGAGACCACCGCGCCGCGCCATGGTCTCGGCCATGCGGCGGCCGGCGATGGCGGTCATGTTGGCGACGACGAGCGGGATCGTGGTGCCCGTACCGTCCGGTGAGCTGAGGTCCACACCCTGCCGGGAGCCGACCGCGCTGCGGCTCGGCACCATGAAGACGTCGTCGTAGGTCAGGTCGTACGAGGGCTGGACGCCGTTGAGGAAACGCACGTGCTGCACATCCCAGTCGATCAGAGGCGGCCCCCGGACAGGTCAGCCAGGGGGAATGAGCACGTACTTCATTGTCCCATGCCGGCCGGTTCGCGATACACGGTCGGTTCGTCCAGGCTGTTCAGGGAGTCATTGGGAGGATCCTCCAAGGGCGAGCCGCACGGTGAGGGCCGGCATGCCGCCCATCGCCCGGGTGAACACGTCGAGGGCGGTCTCCCACTCCTGCGGCCGGACCCGGGCGTACGGCCGCCAGCCACGCACGAGCAGCAGCAGATCGCGGTCGCCGACCTCGTCGGGCCACACGCCCGGGTCGGCGAGGCTGTCCGCGAGGGCGTCCCAGTCGCGGCCGAACCACGCGGGAAGGGCGAGGGTCTCGGCGCAGCGGTCCATCAGGCCCGCCTTGTCCGTCACCCCGTCGAGGTCGAGCTCGACTACGTACGCCGTCATCTCGGCACCACCCGGAAGCTGTCGTAGTGGTCGGAGCGGCCGCGCTCGTGGGCGTGCCGGTCCCACCTCGTCAGCGGCAGGAGCAGGCACAGCGGGGGCCCGGGGGACGAACCGCGGCGGCATGTCGTCGATGCTGCCACGGCCGCCCCCGGGTCACACTCCGTCAGACCCCGTCCGGGTCGGCCCGGTTGAGGGCGGGCTTGGGGGCCGGGCCCGCGGTCATCAGGTAGTCGGCCGCCGAGGTGTCGGTCACCAGGGAGGTGACGAGCCCGGAGCGGAGCACCGCGTCGATCGCGGACGCCTTGCGCTGACCGCCCGCGATCGCCACGACCTCGGGGATCCGGCGGAGCTGGTCGGCCTTGACCGTGATGCAGCGCTCCCCCAGGTCCCGGCCGACCCTGCGCCCCTGCGTGTCGAACAGGTGGGCGGACATCTCGGCGGCGACACCGAGCGAGGCGTAGTGCGCCCGCTCCTCGTCGCTGAGCATGTCGTGCACCGTCGAGATGCCCGGCTCCCAGGAGCCGATGGACACACAGGCGACCGTGACCTTGTCGAAGTACTCGAAGGCCCGCGCGATGCCGGTCTGGTTGCGCAGCGCGGCCGCGGTGGCCGCGTCGGGCAGCAGCATCGGCGCGTAGATGGGGTGCGCGTCGCCGCCGGAGACCTGCGCGGCACGCCGCACGGCCTCCACGGAGCCGCGCTCGGCGGTCCCGGCGTCGTACACGCCCGTCAGCTGCACGACCGTGCACGGGGGCAGCCGGTCCAGCGCCGCCGCCATGTGGATCGTGGAGCGGCCCCAGGCCAGGCCGAGGACGTCCCCTTCGTTGACGAGCTCGCCGAGCAGGTCGGCGGCCACCTCGCCGAGGTTCTCGGGGTCGGGGGTCTCCTCGGCCTCGGCCGGGGACTCGACCACGACGGCGTGTCTCAGGCCGTAGCGGGCGCGCAGAGCGTCGGAACGCTCGGCGTCCAGCTCGGCCGGCACGCGGATCTCGATGCGTACGAGATCCCGTTCGAGGGCGGTTTCCAGGACCCGGGCCACCTTGAAACGGCTCACGCCGAACTCCTCGGCGATCTGGATCTTGGACTTGCCCTCGAGGTAGAAGCGGCGGGCCATGGCCGCCGCCTGCACCAGCTCAGCGGGTCCCATCCGCATGGCTGACCGGCCCGCCGACATACCCGACACGGCGTTCTCCTCACTGCTGTTCACACTCTGGATTCGCCGTTCATCCTTGCAGATCCGGCGCGCTTGATCCGCCCTGATGGGCGCCGTTCACGTTTCCTTGGCCGAGTGGTCGCATGCCAAGGAGGACTTACTCAGTGGTCACAGGCCCAGGAGGCCTTGGCCGTGGCCTGCTCAGCCTGCGCGCGCAGGGCCCGCACCGCCTCGGCCGGGTCCTCGGCCCCGTACACCGCCGAACCCGCCACGAAGACATCGGCACCGGCGTCCGCGCACTGCTCGATCGTGGCGGCCGAGACGCCTCCGTCGACCTGGAGCCACAGCTCGAGACCGTGCTTGCTGATCAACTCGCGGGTGCGGCGAATCTTCGGAAGCATGATGTCGAGGAACGCCTGGCCGCCGAAGCCCGGTTCGACGGTCATGATCAGCAGCATGTCGAGCTCGGGCAGGAGGTCCTCGTAGGGCTCGATGGGCGTCGCCGGCCTCAGCGCCATCGAGGCCCTGGCGCCCTTCGCCCTGATCTCCCGCGCGAGCCGCACCGGAGCGGCGGCCGCCTCGACATGGAAGGTGACCGAGGAGGCACCCGCCTCCACGTACTGGGGCGCCCAGCGATCGGGGGCCTCGATCATCAGATGGCAGTCCAGCGGGGTGTCCGTCGCACGGGCCAGAGACTCTACGACCGGCACGCCGAGCGTGAGGTTCGGGACGAAATGGTTGTCCATGACGTCGACGTGGAGCCAGTCGGCTCCCTCCACCGCCCTGGCCTCGTCCGCGAGGCGGGCGAAGTCGGCGGACAGGATGCTGGGGTTGATCTGCGCGGCCATGTCCTTAGCCTATGCGCTGCGCCGACCCGGGAGCGTAGGGGTTCCGGAGGGCTTGTGCATCGGTTCGACGGCGGGTTCCGTGTGGCTGGTCGCGCCCACGCGGCGTCAGCCGCACATCGGACACAGACGCGCGCCCCCAGGGTGCTCGTGCGGAGGTCTCCATGACAGGCAACCGGGGTATCGCGCATCTCGTCTGCGGGCGGCGGGCCAAGTGGGTCGTGCTCGTGCTCTGGCTGATCCTGCTGTTCCTCACCGCCCCCTTCGCGTCGAAGCTGGCCGACGCGCAGGACAACGACGCGGCCTCCTGGCTGCCGGGCTCCGCGGAGTCCACACAGGTGCTGGAGGCGTCCAAGGACTTCCGGCCCGAGCAGATCCCGGCCGTCGTGATCTACGCCCGCGACAGCGGACTCACCGTCGAGGACCGGGCGCGGATCCAGGACGACGTGGCGCAGCTCAAACAGCTCACCGCGCACGGGATCATCGGCGACGAGACGCGCGGGCCGGTCTACGACCGCGAGGTCGCCCCACGGGCCGCGCAGGTGTACGTGCCGATCACCATGGACGAGCAGGGCTGGGACCGGATCGCGCCCGCCGTCGACTCCATCCGGGACGTCGTCGGGGAGAGCGACGGGATGCAGGTGCACATCACCGGACCGGGCGGCACCTCGGCGGACTTCTCGGAGGCCTTCGAGGGCATCGACTCCACGCTGCTGCTCGCCGCGATGGGCGTCGTCATCGTGATGCTGCTGATCACCTACCGCAGCCCCACCCTGCTGCTGGTGCCGCTGGTGGCGGTGATCGCCGCGCTGTTCACGGCGCAGGCGGTGATCTACTTCCTCGCCGAGCACGCGGGTCTGACCGTGAACGGCCAGAGCGCGGGCATTCTGACCGTCCTGGTGTTCGGCGCGGGCACGGACTACGCGTTGCTGCTCGTCGCCCGGTATCGCGAGGAACTGCGCCGGCACGAGGACCGGCACGAGGCGATGGCCCTGGCCCTGCACCGGGCGGGCCCGGCGGTGATCGCCTCCGGCGCGACCGTCGTGCTGAGCATGCTCGTGCTGCTCGCGGCGGAGATGAACTCCACCCGTGGCCTCGGCCCGGTCGCCGCGATCGGTGTGGCCGTCGCCCTGGTGGCGATGATGACGCTGTTCCCGGCCCTGCTGGTGATCTTCGGCCGGTGGATCTTCTGGCCGGTGATCCCGCATCTCGGCGCCCCGAACCCGCACGAGCGGGGCGTCTGGGCCAAGATGGGCCGCCGGATGTCCGTCCGGCCGCGCATGGTCTGGGTGATCACGGCGCTGGTGCTGGCGGTCTGCTCGCTCGGTCTGATCCAGTTGCGCGCGGAGGGCATCTCCAACGCGGACGCGTTCACCGGGAAACCGGACTCGATCACGGGTCAGGAGATCTCGGAGGAGTACTTCCCCGCGGGCAGCGGCGATCCGCTCGTCATCATCTCCAACGAGGCCCAGGCCCGGCAGGTGGGACTGGCCGTCGCCGGGACCGAAGGGGTCGTGCCGACCTCGCTCGGGCTGCCACCGGGCACCAAACCCGTGCACGAGGGCAAGGTGCTGTTCGAGGCGACGATGACCGACCCGGCCGACAGCGAGGCCGCGAAGCAGACCGTGGAGCGGGTCCGGGACGCCGTGCACGCGGTGCCCGACGCGGACGCCCAGGTCGGCGGCGGCACGGCGGCGCTGCTCGACATGGACAAGGCGACCACGCACGACAACATCGTGATCATCCCGCTGGTGCTGCTCGTGGTGCTGCTGATCCTGTGCGTCCTGCTGCGGGCGCTGCTCGCCCCGCTGCTGCTGATCGGCACGGTGATCCTGTCGTTCACGGCGGCCCTCGGCATCAGCGCGTTCGCGTTCCGGTACATCTTCGACTACGCGGGCGAGTCGACGGACTTCCCGCTGTTCGTCTTCGTGTTCCTGGTCGCCCTGGGCATCGACTACAACATCTTCCTCACCACACGCATCCGCGAGGAGGCGATGCGCCAGGGCACCCGGCAGGGCGTGGTCACGGGCCTCGCGGCGACCGGCGCGGTCATCACCTCGGCCGGCCTGGTGCTCGCGGGCACCTTCGCCGCCCTGGGCACCCTGCCGATGGTCGCCTTCGCCGAGATCGGCTTCGCGGTCGCCCTGGGCGTCCTCATCGACACCTTCATCGTCCGCTCGGTCCTGGTCACCGCCCTCTTCCTGGACGTGGGCCCAAAGGTCTGGTGGCCCCACCAGCTCTCGAAGGAAGACCCCACCACGTTCCCCGGAACCCCCCACGAAACCACCCAACAAACCCCGGCGAACTAGGGACTGTGTGATGTCGTGATCAATCTTGCCGATCCGGGTCTCCTGGTAACGGGGATTGGGTAGGAAGGCGATCGTGACGCGCAGGCAACTC
>NZ_JBIALD010000030.1:44951-96563 GCF_042873115.1 Streptomyces sp. NPDC005017 | reverse complement strand
GGGGGGTTGTTGTCCGCGCCTTTGAAATTTTCCCTTGGGGCGCGCCCCCCCCCCCCGCCCCCCCGCCCCTGCGCCCGGTCCCCCCCGGGGGGGGGCGCCCCCCCCCCCCGCCCCCCCCGCCACCCTCTTGTCCCCTTACGTTCGTCCCGCTGCGAGCCGCCGGGTCAACGGCGGCTCCTGATACGGGAGATCGGGGGTGCACTCGTGCGCATCGGACTGCTGACCGAAAGTGGCTATCCGTATGTGAACGGTGACGCCAGGCTCTGGTGCGACCGGCTGGTGCGCGGACTGGACCAGCACGAGTTCCACGTGTACGCGCTCAGCCGCGACGAACACCAGGAGGACGAGGGCTGGGTCGCGCTGCCGCCGCAGGTCAGTCGCGTGCGGACGGCCCCGCTGTGGATGGCCGACGACGACGGGGTGGCCTACGGCCGACGGGCCCGGCGCCGTTTCGCCGACTGCTACGGCGAACTGGCCGCCGCCCTGTGCGCGGCGAGCGCCGAGGCCGCGTCGTCCCCGCCGTCCGCCGCCGAGGCGGACCGTTTCGCCAGCGCGCTGTACGGTCTCGCCGACCTCGCCCGCGACGAGGGTGGCCTGGTGGCGGCGCTGCGTTCCGAGACCGCCGTGCGCGCCCTGGAACGCGCCTGTCGCGCGCCGGGCGCCCCTCGCGCCGCCCACGAGGCCCGGGTGCCCGACCTGCTCGCCCTCGCCGGACACCTGGAACGCGCCCTGCGCCCGCTGTCGTTGGGCTGGTACGAGGACGAGGGCCTCGGCGCGGTCGACCTGTGCCACGCGGCGTCCGGAGGGCCCGCCGCCCTGCCGGGGCTGCTCGCCCACCGCCTGTGCGGGGTGCCCCTGCTGGTGACCGAGTACGGGGTGCGGCTGCGCAGCCACTACCTCGCCACCGGCGCGCACGAGGCCCCCGTCGTACGGGCCCTGCTCGCCGCCTTCCACGGCCGGCTCGCCGCCGAGACCTACCGGCGGGCCGCCTACGTCACCCACGGCAACAGCCATGTCCGCCGCTGGCAGGAACGCTGCGGCGCCGACCGGGCCAAGCTGCGCACGGTCCACCCGGGCCTGGACACGGAACGGTTCGCCGAGGTCGGCGAGGCGCCCGAGAGCGCGGACCCCGAGACGCTGGTCTGGGTCGGCGGCGTCGAGCCCACCAAGGACCTCGTCTCACTGCTGCACGCCTTCGCCGAGGTCCGCCGGGAGGAACCGAAGACCCGGCTGCGGGTGATCGGCGCCGCCGTGGGAGCCGACGGCGCCGCCTATCTCGCCCACTGCCGGGGCCTGGCCGCGCAGCTGTTCCCCGACGAGGCCGACGGGCCCCACGCGGCCGGCGACAACCCCGTCTCGTTCGAGGAGGTCGGCGAGCCCGAGGTCCCGGACCTCGCCGACGCCTACGCCTCCGGTGCCGTGGTCGTCCTCTCCAGCGTCGTCGAGGGATTCCCGCTGGGCCTCGTCCAGGCGATGCTCTGCGGCCGGGTGACCGTGTCGACGGACGTGGGCGCGGTCGTGGAGGTCATCGGCGGCACGGGGCTCGTGGTGCCGCCGCGCAACCCGCGGGCCCTCGCGGAGGCGTGCGTGGCCCTGCTGCGCGACCCCGAGCGGCGCGCGCGCCTCGGGGCCGCCGCGCGCGCCCGGGCGCTGGAGCTGTTCAGCGTCGAGCGGTGCGTCGAGGCGTTTCACGGCATCTACCTGGACATCGTGGCGCAGTGCCCGGTCCGGCGGGTCGTCCTCGACGAGGCGGGGGAGCCGCTGCCGTTCGCCGTGCCGGCCGAGGCGCACGTCCCCGCGCGCTGGCCGACGCCCGCCCTCGCGCCCACGCCCGGCCGGGCCGCGGGTCCGCCCGTGCGGGCCACGGGGAGGGGCGGTTCCGCGCGGGGTGGTGTCGCGCGAGGCGCGGCTCAGCCCGGGGTCGACGGGCCTGGCACGGCCGTGCCTGGTGGGGTCGTGTCCGGTGCGGTCGTTCCCGGTGTGGCCGGGGTCGTTCCCGGTGTAGCCGGGCGCGCGGTGGAGGGGGCGCGGTGAGCGGGGTGCGTGACGTGAGCGGCGTGGACGGACGCGAGCGGGAGCTGTGGGGGGTGCCGGGCGGTGCGGGGGGCTGGGACGAGCGGGCCGGTGATGGCCCTGCGGTGGGTGTCTCCCCGGTGGGTGTCTCTGCGGGTGGTGACCCGGTGGCCTGGGATCGCTCGGTGGAGGGCGCGGAGGGCGGTGGCCTCCCGGTCGACGGGGGGCGTGAGGCGGGGGACCGTGAGGCTGGTGAGGGGCGTGCGGCCGGGGCCGGGCTGGCGGGCGGTCGTGGGGCCGACGGGGGGCGTGCGGCCGGTGGCGGTCGCAGGACCGACGGGGGATTCGCGGCCGCGGCCGGGCGGAGGCCCGCTTCCCGGCGGGGTGCCGCCGACCCCGTCAAGGCGTTGATGCACCGTCACCGGGAACTGTGCGAGCGGGCCGTGGACCCGCTGGAGATCGCGGCCGGACTGGAGGCCCACGGGGTCACCGACCGGACCGCCGCCCGGTTCCGCCACCGGGACGTCTTCTCCCTCGCGGAGGAGATGTACGCCCGGGTCCCGCGCGACGCGGACACCCGGGCACGCGCCGTCGGACTCCCCGCGCCCCCCGCGGCCCGCGTCGGCTGGGCGCTGCTCGCCCTGCTGCCCGGCGCGCTGTGCGCGGCGGCGGTGGCCGGGCTGCGGCTGACCGACGGACAGCCGCGGCTGCTCGTGGCCGTGGCAGGGTCCCTCGCCCTGGTCCTGGGCGTGCGCCTGGCCGTCCGCCGAGGGCCGTTACGCGTCCCCCGTCCCCCGTCGGCCGTCCGGCCGCCCGTCACCGGCGTCTGGACCGGCTGGCTCGTCGGCTACGCCGCCCTCGGCGACGGACTGCTCCGGTCCAGCGTCACCGGAGGCCCCGACGCCCTGCCGGACGGCGCGTCCGACGGGCCCTGGCCACTGGCCACCGCCGCCCTCCTGGCCCTCGCCCTCGCCTGCGCCCCGGCCGCCTGGTGCGCGCACCTCTTCGCCGCCGAGGCCCGGCGCAGACTCACCGCCAGCCGGGGCCTGGAGGAGTTCGCCTCCGCCGTACGGCCGTTGCTGCTCGGCTCGTTCGCCCTGTTCATGGGCGCGCTGGCCGCGCTGCTCGTGCTGTGCGGGGAGGCTCTGGACGAGGCCGTGGGGTACGCCGGGCTCCTCAGCCTCGGCGCGCTCCTGCTGCTAGCCCGGCTGCTGGCCGCGCACGGTTTCACCCATGCGCCGGCGGTGGTACTGACCGCCTGCGCCGCCGCCGAGGGCGCCGCCCTGGGCACCGTCTTCGCCGGGCGTCTGCCCGGGTGCGGCTTCCTCTCCGTGCCGGTGGAGGAACTCGTGTCCGCTGGGGGGCCCGGCAGCGTTCCGGCCCTGATCTGCGCGGCCGGTGCGCTGACCCTGCTGATCCACGCCGGGCGCACGCTGACGCTCGCCTCGGCGCACGCCGAACCGGTGGCGTCCCGGTGAGCGGCCCGCGGCCAGTGAGCCGTGGCCCGGGGGCGGACCGTGGCGCGGTGAAACGTGCCGCCGTGGGCCGCCGGTCCGTGGCCTTCGGCCCGCTGGGCCCGCTGGGCCCGCTCGATCCGCTCGGCCCGCGATCGACGTACCCCCCGGCTCCCTGCGGCCGCCGCCCGCGCCGCCGAGCACACCCGAACTCGCACCATCCCCCTGAAGGACTTGAAGGAGAAGACCAGATGACCACCTCCCGATCCGGAGCACCCGGAGCCACCGGCGTGACCGGAGCCGCTGGAGCGGCCCGACCCGCCGGGGACGCCGGAGCCGTCGGCGCGCACACCCCGGGAGCCGCGCGATGAGGGTCCTGCTGATCGGAGCCAACGGCTACCTCGGCCGCTTCGTCGCCGACCGCCTGCTCGCCGACCCGGCCGTCCAGCTCACCGCGCTCGGCCGCGGTGACGACGCCGATGTCCGCTTCGACCTCGCCTCCGGCAGCCCGGGAGCGCTCACCCGCTTCCTGGACGCGGTCCACCCCGGTGTCGTCGTCAACTGCGCGGGCGCCACCCGCGGCGGTGCCCGCGAGCTGACCCGGCACAACACCGTGGCCGTGGCCACCGTCTGCGAGGCCCTGCGCCGCAGCGGCTGCGGCGCCCGCCTGGTGCAGATCGGCTGCGCCGCCGAGTACGGCCCCAGCCAGCCCGGCTCGTCCACCGCGGAGGACGCCGTCCCCCGCCCCGGCGGCCCGTACGGCGTCAGCAAGCTCGCCGCCACCGAACTCGTCCTCGGCTCCGGCCTCGACGCCGTGGTGCTGCGGGTCTTCTCGCCGGCCGGACCCGGCACCCCGGCCGGGTCGCCGCTCGGCCGGCTCGCCGAGGCCATGCGCCGGGCCATGCAGTCCGGCGACGGTGAGCTGAAGCTCGGCGGCCTCGGCGTCCAGCGCGACTTCATCGACGTACGCGACGTGGCCAGGGCGGTGCACGCGGCCTCGCTGTCGGCCGCCCAGGGCGTGATCAACATCGGCTCGGGTCGGGCCGTGCGGCTGCGCGACGCTGCGGCCGTGCTCGCCCGGGTGGCCGGCTACGGCGGTGCCCTGCACGAGCTCGACGGCCCGCCCGGCGCCCCGCGGCCCGCCATCGGGCACCCGCGCGGCGACGCCGACCACGCGGCGCCCGTCGCCTACCCCTATCCGGACGGCTGCGGCAGCTGGCAGCAGGCCGACGTCCGTACCGCGCGCGACCGGCTCGGCTGGCGGCCCCGTATCAACCTGGAGGAGTCCCTCGCGGACATCTGGATGGAGGCGGCATGCCGTATCTGACCAGTACCAGGGCGGACGGCGCGTGCACCGACGTCCGCACCGGCCTGGGCATCCCCGGCTATGCGCACCCGCTGCTCGCCCCGGCGGAGTGGGGCGAGCTCACCCGCCCCGGCACCCCCGTGCACTGGGCCGTCCTCGACGTCGCCGACGGGCCCGGTGTGCGCCCCGACCCGCACTGCCTCCAGGCGGCGGGCCGTCTGCGCAACGCGGGCGTGCGGGTGCTCGGCCGGCTCGACACCACGTACGGGGCCCGGCCGTTCGCCGATGTGATCTCCGACGCACAGCGCTATCTGGACTGGTACCGGGTCGACGGCTTCCTGCTCGACCGCTGCCCGGGCGAGCGCGCCGCGCTGCCCGGTGTCCGGCGGATGGTCACCGTCCTGCGCGGGATGGCCGAGGCGTCCCATCTCGTGCTCGGCCACGGCATCCACCCGTACCCCGGATACGCCGAGGCCGCCGACCAGTTGGTGACGTTCTCCGGCCCGTGGACCGACTACCGCTGGTCGCAGGTGGCGGAGTGGACCGCCGAGTATCCGCCCGAGCGGTTCTGCCATCTCGTCCACGGTGTGCCGGGTGTCCATCTCGACGAGGCGCTGCGCATCGCGCGCTGGCAGGGAGCGGCCACGATCTGGTTCACCGACCGCACGGACCGGGGCGGCGAGGCCGATCCGTGGGAGGCGATGCCCGGCTACTGGGACGAAATCGTCTCGCGGATCGGAACGGGTGTCTCGGAATGAAAAAGCCCATGGCAGTGTTACGCGGAGAACAACCGTAGTGATTGACCGACCAACGGAGTCCCCGTGTCGCTGCCACCCCTGGTCGAGCCGGCTGCCGAGCTCACCGTAGACGAGGTCCGCAGGTACTCCCGCCACCTGATCATCCCCGACGTGGGGATGGACGGGCAGAAGCGGCTGAAGAACGCCAAGGTGCTCTGTGTGGGCGCCGGCGGCCTGGGCTCGCCGGCGCTGATGTACCTGGCCGCCGCGGGCGTGGGCACCCTCGGCATCGTGGAGTTCGACGAGGTCGACGAGTCCAACCTCCAGCGTCAGATCATCCACAGCCAGTCCGACATCGGCCGCTCCAAGGCCGCTTCGGCGCGGGACAGCGTCCTCGGCATCAACCCGTACGTGAACGTGGTCCTCCACGAGGAGCGGCTCGAGGCCGACAACGTGATGGACATCTTCAGCCAGTACGACCTCATCGTCGACGGCACGGACAACTTCGCGACCCGTTACCTGGTCAACGACGCGTGCGTGCTGCTCAACAAGCCGTACGTCTGGGGCTCGATCTACCGCTTCGACGGCCAGGCCTCCGTGTTCTGGTCCGAGCACGGCCCCTGCTACCGCTGCCTCTACCCGGAGCCCCCGCCGCCGGGCATGGTCCCCTCCTGCGCCGAGGGCGGCGTCCTGGGCGTGCTGTGCGCGTCCATCGGCTCCATCCAGGTCAACGAGGCCATCAAGCTCCTCGCGGGCATCGGCGAGCCGCTGGTCGGCCGCCTGATGATCTACGACGCCCTGGAGATGCAGTACCGCCAGGTCAAGGTCCGCAAGGACCCGAACTGCGCGGTCTGCGGCGAGAACCCCACCGTCACCGAGCTCATCGACTACGAGGCCTTCTGCGGCGTCGTGTCCGAGGAGGCCCAGGAGGCGGCGCTCGGTTCGACGATCACTCCCAAGCAGCTCAAGGAGTGGATCGACGAGGGCGAGAGCATCGAGATCATCGACGTCCGCGAGCAGAACGAGTACGAGATCGTCTCCATCCCGGGCGCCAAGCTGATCCCGAAGAACGAGTTCCTCCTCGGCACCGCCCTGGAGGGTCTGCCCCAGGACAAGAAGATCGTCTTGCACTGCAAGACGGGTGTCCGCAGTGCGGAAGTCCTCGCCGTCCTGAAGTCCGCGGGCTTCGCCGACGCCGTCCACGTCGGCGGCGGCGTCATCGGCTGGGTCAACCAGATCGAGCCCGAGAAGCCGGTCTACTGACCGGCCCCGCGGCCCACCCGCACGACTGAAGAGGCCCACGGCGCTGACGCGTTCAGCCGCCGTGGGCCTCCGCCGTCCCCTGACCGACCGCCTCGCCGGGCCGTCCGCGGACGGCCCGGCTCGAGCCCCGCGGCCGACGGGGGTACTCGGCGTCAGCCGACGATGGCGACCGGGGCGTCCCAGGCGTTGCGGTCGACGGTGATGGTGTGACCGCCGCGGGTCTCCTTGCTGTTGGCCTTGTACTGGTGGGCGCGGCTGTGGCCGGTGTACAGCTTCGGGTCCCAGGGCCAGTCCCTCGTGGTGGTCTCCTGGTTGTTCCACAGCGCGTACCAGAGGTTGCCCGGCAGGTCCGTGCGGTCCTTGGCGGTGGCGACGGCCTTGGCGCCGGAGCTGCTGAACCCGTAGAGGCCGGCCCGGTAGGTCTTGGCACGAAGGGTCCTGGTGAAGGACCGTACATAGGCCAGGGTGGCGTCGTTGCAGGCCTTGTCGGTGATGTCGTACGCCTCCATGTTGAGGTAGACCGGGCTGCCGGCCTTCATGCCGAGCGCCGACGCCTTGGCGATCGCATCGTTGGCGTTGCTCGCTCCGACCGAGACCGCGGTGGCCGCGGTGAACCTCTCCTTATTCGCGCTCCTCTGGCACGGCGGCTGAGCGCCGACGTAGAGGGGAACGACCCGCCAGCCCAGTGAGTCCACCGACTTCACCCAGGACCTGGTCAGGTTGGGCTGGGCGCAGCCACGGTTCCTGCCGCCGATGTAGACCGCCACGCCACCGTAGTAGCCGTCCCTCTTCCACGCCTTCATCGCGGTGAGCGAAGGCGCCGTGCAGGCGTCGAACGCCCGGCCGGTGTAGGTCTTCTGCGCCGGCCACGCCGTCGCGGCCATCGAGGTCTGCGCCGCGATCCCGGCACCGGCCACGACGACGGCGGCCGTCGTCGCCAGGGCTGTGTAGCGGCCTCTTCTGGACAGCCGGTGCTTCGGCATTCCCCA
This sequence comes from Streptomyces sp. NPDC005017, assembly GCF_042873115.1. NCBI lineage: Bacteria > Bacillati > Actinomycetota > Actinomycetes > Kitasatosporales > Streptomycetaceae > Streptomyces > Streptomyces sp. NPDC005017. Next base: position 88,801 of record NZ_JBIALD010000030.1, on the reverse strand, counting down.
CCCCATCCGATATCCGGCCCCGGGCGCCCGGGGCCGGATCACCCTATCCGGGGGCGGGGGGCCCGCCGCGGCCGCCCGGTTCGGCCCCGCGCGGGCCCGGCGGCCTCAGGAGCACACCTTGCCGTCCCGTGGCGGCGTGCCTTCGAGGAGATAGGTGTCGACCGTCGAGTCGACGCAGTCGCTGCCGCTGCCGTAGGCGCCGTGGCCCTCGCCCTTCCAGGTGAGGACCACACCGACGTCCTCGCCGAGTTCGTCGGCCATGCGGCGGGCGCCCTCGTACGGGGTGGCGGGGTCGCCGGTGTTGCCGATCGTGAGGATCGGGGGAGCGCCGGGGGCGGAGACCTCCGGGGTGTCGTGCAGGCCGTCCACGGGCCAGTCGTGGCACCAGCCGGCCGTGTCCCAGCCGAGGAAGGGGCCGAAGACGGGGGAGAGACGCTCGAACCGCGGCAGGGACCTTCTCGCCTCGTCGAGTGTCGGGCGCTGCCTGTCGTCGAGGCAGGAGATGACGCGCTGGGCGTGGGTCGTCGTGCCGTAGTGGCCCGAGGCGTCCCGCTCGTTGTAGATGTCGGCCAGCGCGAGGAGTTCGGAGCTGTCGCCCGACTCGGCCGCTTCCAGGGCGCTGGTCAGGCTCGGCCAGCTGTCCTTGCTGTAGAGCGGCAGCACTATGCCGATGACCGCCATGCTCTGCGTCAGCTCACGGCCGGACGTGGCCGGGAGCGGGTCGGCGTCGAGCCCCTCCAGGAGCGCGGCGATCCTGGCCGTGCCCCGCTCGGGGTCCTCGCCAGCGGACTTCAGGTAGTCGTTCAGCGCGCGCTGGAAGCCCATGGTCTGGTTCTCGGCGTGGCCGACGGCGTCCGCGGTGGGGTCGACGACCGCGTCCAGGACCATCCGGCCCACGTTCCCGGGGAAGAGGTGGGCGTAGACGCCGCCGAGTTCGGTGCCGTAGGAGATGCCGAAGTAGTGCATCTTGTCGTCGCCGAGCACATGGCGCATCAGGTCCATGTCGCGTGCGGTGTCGGTGGTCGAGACATGCGCCATGAGCTCACCGGTCGTACGGGCGCAGTCCTGGCCGAAGCCGGCCGCGTCCGCCAGGAAGGCGCGCTCCTCGGCGGGTGTGTCCGGGGTGATGTCCACCGCCTCGGCGGCCTGTATCGCCTTGTCGTCGCGGCAGCGGATTCCCTCGCTGCCGCCCACCCCGCGCGGGTCGAAGCTGACCAGGTCGTAGCGGTCCCGCAGGGAGGACACGACCGCGGCGTAGGAGGGCATCGCCGAGACCCCGGAGCCGCCCGGTCCGCCGAAGTTGAACACCAGCGAGCCGATGCGGTCGTCGCCGCGGGCCTCGGAGCGGATCAGGGAGAGGCCTGTCGTCCTCCCCTCCGGCTGCGCCCAGTCCAGCGGCACCTTCAGCGTGGCGCACCGCCAGTCGCCGCCGGGCGCGGGGGAGTCGGGGGTCTCCTGGCACTCGCCCCAGTCCAGCTCCTGTGCGGTCAGGGAGGACGGGAGAACGGGTCCGGAGGGTGGTGCCAGGCCTCCGGTCCGGGTGCCGTTCCTGCCGTCGTCGTCCCCGCTCTCCCTGCCGCTGTCCGTGGCACCGCCGGTGCAGCCCGTCAGCAGCACTGCGGTCGTCGCGCCCGCGGCGGCCCACCTGAGGAATCGGTGCATGTCGTGTCCCCTCCCTGGCCGTTCGCGCTTCGGCGGGCGAACGGCGGTCAGGCCATGGTAGGCCGGGCCCGGCACAGCCCGCCCAGCCCTGTGGATAACCTTTTGACCTGCGGTTTTGCTGGAAATGCGACGCGGCGGCCGGTCAGGAGCAGACCGTCCCCGACGTCGGCACCTTCCCGTTCAGCAGATAGCCGTCGACCGCCCTGAGCACGCACTTGTTCCCGCTGTCGTAAGCCCCGTGCCCCTGGCCCTTGTACGTCAGCTCCACCCCGACCCCCGGGCCCAGTGCCTGCACCATCCGCCGGGCCCCCTCGTACGGTGTCGCGGGGTCACCGGTGTTGCCCACGACGAGGATCGGCGCCGAGCCGGGCGCGCTGACGTCCGGGTGGGCCGCCGCGCCCGGCACCGCCCAGTCGGTGCAGCTGACCATGCCCCAGGCCAGGGCGTCCCCGAACAGGGGCGACGCCTCCCGGAACTCGGGGAGCCTGGCCCGCACGTAGTCCACGCCGTAACGGGCCTTGTCGTCGGAGCAGTTGATGGCGATGTTCGCCGCGGTGATGTTGCTGTACTCGCCGTTCGCGCTGCGCCCGTTCATCGAGTCGGACAGCACCATCAGCAGCTGGCCGTCACCGCCGTACGCCTGGTCGAGCGCCTCGGTGAGGAACTCCCACAGGTCCTTGGAGTACAGGGCCTGGATGATGCCGGTGGTGGCCGCGGACTGGGTCAGCTCGCGCGGGAACGCGCCGGGGATGGGCTGGGTGTCGAGGTCCTTCAGCAGCTTGGCGATGCGGTCCTGGACGTTCTGGACGCTGTCGCCGACCGGGCACTCCTCGACCTGGGAGACGCAGTCCTCGGCGTAGTTCTCCAGGGCCAGCTGAAAGCCCTGGGCCTGGCCGAGGGAACCCTGCTCGGAGGTCTCCGTCGGGTCGACCACGGCGTCGAAGACGGCCCGGCCCACCTTCCCCGGGAAGAGGTGGGCGTAGACGCCGCCGAGCTCGGTGCCGTAGGAGATGCCGAAGTAGTAGAGCTTTTCGTCGCCGAGCACCTGGCGCATCAGGTCCAGGTCGCGGGCGGCGTCGGTGGTGCGGACATGGGGGATGATCCGCTCGGAGTGCTCCTCGCACGCCCCGTTGAAGTCCCTGGTGCCGTCCAGCAGCGCGGTGCGTTCGGCGGCGTCGTCGGGGGTGGCGTCCTGCTGGAACCAGGAGTCGAGCTGCTGGTCGTTCAGACAGGTCACGGGGGCGCTGCGGCCCACGCCGCGCGGGTCGAAGCTCACCAGGTCGTAGCGGGTGCGCAGGGTGGCGTAGTCCGGGCCGAAGGCCGGCAGCGTGTACACGCCGGAGCCGCCCGGTCCGCCGAAGTTGAAGATGAGCGAGCCGATCCGGTCGCTCCTGTCGCCGGTCGTCTTCGCCCTGATCAGCGCCAGGCCGATCGTGTCGCCCTTCGGGTCGTCCCAGTCCAGGGGCGCCTTCATGGTGGCGCACTGCCACTCGTCGCCGTCGGGCAGCGGCGAGGGCGCGGCCCCGCCGCCCTCGGCCTGGGACGGCGGCGGACAGTCCTCCCAGCTCAGCTTCTGGGCCGTCGGATCCTCGTCCTTGTCGTCGTCGCCGCATCCCGCCAGCACGGAGGAGAGCAGCACGGCGGTGGCGGTCAGCGCGACGGCGCGCACGCGGCAGGGCTTCGGCATGATCCCATCGTGCGGCCGGGCGGGGCGGGTCGCGCGGGGCACGGGCCGTACGAGGGACGGGGCCGTGGGAGGGCACGGGCCGTACGAAGGGCGGGGAGCCGTGGGAGGACACGGGCCGTACGAGGGACGGGGGGCTGGAGGAGGAGCAAGGCCCACGCCGAGCACGCGTGGCAGCGTCCGTCCGGCGGGCCCCGTCCACCGCGCCACGAGCGGAGACGGGGTGTCGCGGCCCGCGTGACGCCGTCCGGGGCGTCGCGCGGGCGCCCCGCTACAGCGCGCCCTTCCGCGTCAGCTGGTTGAACGCCAGCCACCCCGGCAGCACCGGCAGCCACAGCGTCAGCAGCCGGAACAGCAGCACGGCGGGGGCGGCGACCTCCTTGGGCAGCCCGACCGCGATCAGACCGACGGTCAGGGTCGCCTCGACCGCGCCCACACCGCCCGGCGTCGGCGCGGCGGAACCGAGCGCGTTGCCCGCCAGGAAGACGACGGCCACGCTGGCCAGGCTGATGGACGTCGACTCGTCGCCGAAGGCGCGGATGGAGGCGTCCAGGCACATCACGAAGCAGGCGGTGAGCAGCAGCATGCCGCCGATGCCGGTGACCAGCTTCTGCGGCCGCTGGAGCACGTCGAGCATGCGCGGTACGACACCCGCGAACAGCGACCTCACGCGCGTGGAGACGAACTTCCGCAGGAACGGCACCGAGGTCACCACGAGCACCAGCACCGCGACGGTCAGCAGGCCCGCGATGACGGTCCGGGACGGCGACAGCGACGGCGTCTTCTCGGTGCCGGTCAGATAGCCGAAGGACAGCAGCATCAGGATGTGGCAGCCGAGGCCGAACAGCTGCGACGCTCCCACACTCGCCACCGCGAGACCCGGCCGCACGCCCGCGCGTTGCAGGAAGCGCGTGTTGAGGGCCACACCGCCGACCGCGGCCGGTGCCACGATCTTCACGAACGAGCCCGCGACCTGCGCGCCGACGGTCCGCAGGAACGGCACCCGCTCCGGCACGAACCCCAGCAGGCTCATCGCGGCCGCGACATAGCTCAGCGCGGAGAACAGCACCGCGGCCACGACCCAGCCCCACTCGGCCTCGGCGAAGAGGGTGCCGAACTCGATGTGGGTGAGCTGGGACAGCAGGAAGTACGCGCCGATGGCACCGGCGATGATGCTGATCAGCGTCCGCGGCCGCACCCGCTCCAGCCGGACCGGCTCGACCGGCGCCTGCGGGCGGATGCGCAGCACCTGGTGCCGGATCTGCGTCAGCAGGTCCTCCTCGCGCGCCTCCTCCAGAGCCTCGTCGATGGCCCGCTTCTCGGCCCGCGCCTCCGCGCGTACGGCCTTCTTGTGGGCCTTGTCCAGGCGGACGGGCGCGGTGCCGTCCGTGCCGCCCTCGGCGGGTTCGGAGGCCGCCGCGGCCTCCAGGCGGGCCTGCTTGGCGTGCCGGGAGGCCTCCAGCACGGCCTCGCGTTCGCGTTCGGCCCGCTCGCGGCCGAGCCGGCGCAGCGTCGCGCGCGTGGAGCGGGTCAGCGCGATCGGCTGGAGCATGGGCAGGCAGTCGGCGATGGTGTCGGGGCCGAGCACCCCGACCGCGGAGGTGACGGCGCGCTCGGCGCCCACCCGGAGCGCGAGGGTGGTCATCAGCTGGGCGACGTCCATGCGCAGCAGCAGGTCACCGGCCGCGATCTCGCCGCCGCGCAGGTCGGTGATGATCACCCTGCCGGAACGATCCACCAGAATCGCGTCACCCGCGAGCCTGCGGTGCGCGATGCGCCGCGAGTGCAGCGCCTTCACCTGGCACCAGGTGCTGCGCAGCAGTTCGTCGGTGATCTCCTCGTCCGAGACCGAGTCCAGGGTGCGTCCGCCGGTGTGCTCGTAGACGAGCATCACGGCGTCGGGGCCGAGCTCGGAGGTGGCGATGAGCTTGGGCGCGTTGACGCCCGCGGCGATGGCGGCGTAGGCGAGCAGGGCCTCCTGCTCCAGCGCCTGGCGCAGCGACTGCAGGCTGCGCCGGGTCGCGATGCCGCGCAGCGTGAGGTTGCGCCACACCCGGTAGAAGAAGCCCTGGGCCTGTTGTTCCCGGTCGACGACGGTGACGTCGAGGGGTGGGCCGTCCTCCAGGGTGACGAAGTACCGTCTGCCCCGGTCGGTGCTGTCGGAGGCGTCCGAGACGTCCTCGCGGGCCGCGCTCACCGGGCGGAAGCCGACGTGGCGCAGGCCCGCCATCAGCGTCCGGCCGGTGGGGCGGACGTTGGGCGAGCCGACGGCGTAGAGCGTCCCGTAGGCCACGCTCCAGCCGATCAGGACCGTGAGGATGATCGAGAACGGTGTGGTGTAGCCGGTCACCAGCATCGAGAAGGCGTCCAGCATCAGCACGATCCACAGCACCCCGCGCCAGCGGGGTCTGCGGGACATGCCGACGGCCGTCATGTACGCGATGACCGGCGCCAGGTACCCGTGCACCGGGTCGGTCAGGGCGTTGATGTCGCCGGGGGAGGGCTGGGTGAGCGCGTCCTGGATGGAGTCGGGGGCGGCACGGGCGACCCACAGGTCGGTGGCGAGGGTCACGCCGTGCGCGAGGACGGCCGCGAGCACGCCGTCGGCGATGCGCAGCCCGTCCCGTTTGATCAGACGTTCGATCGCGAAGGCGACCGGGACCAGGAGGATGGCGATGCTGGAGGCCAGTCCCGCGATCTTGATCAGCAGGTCGGGCGCCTGTCCGGTGCCCTTGTTGATGTCCTGTTCCAGGCCGGAGGTGGTGCCGTGCGCGAACGCGGCGATCGCCAGCAGCACGACGACGGCGAGCACGCCGACCAGCAGCCGCATGAGGTCGGAGGGGCGGTGCACGCGCGCGGGGAGGAGCGGTTCGTCGCCCTCCACCTCGTCGCCCTCGACCTCGTCGGCCAGGAACTCGTCGCTGTCGTCCATGTCGCGGTCGCCGATGTCGTGGTCGTGATCGACGTCACGGTCGTCGCTGTCGTGGTCGGTGTCGCTGTCGTGGTCGTGGTCGGAGCCGCGGCGGCCGTCGCCGTCGTGGCGGCCGCCGTCCTCGGTGTCATGACGGCCGCCGTCGCTCTCGCGAGGGCCGCCGTCTTCACTGTCGCGACCATCGGCGTCTTCGCTCTCGCGACGGCCTTCGCCGTGTCCGCGCGGCTCTGCGGTGCGGCGCCCGGCCGGCTTCCCGGCCTGCCCGGTGTCGGGGCGCGACGCAGCGTCAGAGGTGCCCTCCGCGTCCTCGGGGTGCACACCCTGCTGCTTCATCGTCTCTTCTTGATCTCGTATCAACGGTCACCGCCCGCATGATGGTGGCATGCCGCACCGACACACGGGGGCATCAGGGTGCAAACGCGGGGGCGCACAGTCTGCCGGAAGCACCGCCCTCGGGCGAGGGATACGCACGGTGGCGGGGCGCTCACATTGTCGGTGGGGTGGTGCAGGATGGGGCGAATGAGCGAGGAGAGGCTGCCGCGCGACGCCCGCGCGGAGTACGCGGACGAGCTGCCCGAGTACGCCGAGCGGGTCCTTGAGGTCGCGGAACTGATTCCGCCAGGACGGGTCATGACGTACGGCGACGTCGCCGAGTGGCTGGAGGAGGGCGGGCCGCGCCAGGTGGGCCGTGTGATGGCTCTGTACGGCGGGGCCGTGCCCTGGTGGCGCGTGACCCGCGCGGACGGGACGCTGCTGCCCGGCCACGAGCTGCGCGCGCTCGAGAACTACCGGGCCGAGGGGACGCCCCTGAAGGAGGCGAGCAGGGCCTCCGAGGGCCATCTGCCCCGCGTCGACATGAAGCGGGCGCGATGGGACGGCGGCGAACACGCGCAGGGTCACACCTGACAGCTTCCGCCATCGGGGGCGGGCGTGGGGGACGCGTGATCCGTAAGAGGGAAACGGGGCACGTCCGTGACATGACGTACGTTCGTGGGGTGAGGGACGAACGTGACGCACGAGCCGGGAGGGAACAACCGGAAGCCCTGCTTCCGATCCTCTCCTCGGCGTAGCGTCGGCAGCGCGCATCCCTCTCACCCCCCGGCCACCGCTCTTCCCGCGAGACGGCCCGGCAACCAGCACACCCACCAGGACCGGCGAACCACGTGAGCTCCTCTTCCTCCACCAGGCGCCTGTCGCACCCCGCGGTGCGACAGGGGAACCGTGGCGCTTACCGGCTGGTCCGTACCCCTCCGGCGCGACCGGATCCCCCTCGTCTTGACGCGGCACAGCGCGCGGTGGTTGACCACGACCGCGGACCGCTGCTCGTGCTCGCCGGTCCCGGCACCGGCAAGACCACCACCCTCGTGGAGTCCGTCGCGGCCCGTGCCGAGCGCGGCGCGGACCCCCGGCGCGTCCTCGTGCTCACCTTCAGCCGCAAGGCCGCCGTCGAACTGCGCGACCGCATGGCCCTGCGCATGGGAGCGGCACGCGCGCCCCAGGCGACCACCTTCCACTCGTTCTGTTACGCCCTGGTCCGAGCCCACCAGGACAGCGAGCTGTTCGTCGAACCCCTGCGGCTGCTGTCCGGCCCCGAGCAGGACGTCGCCGTACGCGAGCTGCTGGCCGGCCAGACCGGCCTCGAACGCCTCGGCCTCGCCTCTGTGCGCTGGCCCGACGAACTGCGCGCCTGCCTGACCACCCGGGGCTTCGCCGACGAGGTCCGTGCGGTCCTCGCCCGCAGCCGCGAGCTGGGCCTGGACCCCGGCGCCCTGGACGCCTTCGCCCGCCGCATCGGCCGCCCCGACTGGCGGGCCGCCGCCGCCTTCCTCGCGGAGTACCTGGACGTCCTCGACCTCCAGGGCGTCCTCGACTACGCCGAGCTCGTCCACCGCGCGGTCCTCCTCGCCCGCCGCCCGGAGGTCGCCGAGCGGCTCGCCGCGCAGTACGACGCCGTGTACGTCGACGAGTACCAGGACACCGACCCGGCCCAGGTGCGGCTGCTGGACGCCCTGGCTGGCGGCGGACGTACCCTCGTCGCCTTCGGCGACCCCGACCAGTCGATCTACGCCTTCCGCGGTGCCGACGTGAACGGCATCCTCGACTTCCCGCGCACCTTCGCGCGCGTGGACGGCGGCCCGGCCCCCGTCGAGGTGCTGCGCACCTCCCGCCGCTCCGGCGCCACGCTGCTCACCGCGACCCGGCTGCTCACCCAGCGCATGCCGCTCACCAGGCTCCCCGCGGACCGTGCACGCGCCCACCGCGACCTCGCCCCGGTCCGCGACGGAGGCCGCGTCGAGGTCCTCACCTACCCGACGCCCGGCACGGAACTGGACAACGTCGCCGACATCCTGCGCCGGGCCCACCTGGAGGACGGCATCCCCTGGAGCGAGATGGCCGTCCTGGTGCGCGCCGGCTCGCGCACCATCCCGGCCGTCCGCCGCGCCCTGACCGCTGCGGGCGTCCCGCTCGACATCGACGGCGACGACCTGGCACTGCGGCACGAGCCCGCCGTGGCGCCCCTGCTGTCGGCGCTGCGGGCCGTGGCGGAGGCGGAGGCCGGGGGCGTCGAGGCTGTGTCCGCGGCCGAGCATGTGGATACAGCGGCCGGGGAGGGCGAGGACGCCGACGTCGACCAGGACGCCGACGTCGACGAGGAGACGTCCGGCGACGACACCACCCCCGCCGGAACCGACCTCCCCGCGCCCTGCTGGCTCGGCACCGAGACCGCCGTCGCCCTGCTCGCCTCCCCGCTCGCCGGCATGGACGCAGCCGACCTGCGCCGTCTGGGACGGGCCCTGCGGGAGGAGGAACGGGCCGCGGGCAACGCCGTGCCCCCGCCCTCGGACGAGCTGCTCGCGCGGGCACTGGCCGAGCCGGAGCGGCTCGCTGTGCACGACCCGGCGTACGCGCGCGGGGCACAGCGCCTGGGCGCGCTGCTGCGCAAGGCCCGCGAACGCCTCGCCGGCGGCGGCACGGCCGAGGAGGCGCTGTGGGACCTGTGGGAGGGCACCCCCTGGCCCGCACGGCTGGAGCGGACCGCGCGACGCGGCGGAGCGGCGGGCCGCAACGCCGACCGCGACCTGGACGCCGTGTGCGCGCTGTTCGCCACGGCCGCGCGGGCGGAGGAGCGCACCGGCGGTCGCGGCGCGCTGAACTTCCTGGAGCAGATCGACGCCGAGGACATCGCCGCCGACACCCTCACCCGGCGCGCCCTGCGCCCCGACGCCGTGCGCCTGATGACCGCGCACCGCTCCAAGGGCCTGGAGTGGCGCCTCGTCGTCGTCGCGGGCGTCCAGGAGGGCCTGTGGCCCGACCTGCGCCGCCGTGGCTCGCTGCTGGAGGCCGACCGCATCGGCCGCGACGGACTCGCCGAACCGCTGACCCCGGGCGCCCTGCTCGCCGAGGAACGGCGGCTGTTCTACGTCGCCGCCACACGCGCGCGTGAACGGCTCGTCGTGACCGCGGTGAAGGCACCCGCCGACGACGGCGACCAGCCCTCCCGCTTCCTCGCCGAACTCGGCGTCGAACCCAAGGACGTCACCGGCCGCCCGCGGCGCCCGCTGTCGGTCGCCGCGCTCGTCGCCGAACTGCGCGCCACCACGGTCGACCCGCGGGTCTCCGACGCCCTCCGGGAGGCCGCCGCCCGCCGACTCGCCCGCCTCGCCGCCCTCACCGACGACGACGGCCGCCCCCTGGTGCCCTCCGCGCATCCCCACCGCTGGTGGGGCATGTTCGAGCCCACCGCGTCCAAGGTGCCGCTGCGCGACCGCGACCAGCCCGTCGTGCTCTCCGGCAGCGCCCTCGACCAGCTCGCCAACACCTGCGCCCTGCAGTGGTTCCTCGGCCGCGAGGTGAAGGCCGACGCGCCCGCGACGGCCGCCCAGGGCTTCGGCAACGTCGTGCACGTCCTCGCCGACGAGGTCGCCTCCGGGCACACCCCGGCCGATCTCGACGTCCTCATGGAACGGCTGGACTCCGTGTGGAACGCGCTCGCCTTCGACGCGCCCTGGAAGTCGGAGCAGGAGAAGGACCACGCACGCGTGGCGCTCGAACGCTTCCTGACCTGGCACGTCACGGACCGCACCGGACGCACGCCGGTGGCCAGCGAGCACGACTTCGACGTCACCCTCGCGGCGGGCGACTACGAGGTGCGCATCCGCGGCCAGATGGACCGGGTCGAGACCGACGGCCAGGGCCGCGCCTACGTCGTCGACTTCAAGACCGGCAAACAGGCGCCCACCTCCCGCGAGGTCGAGCACCATCCCCAGCTCGCCGTCTACCAGCTCGCCGTCCGCGAGGGCGCCGTCGACGACGCCTTCGACGGGGTGCGCCCCGAGCCCGGCGGCGCCGAACTCGTCCACCTCCGCCAGGGCGCGGCCAAGCGCGACGGCGGCGACGCCCTGCCGAAGGTGCAGGCCCAGGAGGCCCTGGAGGGGGAGTGGGTCGGCGACCTGCTGGCCACGGCCGCGGGCAAGGTCCTCGACGAGCGCTTCACCCCGTCGACCGGCCAGCACTGCACCCACTGCAGCTTCCGCGCCTCGTGCAGTGCCCGTCCGGAGGGGCGGCAGGTGGTCGAGTAGTCGGCCGTGCGGCACGGTGGGGCCAACTGCCGCCCCGCGACGGGCGTGATGCGGCATGGTGTGGCCAACTGCCGCCCCGCGACCGGCGTGAGGCGGCACGTTGTGGCCCTGCCACCCCGCGACCGGCGTGACCGATCGCACTACCCCCGCCGACCTGCGCTTCTTCCGTCCGCCGAGGCCGTCGTGGCCCTCGCTGTCAGTACGCGCCGATAGCCTCTTCGGCATGCCCGCCCGCATCACCGACGCCGAGGAGCTCAAGGAGCTTCTCGGTATTCCGTTCACCCCGGAGCAGATGGCCTGCGTCACCGCGCCGCCCGCCCCGCAGGTGATCGTGGCCGGAGCCGGGTCCGGCAAGACCACGGTGATGGCGGCGCGCGTGGTGTGGCTGGTCGGCACCGGCCAGGTCGCCCCCGAACAGGTGCTCGGCCTGACCTTCACCAACAAGGCCGCCGGCGAACTCGCCGAGCGTGTCCGCAAGGCACTGGTCCGCGCGGGCGTGACCGACCCGGACGTCATCGACCCCGACAACCCGCCCGGCGAGCCGGTCATCTCGACGTACCACTCCTTCGCCGGACGTCTGCTGACCGACCACGGGCTGCGCATCGGCCTGGAGCCCACCGCGCGCCTGCTCGCCGACGCCACCCGCTACCAGCTCGCCGCGCGCGTGCTGCGCGAGGCCCCCGGGCCCTACCCGGCGCTCACCCGCTCCTTCGCGGACCTCGTCGCCGACCTCCTCGCCCTGGACGCCGAGCTGTCCGAGCACCTGGTCCGGCCCGAGAGCCTGCGCGCGTACGACGCCGGGCTGCTGCTCTCCCTGGAGGGCGCCAAGCTCACCAACGCCGACCTGCGCAAGGTCCCCGAGGCCGCCGCCGCCCGCCGGGACCTCGCGGCCCTCGTGCTGCGCTACCGCGCCGCCAAGCAGGAGCGCGACCTGCTCGACTTCGGCGACCAGATCGCCCTCGCCGCACGGCTCGCCCAGCTGCCCGAGGCGGGCCGCATCCTGCGCGAGGAGTTCCGTGTGGTGCTGCTCGACGAGTACCAGGACACCTCCGTGGCCCAGCGCGTCCTCCTCGCGGGCCTGTTCGGCGGCGGCACCGGCCACCCCGTCACCGCGGTCGGCGACCCCTGCCAGGCGATCTACGGCTGGCGCGGCGCGTCCGTCGCCAACCTCGACGACTTCCCCGAGCACTTCGCGCACGCCGACGGCAGCCCCGCCACCCGCCAGGCGCTCAGCGAGAACCGGCGCAGCGGCGGCCGTCTGCTCGACCTCGCCAACGGCCTCGCCGAGCCCCTGCGGGCGCTGCACGCGGGCGTGGAGGCGCTGCGCCCGGCACCCGGCGCCGAACGCGACGGCCTGGTCCGCTGCGCGCTGCTGCCCACCCACGCCGAGGAGATGGACTGGATCGCCGACTCCATCGCCCATCTGGTGCGCACCGGCACCCCGCCCGGCGAGATCGCCGTCCTGTGCCGCACGGCCACCGACTTCGCCGAGATCCAGGGCGCGCTCGTCGCCCGTGACGTCGCCGTCGAGGTCGTGGGCCTGTCCGGTCTGCTGCACCTGCCCGAGGTCGCCGACCTGGTGGCCGTGTGCGAGGTACTCCAGGACCCCGGGGCCAACGCCTCGCTGGTCCGGCTGCTGACCGGCCCCCGCTGGCGCATCGGCCCCCGCGACCTCGCCCTCCTCGGCCGCCGGGCCCGGCTGCTGGTGTCCCACGCGCGCGTGGCCGACGAGGACGACCCGGACCGCAGGCTCGCCGCGGCCGTCCAGGGGGTCGACCCGGCCGAGGTGATATCGCTGGCGGACGCCCTCGACACCTTCCTGGAGACACCGGTCTACGGCGCCGAGGGCGGTGGGGACGACGACCGGCTGCCGTTCTCGCCGGACGCGCGCGTGCGCTTCGCCCGTCTGGCCACCGAACTGCGCGAGCTGCGCCGCAGCCTGGCCGACCCGCTCATGGACGTGCTGCACCGCGTCCTGGCCGTCACCGGGCTGGAGGTCGAGCTGTCGGCGTCCCCGCACGCCCTTGCGGCCCGCCGCCGCGAGACCCTGTCGAACTTCCTCGACGTCGCGGCCTCCTTCGCCGCCTCCGACGGAGAGGCCACGCTGCTGGCCTTCCTGGGCTTCCTGCGCACCGCGGCGCAGTACGAGAAGGGCCTGGACAACGCGCTGCCCGGCGGCGAGAACACCGTGAAGGTGCTCACCGCGCACAAGTCCAAGGGCCTGGAGTGGGATGTCGTCGCCGTGCCCGGCCTGGTCGGCGGGAACTTCCCGAGCGGCCAGGGCCGCGAGAAGTGGACGGCCCAGGCGAAGGTGCTGCCGCACGAGCTGCGCGGCGACGCCGACACCCTGCCGGACGTCGAGGCGTGGGACTCGCGCGGGATGAAGGCCTTCCACGAGGCGATGAAGGAGCACCAGCACACCGAGGAACTCCGCCTCGGCTACGTCACCTTCACCCGCCCCCGCTCGCTCCTGCTCGGCTCCGGCCACTGGTGGGGCCCCAGCCAGAAGAGGCCGCGCGGACCGTCCGACTTCCTGCTCGCGCTGCACGACCACTGCGCCACGGGCCACGGCGAGATCGAGGCCTGGGCGGAGGAACCCCAGGAGGACGAGGAGAACCCGGCCCTGCACCGGGAGACCGCCGACCAGGCCTGGCCGCTGCCTCTGGACGGCACGGCCCTGGCCCGCCGCCGCGCGGCCGCCGAGACGGTCCTCGCCCACCTGGAGGCCCTGACCGCCGACCCCGGCACCCGCCCCGCCGCGCCGTACGACCCCGGCCGCCACGAGGACCCGGACTGGCCGGCGCCCCCCGAGGACGACGAACCGCCCTTCGGCGACGAGGCGTACCCCGGGCCGTATCCCGGCGAGGACGACCCGTACCCCGGCGACCAGGAGCCCTTCGAGGAGGAGCCCTTCGAGGAGGAGCCCTTCGAGGGCGACCCGGACGACTGGGACTCCTTCACGCCGGAGCGCCCCACGATCCCGCACCAGGCGACGGCCCCGGACGACACCACGGCCTTCGACGCCACCCCCCACCGCCCGACGGCTGCCCCGGACCACGCGACGGTTGCCCCCGACCACGCCCTCGCGTCCACAGGCCTCCCCGAACCCCCGGACGAGCCCGGGCGACCCCTCACGCGCACCCGCACCCGTCCCGCACGCGCTGACGCCCTCACCCTCGAGGAGGCCCGCACGATCGCCTCCTGGGACCGCGACCTCGACGCCCTCACCGGAGAGCTCCTGCGCGCCCGCCAGGCCGTGACCGAGGTGCCGCTCCCGGCCGGCCTGACCGCCTCCCAACTGCTGCGCCTGGCCGCCGACCCGGACGGCTTCGCCCAGGAGCTGGCCCGCCCCATGCCGCGCCCGCCACAGCGCGCGGCCCGCCGGGGCACCCGCTTCCACGCCTGGGTCGAGGCCCGCTTCGAAGCGCTGACGCTGCCCATGCTGGAGCCGGACGACCTGCCCGGAGCGGACGCCGAGATCGCCGACGAGCGCGACCTGGAGGCGCTCAAGGACGCCTTCGAGCGCACCGAGTACGCGCACCGCACGCCCTACCGCGTCGAGGCGCCCTTCCAGCTCGCCCTGGCCGGCCGGGTCGTACGCGGCCGGATCGACGCCGTGTACAAGGACGGCGACGGCGACACGGCGACGTACGAGATCGTCGACTGGAAGACCGGCCGCGAGCACACCGCCGACCCCCTCCAGCTCGCCCTGTACCGGCTCGCCTGGGCGCGGCAGCAGGGTGTGCCCCTGGAGTCGGTGACGGCGGCGTTCCTGTACGTCCGCACCGGAGAGGTCGTACGTCCGCGCGATCTGCCGGACCGGGCCGCCATCGAGCGGCTGCTGCGCGAGGAGGACGCGCCCGAGGCATGTGACGAACCGCCCAATGAGGACGACGGTATGTGACGAACCGCCCAACAAGGATGTCGGTGCGGGCCGATAGGCTCGTGACCATGAGCCAGACCCCGGACAGCGCCGTCCGCCAGTACATCCAGCAGCACCGCGCCGCCTTCCTCGACGACCTCACCGAATGGCTGCGCATCCCGTCCGTGTCGGCCCAGCCCGACCACGCCCCCGATGTACGGCGCAGCGCCGACTGGCTCGCGGACAGGCTCACCGGGACCGGCTTCCCCGTCGTCGAGGTCTGGGAGACCGCGGGCGCCCCGGCGGTCTTCGCCGAGTGGCCCTCCGGCGACCCCCAGGCGCCGACCGTCCTCGTCTACGGCCATCACGACGTGCAGCCCGCCGCCCGCGAGGACGGCTGGGACAGCGACCCCTTCGAGCCGGTCGTCCGTGAGAACCGCCTCTACGCGCGCGGGGCGGCCGACGACAAGGGCCAGGTCTTCTTCCACACCCTGGGGGTGCGCGCCCATCTCGCGGCGACCGGTCGCACCGCTCCCGCGGTCAACCTGAAGCTGCTGGTCGAAGGCGAGGAGGAGTCCGGTTCCCCGCACTTCCGCGCCCTCGTCGAGGAGCGCTCCGGACGGCTCGCCGCCGACGCCGTGATCGTCTCCGACACCGGGATGTGGTCCGAGGACACCCCGACGGTGTGCACGGGCATGCGGGGCCTCGCGGAGTGCGAGATCCGGCTCTACGGCCCGGACCAGGACATCCACTCCGGCTCCTTCGGCGGCGCGGTGCCCAACCCGGCGACCGCCGCCGCCCGGCTCGTCGCCGCGCTGCACGACGAGCACGCGCGCGTGGCGGTCCCCGGCTTCTACGACGGTGTCGTCGAGCTGACCGACCGCGAACGCGAACTCTTCGCCGAGCTGCCCTTCGACGAGCGGGACTGGCTGAGGACCGCCAGGTCCCACGCCACCCACGGCGAGGCCGGGCACACCACCCTGGAACGGATCTGGGCCCGCCCCACCGCCGAGGTCAACGGCATCGGCGGCGGCTACCAAGGCCCCGGCAGCAAGACGATCATCCCGTCCTCGGCGATGGTGAAGCTGTCCTTCCGGATGGTCGCGGGCCAGGACCCCGCGCACATCGAGAAGGCCGTGCGCGCCTGGGCCGCCGAGCAGGTGCCCGCCGGGATCCGCTGCGAGATCGAGTTCGGCGCGGCCACGCGCCCGTGCCTGACGCCGCTGGACCACCCGGCCCTGCGGTCCGTGGCGCGCGCGATGAGCCGCGCCTTCGAGGGCCCCGTCCGCTTCACGCGCGAGGGCGGCTCCGGCCCGGCCGCGGACCTCCAGGAGGTGCTCGGCGCCCCCGTGCTCTTCCTGGGTATCTCCGTCCCCTCCGACGGCTGGCACGCGCCGAACGAGAAGGTCGAGCTGGATCTGCTCGTCAAGGGCGTGGAGACGGCCGCCTATCTGTGGGGCGACCTCGCCGAGAACTGGCGCCATGAGAACTGACCGCCCGGCATCGTCCAGGACGTCCCCGCGCGCGGGGACACTGGTAGCGCCGGCCACCACCGCACAGCACCGCCGGACCCGGTCACCCACTGCCGAACGTCCCGCTGAACCGCCGCCGAACCCAACCGCTGCACCCCGGGGGAGTTGGAAGCACCCGTGACCACCTGGACCGACCACACCGCCGACCGACCCATCTCGCTCACCGCCCCGAGCGGCATCGACCGCGCCGCCCACCACCGCCTCGACGAGGCCTGGCTCGCGGCGGCGTGGAGCCACCCCACGACCCGGTGCTTCGTGGTCTCCGGCGGTCAGGTCCTCATCGACGAGACGCCCGACGGCACGACCGAGCTGGTCATGACGCCGTCCTTCGAGGCGCCCCTGACCGAGGCGCACCGCTACTTCCTGGGCACCGACGCGGACGGCGTCAGCTACTTCGCCCTCCAGAAGGACGCCCTCCCCGGCCGGATCGACCAGTCCGCCCGCCCGGCCGGTCTGCGCGAGGCCGGACTGCTGCTGTCCCCGCGCGACGCCGGCCTGATGGTGCACGCGGTGGGCCTGGAGAACTGGCAGCGCACCCACCGCTTCTGCTCCCGCTGCGGCGAGCGCACGGTCATCGCCGCCGCCGGGCACATCCGCCGCTGCCCGGCCTGCGGCGCCGAGCACTACCCGCGCACCGACCCGGCCGTGATCATGGCCGTCACCGACGCCGACGACCGCATCCTGCTGGGCCGCCAGGTGCACTGGCCCGAGGGCCGCTTCTCCACGCTCGCCGGATTCGTCGAACCCGGCGAGTCCATCGAGCAGTCGGTGCGCCGCGAGGTGTTCGAGGAGGCAGGGGTGGCCGTCGGCCGGGTCGAGTACGTCGCCAGCCAGCCCTGGCCGTTCCCCTCCAGCCTCATGCTGGGCTTCATGGCCCGTGCCACGAGCACGGAGATACACGTGGACGGCGACGAGATCCACGAGGCCCGCTGGTTCTCCCGGGACGAGCTGGACGCCGCGTTCGACTCCGGCGAGGTGCTCCCGCCGTACGGCATCTCCATCGCGGCCCGGCTGATCGAGATGTGGTACGGCAAGCCGCTGCCCACCCGGAGCGTCTGACACCGCACGACGAAGGGCGGCCACCCCCGCTGTGGGGGCGGCCGCCCTTCGTCGTTCAGGCGGGACTCACCGTCGTCCGTCGGCCCGGGCCTCCGGACCGCGGGATCAGACGCCGATCTTCTGCTTCACCTGGGCCAGCGACGGGTTGGTGAGCGTCGAGCCGTCCGGGAAGCGAACCGTCGGTACCGTCTGGTTCCCGCCGTTCGCCTTCTCCACGAAGGCGGCGGACGCGGGGTCCTGCTCGATGTTGATCTCGTCGTACACGATGCCCTCGCGGTCCAGCTGCTTCTTCAGCCGCTGGCAGTAACCGCACCACGTCGTGCTGTACATCGTCACAGTGCCCTGCATGTCTCGCGCTCTCCTTCGCCGGCTCGGGGTGAGGTCGTCCGAAGAGGGAACATACGCGACCCGGCCGTCATTCCCGCCGGGGGTATGCCCGTCGACGTGACGCCTGTCGCATCGGTACGACTATCGGAGCGAGCCTGTGGACAACCGGCTCGCCCGTCTCCGGCGACCTGGCAGCATGGCCATGTGACAGCAGCAACGCACTCCCCTCTCTTCCCCCACGTCCCGGACACACCGGACGCGGTGCTCGAAGGGCTCGACCCGGAGCAGCGCGAGGTGGCCACCTCCCTGCACGGCCCGGTGTGCGTGCTGGCCGGAGCCGGTACGGGCAAGACCCGCGCGATCACCCACCGCATCGCCTACGGGGTGCGGGCGGGCATCCTCCAGCCCTCCAGCGTGCTGGCCGTCACCTTCACCAACCGGGCCGCCGGTGAGATGCGCGGTCGGCTGCGCCAGCTCGGCGCGACCGGCGTCCAGGCCCGTACGTTCCACTCCGCCGCCCTCCGCCAGCTCCAGTACTTCTGGCCGAAAGCGATCGGCGGCTCCCTGCCCCGGATCGTCGACCGCAAGGCCCAGCTCGTCGCCGACGCGGCCGCCGCCTCCCGCATCCGGCTCGACCGGGGCGAGCTGCGGGACGTCACCGCCGAGGTCGAATGGGCCAAGGTCACCCAGACCACTCCCGCCGACTACGCGCTCGCAGCCGCGAAGGCCGGACGCGAGGCCCCTCGCAGCCCGGCCGAGATCGCCCGGATCTACACGGCCTACGAGGACGTCAAGCGGGACCGCGGGGTGATCGACTTCGAGGACGTGCTGCTGCTCACCGTCGCCGTCCTCCAGGACCGGCACGACATCGCCGACCAGGTACGTGCCCAGTACCAGCACTTCGTGGTCGACGAGTACCAGGACGTCAGTCCGCTCCAGCAGCGCCTGCTGGAGCTGTGGCTGGGGGAGCGCGACAGCCTCTGCGTGGTCGGTGACGCCAGCCAGACGATCTACTCGTTCACCGGCGCAACGCCGGACCATCTGCTCGACTTCCGGGTCCGCCACCCGGGCGCCACCGTCGTCAAGCTCGTCCGTGACTACCGCTCCACGCCGCAGGTGGTGCACCTGGCCAACGGGCTGCTCGCCCAGGCCCGCGGCCGCGCCGCCGACCACCGGCTGGAACTCGTCTCCCAGCGCGAGGCGGGACCCGAGCCGGTGTTCACCGAGTACACCGACGAACCCGCCGAGGCCGAGGGCGCCGCCCGCCGCATCCGCGAACTGCTCGACTCGGGCGTCCCGGCCAGTGAGATCGCCGTGCTCTTCCGCACGAACTCCCAGTCCGAGTCCTACGAACAGGCCCTCGCCGACGCCGGTGTGCCCTACCAGTTGCGCGGTGCCGAGCGGTTCTTCGACCGCCCCGAGGTGCGCAAGGCGGGCATCGCCCTGCGCGGCGCGGCCCGATTCGGCGGCAACGACTCCCTGCTCGACGACGCTGTGGATCTGCCCTCCCAGGTCCGTGCCGTGCTCTCCGGCGAGGGCTGGACACCGCAGCCGCCCGCCGGGTCCGGAGCGGTCAGGGAGCGCTGGGAGTCGCTCGCCGCGCTGGTGAACCTCGCCCGGGACTTCGCCGCCGCCCGCCCCGTCGCCACTCTGGCCGACCTCGTCGCCGAACTCGACGAGCGCGCGAGTGCCCAGCACGCCCCGACCGTGCAGGGGGTCACCCTCGCCTCCCTGCACTCGGCGAAGGGCCTGGAGTGGGACGTCGTGTTCCTGGTCGGCGTCGCCGAGGGCATGATGCCGATCACCTACGCGAGAACCGACGAGCAGATCGAGGAGGAGCGTCGGCTGCTCTACGTGGGCATCACCCGTGCCCGTGAGCACCTGCACGTCTCCTGGGCGCTGTCACGCTCGCCCGGCCTCCGGCCGAACCGCAGACCCAGCCGCTTCCTCGACGGACTGCGCCCGGGCACCGGCACCACCGCGGGGCGCGCGGGCTCCAAGACCGCAGGCGGAGTCGAGCGAGGCTTCGCGGGCGCGGCGCGGGCCGTCCCCCGGCGCACCCAGCGCACCCCGGCGCGCTGCCGGGTGTGCGGGCGCACTCTCACCGACGCCGGTGAGATGAAGCTGATGCGCTGCGAGGACTGCCCCTCCGACATGGACGAGGCGCTGTACGAGCGGCTTCACGAGTGGCGGGAGGTCCAGGCGCTCCGCAGCGGACAGCCGGCGTTCTGCGTCTTCACCGACAAGACGCTGATGGCGATCGCCGAGGCGGCACCCGCCGGCCCGGTGGAGCTCGCCCGCATCCCCGGCGTGCTCACCCGCAAGCTCAACCGCTACGGGGCCGATGTCCTGGCCATCTGCGCCGGTCAGGAGCCCACGGCGGGGGCTGGGGACGACTGATACGAACTCGTCGAAAAAATAGTTTGCGCATGCCCCGGCAATCCCCATAGGTTCTTAGGCGTGGGAACGGCGGCCTTCTCCAGGCCCCGGTTCCGTGTTGTACTTGCATATCCGTCGGACTGGTTCGCACCGGTCCCCCGAGACGCCGAGAGGAGGCGAGTCCAGTGATCAGCATCAAGACCAGCACCGTCAAAATGACCGATCGCTCGGTCGTCGCTTCCCTGTGCATGCTCGGCTCTTCGGACCATGGCACCGGTCTGTCCGGCATTCGTGCCGACCGTCCGGCGTCCTCCCTGTCTCTCGCGGGCCTTCCCGTCCGTGAGCGCAATGAGCGACCGACCCAGGCACTGGAAGCGGCAGTAGTGGCAGGGGCCCAGGCCTATGCCTTTACGGCTACCGGTGCCGGATTCCGGAAGCAGACGACGCAGCACCACCTGATGTGGGCCTTCCGTGGGCCAGAACCCTGGAGTGATCCAGCCTGATCGCCGATCAGGCCGGCGCCTTCAGGGCCGCGGAACCCCATCCGGGATCCGCGGCCCTTCTGTTTTCCCCGAACGGGGAGGCAGAGCGAAGGGGCCTCGGGACAAGAAAAGATCCGGGCACCAGCCGCCCCCGGCCCTACAGGGCCGGAACGACCAGACGAGGAAGACGAACCGTGCAACTCGAAGCGCACGCCCCGTCCGTACCGCCTTCCGAAACGATCCCCCCGCCCGGCCTCACGGAGGACTCCACCTTGACCCCGCTCACCGCGCTCACCGCGCTCGACGACGCCATCGAGAACCTCGGCGTACCCGTCCCGTGCCGTTCCTACGACCCCGAGGTGTTCTTCGCGGAGTCCCCGGCGGACGTCGAGTACGCCAAGTCCCTGTGCCGTACCTGCCCGCTGATGGAGGCCTGCCTCGCCGGCGCGAAGGAGCGGCGTGAGCCGTGGGGCGTCTGGGGTGGCGAGCTGTTCGTCCAGGGTGTCGTCGTGGCCCGCAAGCGGCCGCGTGGCCGCCCGCGCAAGAACCCGGTCACGGCATGAACACCGCAGGAACCATCGACCGTCCTTTCACGCACGACCCCAAGAAGCAGGCCCCGATGAAGCCGTCCACCAGCGAGCCCAGCGGCTCCGCGTTCGAAGACATCACCACCACCCGCGCGACCGGTTCGCGCCAGAACAGGACCCGTGAGATGCAACTCATCCCAGAAGCCCTGGCACGTGCGCATATGCACGACCGCCTGCGTGAGGCGCAGCAGGAGCGCCGCGCACTGAACGTGGCGACCGCTCGCCGTATGCAGCGCCGTGCCGAGCGTGCGTCGCTGCGCGCCCGGCGCGCGCTGGCGATCGCCGTCATGCAGTAATCACCACCACCTGAAGCGGTGGTCTCCCGGCCGGGAGGCGAGGACTTCACGCGGGGGCCGGTCCGTCCGAACGGACCGGCCCTCGCGGTGCGTTGTGCCGGGATAACGGACGATTGTGGAGATATCGTCGGCAGGTGACGAGTCTTCCCGCAGGCGGGGACGACGGCGGCTCCGCCGCGGACCCCGAGAACCTTGTGTGTGCCCGCTGCGGCACTCCGGCCCGGGCGCCGCAGCCGACCTGGACCTGCTCCGTGGAGAACAGTGTCCGACGCTACTTCTGCGACCGGTGCTCGCGGGAGAACCTACGGGCGATCGAGGGGCGCTTGGACTCGAACTGGTGGTAGCTCCGGACGGCCCTCAGGCCTCTGCCACCGCCGCCTCCTCGTCGTCCTCGGGGCAGTCCTCCTCCAGAGCGGCCTCGTCGAAGTCCTCCACGAACCCCGGCAGCCACTCCGCCAGTTCCTCCCGCAGCCGTACCGTCGCGCCCAGCTGGCACAGCACACCGATGGTGCTCAGGGTCACGCGGTGTATCAGCAGGTAGGCCGGCGGCAGGTTGAGCCGGCGGCCCAGCTGGTGGGCGGGGGAGCGGGGGTCGGCGACCCGGGCGGCCTGGCTGCGCATCCAGCCACGGGTGAAGGTGAACTCCTCCACGCGGGCCGGCTCGATGATCGGCAGCAGATAGTCGAGGACCGCGTCGGGTTCGAGGTCGATCGACTCCTTGACGAACCCCTCGGTGCACAGCAGCTCGTAGACCGCCTCCGCCTCGCCGTCCAGGGTCATCCGCAGCGAGTGCCCGATCGGGGAGGGCAGCCCGCCGGGGAGCCGGTCGACGGTGCCGAAGTCGAGCACGCCGAGACGCCAGTCGTCCTCGCCCTCGGGGCCGCCGGGCAGCAGACGGAAGTTGCCGGGATGCGGGTCGGCGTGCAGCAGGCCGGTGCGGGCCGGGCCGGAGAACAGGAAACGGGCCAGCAGCTGCCCGGCCCGGTCGCGCTGCTCCTCGGTGCCGTCGGAGATGATCTCCGACAGCGGGACGCCCTCGATCCACTCGGTGACCAGGATCTGGTCGCACTGGTGGACCACCGCGGGCACGACCACGTCCGGGTCGTCCGCGAACTCCGCGGCGTGCGCCTGCTGGGCCTGGGCCTCCAGGGCGTAGTCGAGCTCCTCGGTGACCCGGTCGCGCAGCTCCGTGATCAGCGGCTTGATGTCCATGCCCGGCACGAGCGGCCCCAACAGGCGGGCGAAACGGCTCAGTTGGGTCAGGTCCGAGAGCAGGGCCTCTCCGGCGCCCGGGTACTGGACCTTGACCGCGACCTCACGGCCGTCGTGCCACACAGCCCGGTGCACCTGGCCGATCGAGGCGGCGGCGGCCGGCTTGTCCTCGAACTCCAGGAACAGCTCGCGCCAGTCCTCGCCCAGCCGCTCCCCGAGCACCGCGTGCACGGTGCGTGTCGGCATCGGCGGCGCCGCCTCCTGGAGCTTGGTCAGGGCCGCCCGGTAGGGGCCCGCGATCTCCTCGGGCAGCGCCGACTCGAAGACGGACAGTGCCTGCCCGAACTTCATCGCGCCGCCCTTGAGCTCGCCGAGCACCTTGAACAACTGCTCCGCGGTGCGCTGCTGAAGTTCGCGGCCGACGATCTCCGCGGACTCGCCGACGATCCGCTTGCCCAGCCCCCAGGTGGCCCGTCCGGCGAAGCCGAGCGGAAGCGCGGCGAGTTTGGCGGTCCGGGTGACCGCTTTCCGGGGAAGATCAGACATGCGCCCTCCAAATGCCGACCGGCCGTGCCACGCCCGTCGTTCGGTCCGACTCCGTTGACGACCGTCGCACTGCCATTCTCTCGTGCCGACCCCCGGTCTCCGAGGTGTGTTCCTCATTACCTTCGCCGTCAGCACGGTCTGTTTCGCGTGTGCCGGCCCCGCACGGGCATTCCGGGTGCGCCAGGACGGGGCGCGCGTGCCAGTGGAGCGTGGGCAGCGAGGCCTCCCAGCGGGCCCCCGCGCTGGACGGGGTCCGGCCGTCCAGGAAGGCCAGCGCGTGGGCCGCGGCCAGGCCCGCGACGGTGGTGGCCAGCGACAGATCGCAGGCGGGTGCCCGGCGGGGCCGGCCCGAGTGCCACTGGGCGACCAGCCGGGGCCAGGTCGGGTCCCGGTCGGTGCGGGTGCGGTGCAGACATCCGGCGCAGCCGGTGGCGCCGGGCAGCACCAGCGGGCCGACGACACCCGTCGCCTCCACCACACCGGCGTACAGATGCGGAATGCCCGAGGCCAGCAGGGACTCCGTGGCGGACGGAAGGGGCGCGTGGACGGCGGCGTCGTCGCGGGGGGCGATGATCACCAGGGACAGACCCCGCTCGGGCTCCTGGAGGGGAGAACGGGGGCCACGGCGCGGCGGGCGGCCCGGCGCGGCCTCGCGCACGGCACGCCGGGCGGCCTCCTCCCTGCGCTCACCGACCATGTCGGCGGGCAGACCGCCCGGGGAGACGTCCCCCGGCTCGACCGTGCCGACGTCACGCACCTCCACCTCGCCTACGCCCGCTCCGGACAGTAGCGAGGCGACCAGCGCGCCCACCCGGCCCGCTCCCAGGACCCGCACCCGCAGGGCGCCGCGGGCGGCGAGCAGCCCCATGGCCTCACCGGGCGCGGACGTGGTCAGCGACAGCGAGGCCAGATCGGGCCGCAGCCGGTCGAGGACCTCCCGCTTGGCGCGCAGCGCGTCGGCGGCCGGTCCGCCGCCCTGGGAGTCGTCGAGCACCCCCGCTCGCGCCAGGCCCTGGACCAGGGCGTCCACCTGGCCGTCGGCCAGGTCCATACGGCCGCCCTCCTCGCGCAGCAGCGGCAGCCCGCGGGTGCCGTCGAGGAGGTCCAGGAAGCTCCCCGACGCCGTGTCCATGGGACCCAGCGTCATCGCGTGCGCCGGCGTCATGCCGAACTGCACGGTGTTCAGGTCGCGCCAGCCGCGCCGCAGCGCGGGTTTCACCATCGGATGCATGACAGGCCCCCGTAGCCCCGGAAACGTTCGGTGGAACCGGCGGAGCGGGAGCGTGGGGTCTGCCCGCCCCGTCGGCGAATGCCAGCATGCCGGGCCCGCTCCGAGCGCCCCGAAAGTTGTCCACAGGTGACGGAGAGTTGTCGTACGAGCAGCTCGTCGTACACATCCGCTCGGTGCGTCAAGCGCCGGACGCGGGATCTCCGCGGAAACGGTCCGGAGTCGGGACTTCCCCCGTGTGCAGCGGGTAACGTCGGGGCGTGCCCGCCGACCCCCTGCAAAGCGCCGGAACGCCACAGCGCCGCACGACGAGCCAGCCGCCCGGCGGCTCGGGGACGAGCGCGATCGAGGTCCGCAGGAGTACCCGCAGACGAAGGACGGTCTCCGCGTACCGCGAGGGTGATCGCACCGTCGTGCTCATCCCCGCCCGGATGTCCGAGGCGGAGGAGCGACGCTGGGTGGGCGTCATGCTCGACAAACTGGCCGCCCAGGAGAGCCGCCGGGTCCTCGGCGACCACGAACTCGCCGAACGCGCCGCGCGGCTGTCGGCACAGTACTTCCAGGGGCGCGCCCGGCCCGCCTCGGTGCGCTGGGTCACCAACCAGAACACCCGCTGGGGCTCGTGCACCCCCGCCGAGGGCAGCATCCGTCTGTCGCACCGGCTCCAGGGGATGCCCGAGTACGTCGTCGACTACGTCCTGCTGCACGAACTCGCCCATCTGCTCGTGCCCGGCCACGGCCCCGGCTTCTGGCGGCTGCTGGAGGCCTATCCGCGCACCGAGCGGGCCCGCGGCTATCTCGAAGGAGTCGTCGCGGCCGACCGGCTGCCCCATCTGCCGGGCGCGCGCGGAGATTGACCCGCCGCGCGCGGGAGGTCGGACGTGCGCTGCGGTTGTGTACCGGGTCTGTACCGACATCGTGCGCTGTCCGAGTTTGCCGTTAGCCTGGCGCGACGCACTCACTTCGGGATGGGGGACGGTCGTTACGCATGGCCAGGGAATTCCAACGCGGCCACAAGGCCAGGATCAGTGACCTCACCGCGGGCACGGATCTGTACGTAGGCGTGCAGATCTCCGGCCCCGGACTGACCTTCGACATCAGCTGCTTCGGTCTGGACGCCGACGAGCGGCTCTCGGACGACCGGTACTTCGTCTTCTTCAACCAGCCGAAGTCCCCCGAGGAGTCGATCCAGCTCCTCGGCGCCCAGGCGGGCGACACGGAGTCCTTCCGGATCACGCTCGACCGCATCCCGGCGAACATCCACAAGCTCGCCTTCACGGCGACCATCGACGGCGCCGGCCAGATGTCGCAGGTCGCCCCCGGCTATCTGCGCATCGTCGCGGGCGGCGAGGAGGTGGCGCGCTACGCCTTCAACGGCTCGGAGTTCTCCACCGAGCGCGCCGTGATGCTGGGTGACTTCTACCTGAAGGACGTCTGGCGGTTCGCCGCCGTCGGTCAGGGCTTCGACGGCGGCCTCGAGGCGCTGCTGAAGAACTTCGGCGGCGAGGTGATGGAGGAGGAGACGCCCGCACCGCAGGCGCCCCCGGCCCAGGGCGCCACACCCGGCTTCGCACCGCCCGCGTTCGGCGCGCCGGCCGCTCCCGCCCCCGCCCCGCAGCCCTCCTTCGGCGCCCCCACCGCGCCCCCGGCACCGGCTCCCCAGCCCGCCGCGCAGGGCTTCGCGCCGCCGCCCGGAGCCACGCCGCCTCCGGCGCCGGCCCCCCAGGTGCACACCGCGCCGACCATCGTCGCGCCCCTGCACACCCCGCCCGGCGGCACCGTTCCGCCGCCGCCCCCGGCGCCCTACGGCCAGCCGCCCCAGCCGCAGCAGCCCTACGGCCAGCCGCCCCAGCCCGGGTACGGCCAGCCGATGCCCGGCCAGACCCCGCCCCCGCCGCCGGGCTACGGCCAGCCGCCGCAGCCGCCCGGCTACGGCCAGCAGCCCCCCGGCTACGGGCAGGCCCCCGTCGCCGGCCAGCAGGCGCCCTACGGAGCCCCCCAGGGCGTCCCGCAGGGAGCCCCCGGTGTGGCGGGCGCGCTCCAGCAGTTCCGGGAGACGCCGACCGGCCAGCGCTGGACGCCGCAGAACAAGAAGATGGTCCGCGTCGACCTCGGCATCGGCGGCCAGCCGGTGCTCGCCCGCCAGGGCAGCATGGTCCTGTACCAGGGCAAGGTGGACTTCAGCTACAAGGGCGCGGGCTTCGCGGGCAGGATCACCGGCAACGCGACCGGCCAGGAGATGCAGCTGATGCGCTGCACCGGCCAGGGCCAGGTCTTCTTCGCCGAGAACTCCACGATGCTGCACCCCATCGAGCTCCAGGGCGACGGCATCTGCGTCTCCGCGGAGAACGTCCTCGCCTTCGACGAGAGCCTCCAGCACGAGGTCCGCCGCATCGAGGGACACGGCATCCCCGGCGGCGCGCTGTTCACGATGCAGTTCACCGGCACCGGCACGATCATCGTCAAGACCCACGGCACACCCGTCGTCCTGCCGGTCACCCCGACGACGTTCGCCGACTGCAACGCGGTCGTCGCCTGGTCCGCCGCCGCCCAGGTGGTCGTCTCCAGCCAGGTCCGTATGCGCCGCAACGCCTACCCCGGCGACACCGGCGAGAGCACCAACCTGCAGTTCCGGGGCGCGCCCGGCAACTTCATCGTCGTCCAGCCGTACGAGATCTGAGGGAGAGCCCGACATGAACCAGCCGCTCGCGGGCTTCGCTCCCGCGCCGGTGACCGCCCGCATGGAGAACCACGGCAACCACATGCTGAAGGTCGCCATGCAGACCGGGCACGACCTCCTCGCGCGTGTGGGCTCGATGGTCGCCTACGAGGGCTTCGTGCAGTACGAGCCCAACCCGCCCGCCGTCCGCCAGGTCGCCCGCGACTGGGCGACCGGTGAGGGCGCGCCGCTGATGAAGTGCTCCGGCGACGGTCTGCTCTACCTGGCCGACTACGGCGCCAACGTGGTCGTGATCAACCTCAACGGCGACGGGATCTCCGTCAACGCCACCAACCTGCTGGCCTTCGACGCGCACCTGACCTGGGGCGTGGAGCGGGTCAAGGGGCTGGCGAAGTTCGCGGGCCAGGGCCTGTGGAACACCAAGATCTCCGGCCAGGGCTGGGTCGCCCTGACCTCGCGCGGCAAGCCGATCGTCGTCGACTGCGGCGGCGGCGAGGACGAGACGTACGTCGACCCGGACGCGCTCGTGGCCTGGTCGCCCAACCTCAAGGTCAAGGGCAAGCGCAGCTTCAAGGCGCAGTCGCTGATCGGCCGGGGCAGCGGCGAGGCCTACCAGATGGCCTTCTCCGGCCAGGGCATCGTCGTCGTCCAGCCCAGCGAGGACAGCACCGACCGTCTCCGGTTCCGGGGCTGAGGGGGAGCACCACCATGCAGAGTCCGCTTTTCGCCTACAACGACCAGCAGACCCAGGACCGCTGGGCGCTGCAGAACAAGCAGATGCTCCGCGTGACCCTGGAGGGCCACGACGACATCCTCGCCCGCAAGGGCACGATGGTCGCCTACCAGGGCATGGTCGAGTTCGACGCCGAGTTCGAGAACAACAGCCAGCGCCGGTCGCGCGCCCACACGGGCGAGGGCCTGGACCTGATGCGCTGCCACGGGCAGGGCACGGTCTACCTCGCCAACCTCAAGCAGCACGTCCACCTCATGGACGTGGACCAGGACGGGCTCACCGTCGACTCCAGCTATGTGCTGGCGATGGACTCCAGCCTGCACCACGAGGTGATCGCCGTCGACAGCCAGTACGGCATCTCCGGCTCCGGGAAGTACCAGCTCAACATCACGGGCCGCGGCAAGGTCGCCCTGATGACCTCCGGTGCCCCGCTGCTCATGCAGGTCACCCCGGACAAGTACGTCAACTGCGACGCCGACGCGATCGTCGCCTGGTCTACCTCGCTGCGGGTGCAGATGCAGGCCCAGACGCACTCATCGGGCGTGTGGCGCCGGCGCGGCAACACGGGTGAGGGCTGGGAGCTCAGCTTCATGGGCAGCGGCTACGCCCTGGTCCAGCCCAGCGAGCTGCTGCCGCCGCAGAACGCCCAGATCGGCCAGGGCCTCGCCGCCCAGTACGGCATGGGCCAGCAGGGGGCCCGCGGCCAGAACCAGGGCAACGTCTGGAGCTGACCGTCCGGAGAACAGACGTAAGGGGTGGCCTCCGGGAGGCCACCCCTTACGCGTTCCCGGCCGGGCGTTCGTCGTCCTGCCTTCGTCCTACGTTCGTTCTACGGGTTCACAACCGGGCGCGGGTCGCCTCGAGCAGCTGGACCACCGAGCCGTCCGCCACACCGGCCACCTCGTCGTACGCGAACCAGCGCAGGTCGAGCGACTCGTCACTGATCGTCTCGGCAGCCCCGGCCGGGGCCAGCGCGGCGTACTGGACGTCGAAGTGCCAGTTGCAGGGCGGCGGGATGGGGTGCCGGTCCAGGCGCACCGGGCCGCCCGGCAGCAGCGTCAGGCCCGCTATGCCCGACTCCTCGGTGGCCTCGCGCAGGGCGGCGGCCTCCACGGTCGGGTCACCCGGCTCGCAGTGCCCGCCCATCTGGAGCCACATGCCGAGCTTCTTGTGCAGGGTCAGCAGCACGCGTCCGCGCGAGGGATCGATCACCAGGGCGCTTGCGGTGAGGTGGCCCGCCTCGCAGGCCTTCCACATGCCGTCCGGGTGGGCGGCGAGCTGGTCCAGGTAGGCCTGGCACAGCTCCGGCTGGTCCTCGTAGCCCTTCAGCACGAGGACCGCGTCGTCGTACAGGCTCACTCGGTGTCGTCGCCCTTGCTGTCGTCGCTCTCGCTGTCGTCGTCCTTCTTGCGCAGGTCCGGCTTCCCGGCGGAGCCGCCCGCAGCCTCGCCGAGCATCTTGTCCAGCTCGGAGAAGTCCAGGTGCTCGCGGTGCACGAAGCCGTCCGGGTCGTCCAGATCGGAGGCCGTGGGCAGCATGTCCGGGTGGGCCCACAGGGCGTCACGGCCGTCCACCCCGCGCGCGTCCGTCAGGGACGCCCACAGGCGGGACGCGTCGCGCAGCCGACGCGGGCGCAGCTCCAGGCCGATCAGCGTGGCGAACGTCTGCTCGGCCGGACCGCCGGTGGCGCGGCGCCGGCGCAGGGTCTCGCGCAGCGCGTCGGCGGACGACAGACGCGGCTTGGCGGCGGCGTGCACCACCGCGTCCACCCAGCCCTCCACCAGCGCCAGAGCCGTCTCAAGGCGGGCCAGCGCGGCCTTCTGCTCCGGCGTGTCCTCCGGCTGGAACATGCCCTGCTGGAGCGCCTGCTGGAGCTCCTCGGGGTTCTGCGGGTCGAACTGGCCGACCACGTCCTCCAGCTTGGCGGTGTCGACCTTGATCCCGCGCGCGTAACCCTCCACCGCGCCGAACAGGTGCGAGCGCAGCCACGGCACGTGCGCGAAGAGACGCTGGTGGGCGGCCTCGCGCAGGGCGAGATACAGCCGCACCTCCTCCTTAGGGACGCCCAGGTCCTTGCCGAACGCCTCGATGTTCACCGGCAGCAGCGCGGCCTTGCCGGCCGGGCCGAGCGGCAGGCCGACATCGGTCGAACCGACGACCTCGCCCGCCAGCACGCCCACGGCCTGTCCGATCTGGGTGCCGAACATCGCGCCGCCCATCGAGCGCATCATGCCGATCAGCGGGCCGGCCATGGCCTGCATCTCCTCCGGCAGGATGTCGCCCATGGCACCGCCGACGCGCTCGGCGACCGGGTCGACCAGCTCCTTCCAGGCGGGCAGGGTGGCCTCGACCCATTCGGCACGGCTCCACGCCAGGGCGGTGCCCGCGCCGGACGGCAGCGAGGTGGCGTCGTCCAGCCACAGGTCCGCCAGACGCACGGCCTCCTCGACCGCGGTCCGCTCGGCGGGGCCGACGCTCGCGTCCTTCACGCCGTCCGAAGTCCCCTGGGAGACCGTCTGACGGGCGATCTGCTTGGCCATGTCCCAGTTCACCGGGCCGCCCTCGTAGGAGAGCATCTGGCCCAGCTGCTGGAACGCGGCCCCCAGGTCGGTGGGGTTCAGCGAACCGAACATGGCAGCGAGCGGATTGTCCGCGCCGCCCATGCCTCCGGCTCCGGGCAGCCCGAAACCGAACGGGTTGGCCGGTCCCTGACCACCACCGCTCTGCTGGTCCTTCTTCTCGCCCTCGTCGCCGTCCTCCGGCTCCTCCGGCGGAAGGCCGAATCCGAATGGGGTGTCACTCACGGGATTCCTCGGCTGGTAAGGCCATCGGTTCTTTCCCGACGGCACGACTGCCCGACAACACCACCCAGCGTAGACACCGCGGGCGGTTGGGGCCTCGGTGCTTCGCCGACAGAAGGCCTGCGGCAGGATGGATGCCAGCTGGTACGACGCGTCACTCGCGCCCGTATTGAAGACAACCGCTGGAGACACCCGGTGAGTTCCCCAGACCCGCAGGTTCGCGCAGCGCGAAACCTCTCAACCTCTCCCGCCGCGCGCGGGCCCGTCGTCGCGGTCACCGGCGCCGCGTCCGGCGTGGGCGCCATGCTGACCGAGCGGCTCGCCGCGTCGGAGGAGATCAAGCAGGTCATCGCCATCGACGAGCGGCGCGGGCCGTGCGCGGAGGCCCAGTGGCACATCCTCGACGTGCGCGACCCGGCGATCGCGGACAAGCTGCGGGGCGCCGACGTGGTGGTGCACCTGGCGCTCGACCTGGACCTGGAGACGGACCCGGCCGCCCGGACGGCGTACAACGTGCGCGGTACGCAGACCGTGCTGACCGCGGCCGCGGCGGCGGGGGTGCACCGGGTCGTGCTGTGCACCTCCTCGATGGTCTACGGCGCCCTTGAGGACAACGAGCTGCCGCTGTCCGAGGACGCCGAGCTGCGGGCCACCGCGGAGGCGACCGGTGTCGGGGACCTGCTGGAGATCGAGCGGCTCGCGCGCCGCGCGCCCCGCGCGCACCCCGGCCTGAACGTCACCGTCGTACGCCCCGCGATCCTGGTCGGCGGCACGGACACCGCGCTGACCAGGTACTTCGAGTCGCCGCGGCTGCTCGTGGTGGCCGGGTCGCGGCCGGTCTGGCAGTTCTGCCACGTCGAGGATCTGTGCAGCGCCCTGGAGTACACCGTCCTGGAGAAGGCGGACGGGGAGCTCGCCGTCGGCTGCGACGGCTGGCTGGAGCAGGAGGAGGTCGAGGAGCTCAGCGGCATCCGGCGCATGGAGCTGCCGTCGGCGGTCGCCCTGGGCGCCGCGGCCCGGCTGCACCGCATCGGCCTCACGCCGTCGCCCGCCGGTGACCTCGCGTACACGATGTACCCCTGGGTGGTGAGCGGCAGCCGGCTGCACGACGCCGGGTGGCGGCCGCAGTGGACCAACGAGGAGGTCCTCGCCGAGCTGCTGGAGGAGGTGTCCGGCCGCCACACCGTCGCCGGCCGCCGACTGGGCCGCAAGGACGCGACAGCCGCGGGCGCGGCGGGCGCGACGGTCGCCCTCCTGGGCGCGGCAGCGGTCGTACGCCGGGCCCGAAAGGCCCGCCGCAGAATCTGACCCACCCCAAGAGGCGCGGGGAACGGGGCGGACACCCCACCACATCCCGCACCCACCCACGGCCGCGGCCCCCTTCAAGGGGCGCGGGGAACGGCGCGGACACCCCGCGACAACCCGCACCCACCCATAGCCCCGGGCACCCCTCAAGGGGCGCGGGGAACGGCGCGGACACCCCGCGACAACTCGCACCCACCCACCGCCCCAGGCCACCCCCAAGGGGCGCGGGAAACTGCGCGACCGCCTCCACCACCCGCACACACCCACACCCCACCCCCACAACCCCCTCCCGTACGTACCTCCAACCCCCCCACCCACCCCCCAGCGGATAGCCGCATTCACGCCCCCCACCCCCGTGGGGCACGATGGACGCATGGCAGCCATGAACGACCACCCCGGCGAGCAGTCCGCCCAGGACCCCATCAAGCTGATCGGCATCAGGCAGACCCCGCTCTCCGTGGACGAGGTCTTCGCCGCGGTGGGCGACGCCGCGGCCGGCGGCACGGCCCTGTTCGTGGGAACCGTGCGCAACCACGACGGCGGCGCGGACGTGGACGAGCTGGGCTATTCCTGCCACCCCTCCGCGGAGGCGGAGATGCGCAGGATCGCCGAGAAGGTCGCGGCCGAGTACCCCGTACGCGCCCTCGCCGCCGTGCACCGCGTCGGCGACCTCCAGGTCGGCGACCTCGCCGTGGTCGTCGCCGTGTCCTGCCCGCACCGCGGCGAGGCCTTCGAGGCGTGCCGGAAGCTGATCGACGATCTCAAGCACGAGGTGCCGATCTGGAAGCACCAGAAGTTCTCCGACGGCACCGAGGAGTGGGTCGGGGCCTGCTGAGCCCCGTGACTCCTGTCACCCGGTGGATCCCCGGTTGCGTAACCCCACCCCTGCCGTGAGCGTTGTCAGTGCGGAAGATTAATCTGCTGATCGGTAAGTCGCGCACGGGTGTGGGGTTGGGAGGTCGGCATGGCGGCACTCGCCTGGTTGCTGATTCCGCTGGTGGCCGCGATCGGCGCCAGCCTGTGGGGCAGCTGGGCCAACCGGACCCGCAGAACACGCAGTGACGGCCCCGAGCTCGACGGGTACGCCCGCTTCCGCGCGGCCATGGAGAAGTCCCACACGGGCGGCTGACCGCGGCCCTGACGGTGCTCCGACAGGCTCGTCACGTACTGTCTTGGCATGCCACGCCGCACCGCGACGATGCTCGCCTCGACCCTGATGCTGATCGCGCTCCTGTGTGCGGGAGTGCTCATCAAAGTGCCGTACTCGGAGATGTCCCCGGGTCCCACGGTGAACACCCTCGGCGATCACGACGGCGAGCCGGTGCTGCAGATCTCGGGCCGCAAGACCTACCCGACGACCGGCAACCTCAACATGACCACCGTCCGCGTCACCAGCGCCGACTACCGCATGAACCTGGTCGAGGCGGTCTACGGCTGGCTCGCGCACGACAACAAGGTCGTGCCGCACGACACGCTCTACCCGGACGGCAAGACCGAGGAGCAGTCGACCCAGGAGAACGCGGAGGAGTTCAGCCAGTCCCAGGAGAGCGCCAAGGTCGCCGCCCTGAAGGAGCTGGACGTCCTGGTGAAGTCCTGGGTGGTCGTCGCGACGGTCGTGAAGGACTCGCCGGCCGAGGGGGCGCTGCACGCCGGTGACGTGATCAAGGCGGTGGACGGTACG
Organism: Streptomyces sp. NPDC005017; assembly: GCF_042873115.1. Taxonomy (NCBI): domain Bacteria; kingdom Bacillati; phylum Actinomycetota; class Actinomycetes; order Kitasatosporales; family Streptomycetaceae; genus Streptomyces; species Streptomyces sp. NPDC005017. The sequence continues at coordinate 55,233 of NZ_JBIALD010000030.1, read as the reverse complement.
GCGGTGAAGCAGCCGGGCGACGTGGCGGAACTGGTGACCAGGCACAAGGCGGGCGAGGACGTGGTCTTCACCATCGTGCCCGCCAAGGAGCAGGCCGCCGCGGAGAAGGAGAAGCGGACGCCGACGGAGACCAAGAAGGTCACGATCACCACGGCGACCTCCGCCGACGACGGCGAGAAGCGCGCGATCGTCGGCATCTCCGCCGGGACCGACCACACCTTCCCGTTCGCCATCGACATCAAGCTCGCCGACGTCGGCGGCCCCAGCGCCGGCCTCATGTTCGCGCTCGGCATCTACGACAAGCTGACGCCGGGCAGTCTCACCGGCGGCCGGTTCGTGGCGGGCACCGGCACCATCGACGACGACGGCAAGGTCGGTCCGATCGGTGGCATCGAGATGAAGACGGTGGGCGCCCGCGACAAGGGCGCGAAGTACTTCCTGACGCCCGCCGACAACTGCGCCTCGGCCGCCAAGGACGTCCCCTCGGGGCTGACCCTGGTGAAGGTGGACACCATCGGCGACGCCCTGGACGCCCTGGAGGACATCCGCTCCGGCGACACCGACGCCCTGCCGGAGTGCACGACCGGCTGACCGCGGACGGACAACGCCGGGGGCGCCCCTGAAACAGGGGCGCCCCCGGCGTCCTTCCGCCGCGGCGCGGCGTACGACGGCCCGCGCTCAGTCCTCGAACGTCGCCGCGAGTGCCTCCGCGAGCCCCGGCACCAGATCGGGCCCGGTCAGCACCTCGGTCGGGGTGTCCTTCTCGCGCAGCCGCAGCGCCGAGTCGCGTGAGCCGTCACGCAGCACCGCGACCGTCATCCGGACCTCCTGGCGCTCGGGGTGGCCTGCCACCCACTTCGCCAGCTGGGCCTCGCCGAGATTGTCCGGAACCTGGGCCTCCGCGGACGGGGGCAGCATCAGCCGCTCCACGGTGAGCGCGCAGCCGGCCACGGCGTCGGGCCAGGCGATGGTGCCGAGGAACTCGTCGAGCGCCTTGTCCGTTGGAATCTCGTCCTGCTCGATCGGGGTGAGACCGGTGGTCTCCGGCTCGTCCCCGAGGCCGAGCTGCTGCGCCAGCGCGGGCTCCTGGGTCCGCAGCCGCGTGGTGTCTACAAGGGCGAAGAGGCGGGCCGGCTGGTCCCAGCCGAGGCCGGAGGCGTACTCGTCGATCTCGAGTACGGCCCGGGTGAGCGGGCTCGCCGCCATGGGTGTGTTGGACATGGTCACAATCCTGCCTGGTTCGTGACCTGAATCGGGAACCGAGTAAAGCGTGAGTAAGTTGCATAGGTGTGGGCCTACGATCACGGGGCCCGACCGACGGCCATCCGACCCGGGGGCCTGACCGACCAACAGCGAACTTCGAGGTGCGCACCTTGGCTTTCCAGATGCCGGACCGCGGCGGAGGCCCGACGGGGCCACGGATCAGAGTGGGCCGCCCGTCCCGGCGTGTCCGGACCCTGCTCATGACACTGGGCGTCCTTGCCGTGCTCGGCATGACGTTCACCATGTTCGCGGGCTTCTGGACGGACTGGCTCTGGTACCGGTCGGTCAACTACTCGTCCGTCTTCACCACCACGCTGTCGACCAAGATCGGGCTGTTCTTCGTCTTCGGCCTGCTGATGGCTCTCGCGGTCGGCTTCAACATCTGGCTGGCCCACCGGCTGCGCCCGCCGCTGAGCGCCATGTCCATGGAGCAGCAGAGCCTGGACCGCTACCGGATGGGGATCGCGCCCTACAAGAAGTGGCTGCTGCTCGCGGTCACCGCCCTGGTGGGCCTGATCGCCGGAGCGTCCGCCTCCGGCCAGTGGCGGACCTGGCTGATGTGGGTCAACGGCGTCTCCTTCGGCACGAAGGACCCGCAGTTCCACCTCGACGTGTCGTTCTACGCCTTCGACCTGCCCTGGTACCGCTTCCTGCTGGGCTTCGGCTTCGCCGCGACGATCCTCTCCCTGATCGCCGCCACGCTGACCCACTACCTGTACGGCGGGCTGCGCATCACCAGCCCGGGAGCGCGCGCCACGGCCGCGGCCACCGGCCATCTCTCGGTGCTGCTGGGCGTGTTCGTCGCCCTGAAGGCCGTCGCGTACTGGCTCGACCGGTACGGCCTGGCGGTGAAGTCCAGCGACTTCAAGGCCACGGACAACTGGACCGGCCTGCGCTACGTCGACGCGAACGCCTATCTGCCGGCCAAGACGATCCTGTTCTGCATCGCGGTCATCTGCGCGCTGCTGTTCTTCGCCACCCTGTGGCGGCGCACCTGGCAGCTGCCGGTGATCGGCTTCGGCCTGATGGTCCTGTCGGCGATCCTCATCGGCGGCCTGTACCCGGCGATCGTCCAGAAGTTCCAGGTCCAGCCGAACGAGCAGGCCAAGGAAGCGCCCTACGTCGAGAAGAACCTCAAGGCGACGCGTGAGGCGTACGGCATCGACGGCGCCCAGGTCACGGACTACTCGGGCAAGGGCAACACCGCGGACCAGTCCAAGCTGCGCGACGACGTCGACGCCACGGCCAGCATCCGCATCATGGACCCGAACATCGTCTCGCCGACGTTCCAGCAGCTCCAGCAGATGCGTAAGTACTACGCGTTCCCGACCAACCTGGACGTCGACCGCTACAACGACAAGGGCACCGACCAGGACACGGTCATCGGTCTGCGTGAGCTGAACCTGAGCGGCGTGGACAAGCAGAACTGGATCAACAACCACTTCCGCTACACGCACGGCTACGGCGTGGTCGCCGCCAAGGGCACCACCGCCGACGTCGACGGCCGCCCGGTCTTCACCGAGTCCGACCTGCCCTCCAAGGGCGACCTCGGCACGTACGAGCAGCGCGTGTACTACGGCGAGAAGACCAACACGTACTCGATCGTCGGCGGTCCCCAGAAGGAGATCGACTACTCCGACGACAGCGGCGAGAAGACGTACAGCTACAAGGCCAAGAGCGGCGTCAACCTCTCCAACCCGCTCAACCGGGCCGCGTACGCGGTGGCGTTCAGCGAGCCGCAGATCCTGTACTCCGGGGCCATCGGCGAGGGTTCGCGCATCCTCTACAACCGCACGCCGAAGGACCGTGTCGAGGCCGTCGCCCCGTGGCTGACCATCGACGGCGACGCCTACCCGGCGGTCGTGGGCGGCAAGATCCAGTGGATCGTCGACGCCTACACCACCACCAACGGCTACCCGTACGCCTCGCGTACGACGCTCGGTGACACCACGGCCGACTCGCTGACCGCGACGAACAACTCGCGCGCGGTGGTGGCGCAGCAGAACCAGGTCAACTACATCCGCAACTCGGTGAAGGCGACCGTCGACGCGTACACCGGCGAGGTCAAGCTCTACCAGTGGGACACCGAGGACCCGGTCCTGAAGACCTGGATGAAGGCGTTCCCCGACACGGTCGAGCCCAAGACCGCCATCTCGCAGGACCTGATGGCGCATCTGCGGTACCCGCAGGATCTGTTCAAGGTCCAGCGCGAACTGCTCGCCCGCTACCACGTCAAGGACGCCGACACCTTCCTCAGCGGCAGCGAGGTGTGGCAGGTGCCGGACGACCCGACCAACAAGTCGGGCAACGCGGTTCCGCCGTACTACCTCAGCATGAAGATGCCGGACCAGCAGGCGCAGGCGTTCTCGCTGACGACGACGTTCACGCCCAACGGGCGCGACAACCTCAGTGCGTTCATGGCGGTCGACGCCGAGGCCGGCACCGGCGACTACGGCAAGATCAGAATCCTGAAACTGCCGACGAGCACCACGGTCGACGGACCGAAGCAGGTGCAGAGCCAGTTCAACTCCGAACAGGACATCGCCGAGTCGATCAGGCTGCTGAGAGGCGGCGACTCCGAGGTCGAGTACGGCAACCTGCTGACGGTGCCGCTGGACGGCGGACTGCTCTACGTCGAACCCGTCTACGTACGCGGTGGCGGACTGAAGTACCCGCTGCTGCGCAAGGTGCTGGTGACCTACGGCGGCCAGACGGCCTTCGAGGACACGCTCGACGCGGCCCTCAACAAGGTGTTCGGCGCGGAGGGTTCGACGCCCGAGCCGCCGGACGAGGGCGGTGACGACACCGGGCAGCCGCCGACGTCGAAGAACCCGACGGTCCAGCAGGCGCTGAACGACGCCCAGAAGGCCTTCGACGAGGGTCAGGAAGCCCTCAAGAACGGCGACTGGGAGGCGTACGGCAAGGCGCAGGCGGATCTGGAGGCGGCCCTCAAGCGCGCCGAGGAGGCCCAGTCCAAGGCCGGCGGCGGCGCCACGAGCAGCCCGAGCCCGACCGGCAGCCCCAAGCCCTCCGGCAGTCCCAGCCCGGCGGGCAGTCCGAAGCCCACGAGCAGTCCAAGCGGCTGAGCAGGGCATTGAGGGAAGAGCCCGTCCCGCGTCGTGATACGGTTGCACCACAACGACGCGGGGTGGAGCAGCTCGGTAGCTCGCTGGGCTCATAACCCAGAGGTCGCAGGTTCAAATCCTGTCCCCGCTACTGAAGTCGACGGTATGACGTCGACGGGCGAAGGCCCGGATCCGATACAGGATCCGGGCCTTCGTGGTGTGCGAACGCATGTGCAGGTGCCGGGGGATCGTCGCGCCGCCGTGGGGAGTTGGGCGAACTGTGTTTGACTTGTCTCTCTGTGGGCATGTCGACAAAACGCTGAAGTGACCTCACGGGCTGCGGTATACCGGGTGTACCCAGGTTGCAGGTGGTGCGACGATGGACGTTATGGGGGACAAGGCAACTCTGTTGGAGACAGGGCGATTTGTGCAGCCTTCCGGCCGCGTGGAACCCAGCCCGGACCGGGACGAAACGGGCGACGCGGCGGAGGAGGCGCAGCACCTGATCGCCGCGGAGGCGGGGGACGTCGAGGCGATGAGCGTCCTCGGGGCCATGCTGCTGCGCCGCGGTGACCTCGACGGAGCCGAGCCCCATCTGCGTGCCGCGACCGCCGCCGGCGACCGCGCCGCGGCCAACAACCTCGGTGTCCTGCTGCATCAGCGCGGCTACGCCGACGAGGCCGCCGGATGGTGGCGGATCGCCGCCGTCGCCGGGTCCGCGCCCGCCGCGCACGCGCTGGGCCGACACCACCGTGAGCGCGGCGACGAACCCGCCGCCGAGTACTGGCTGCGCCAGGCCGCCGAGCAGGACCACGCCCTCGGTGCCTACGCGCTCGCCGATCTGCTCGAGCACCGCGGGGACGCCGGTGCCGAGCGGTGGCTTCGCGCCGCCGCCGAGCGCGGGCACCGGGAGGCGGCATACCGCCTGGCCAGGGCGCTCGACCGCAAGGCGGCGCCCGAGGGGGAAGCCGGGTCCGACAACGGTGTCATGACGGGTGTCTCCGGTGAGCCCGGCGGTTCCGAGGTGTCCGGGGTCTGCGCGGAGGAGGCCGAGCAGTGGTACCGGCAGGCCGCCGCGCGCGGGCACCGACGGGCCGCGCTGCACCTCGGCGCGATCCTCGAGCGGCGCGGTGACCTGAAGGAGGCGGGGCGCTGGTACCTGACCTCCGCCAAGGACGGCGAGGCACGGGCCGCCTGCGCGCTGGGCTTCCTGCTGCGCGACGCCGGGGACACCGAGAGCGCCGCCGTGTGGTGGCTGCGCGCCGCGCAGGACGGCGACGGCAACGCGGCGAACGCGCTGGGCGCGCTGCACGCCGAGCGGGGTGAGCCGCAGACGGCCGAGCGGTGGTACCGGGCCGCGATGGACGCGGGCGATGTGAACGGGGCGTACAACCTCGGGCTGCTCTGCGCCGAGCAGGGCCGCGTCCCGCAGGCCGAGCAGTGGTACCGGCGGGCGGCCTACGCCGGGCACCGGGAGGCCGCCAACGCGCTGGCCGTCCTGCTGCTCCAGGGCAGTGACCAGACGGGCGCGGAGCCGTGGTTCTCCAAGGCCGCGGAGGCCGGCAGCGTGGACGCCGCGTTCAATCTCGGCATCCTCTACGCCGGGCGGGGCGAGGACGTGACGGCCCTTCGCTGGTACGAGCGGGCGGCGGCCGCCGGGCACACCGAGGCCGCGCTCCAGGTCGGGATCGCGCGGCTGCGTGACGGTGAGGAGCAGGAGGCCGAGCGGCATCTGCGGTGCGCCGCGGGCGGGGGCAGCGCGGAGGGTGCCTATCGGCTGGCCGCGCTGCTGGACGCGCGTCGGCCGCCCGTGTCCGCGCATGAGCTCGGGGAGCCGGTGCGGGAGCGGTCGGAGTGCGAGGAGTGGTACGAGCGGGCCGCCTCCCAGGGGCATCGGCGGGCCCAGGTGCGGGTCGGGATGCTGGCCGCGGCGCGGGGCGATGTCGTCGAGGCGGCGCGGTGGTACCGGTCCGCGGCGGAGGCCGGGTCCCGGAACGGGGCGTTCAACCTCGGGCTGCTGCTGGCGCGGGAGGGCAGTGAGCCGGAGGCTGCGGTGTGGTGGACGCGGGCGGCTGACGCCGGTCATGGCCGGGCGGCGTTGCGGCTGGCCCTCGTCTATGCGCGTCGCGGTGAGCTCGCGGAGGGGCAGCGGTGGGCCGACCGTGCGGTGTCCCTCGGACCCGCGGAGGTCGCGGAGCGGGCGGCGCGGTTGCGGGACGCCCTGCGCGAGGAACTCTCGGCGTAGGTCTTCATGGGCCGGGGGTTCCTGAAGCGCCCTTTCGGGGGCGCGGGGAACGGCGCGAACAGCCCGCCGCGGCCCGCGCCCGCCCACCGGCGTCAGGGCCTACGATGCCGCCGCGCCGCCCCTGAAGGCGGTGCCCAGCTCGGTGGTGCGAGGTGCCTCCCCCGGAGGGGGGACCCCCAGCGCCCACCCGTGCCGCCCTTGACGGCACGCATGCCCGCGGCGGCGGGGCGCGGGGAACAGCGCGACCAGCCCGCCGCGGCCCGCACTCGCCCACCGGCGTCAGGGTCTACGGCGCTGCCGTGCCGTCCCTGGCGGCACGCATGCCCGCGGTGGCGGTGGGTCCTGCGTGCCTCCATGGAATGGATTTGCTTCTGTGTGCGGCCCTGACGTAGTGTTCTGTTCACCGACGCGGGGTGGAGCAGCTCGGTAGCTCGCTGGGCTCATAACCCAGAGGTCGCAGGTTCAAATCCTGTCCCCGCTACTGAAGGCCGAGGGCCGGAATCCGAAAGGGTTCCGGCCCTCGGTGTTTGCTGAGCCTGTGTGCGGCGTACGCACATGAGAAAAGGCCCCCGGAGCCGGGGGCCTTTTCTCATGCGGCGGTGGTGGTGAGCGTCACGCCTTGGCGCAGTCCGGGCACACGCCCCGGTACGTGACCTCGACGTCCGAGACCGTGAAGCCGAAGCGCTCGGTGTCGGGGAGGTCGGCGAGCGGGTTGCCCGAGGGGTGGACGTCCCGGATCGCGCCGCACCGGGCGCAGACCAGGTGGTGGTGCGGACGGTGCGCGTTGGGGTCGTACCGCTTGGCGCGGCGGTCGGTCGAGACCTCCAGCACCTCACCGAGGGTGACCAGCTCGCCCAGCGTGTTGTAGACGGTCGCCCGGGAGATCTCCGGCAGCCGTGTCACCGCGCGCGCGTGGACCTCGTCGGCCGTCAGATGGACGTGCTCGCCGTCCAGGACCTCGGCCACGACACGACGCTGCGCGGTCATCCGCCATCCGCGTCCGCGCAGCCGCTCAAGAAGGTCGCTCATGGAATCAGCCTAACAGCTAGACGGACCAGGTCGCGACCGGGTGTGAAGTTAGAGCATTACCTGACTTGGACTTAGTCCAATATGGGATCGGGAACGGCTTTGGTCAAGGGGCAGGACAAGCGCGACATGGCGCAGGAGACCCACGTGACTCAGGGACCGCTTACGACCGAGGCCGGTGCCCCGGTGACCGACAACCGGAACGGCGAGACCGCCGGTGCCGGCGGCCCGACTCGCACCAGCACGACCTGCGCCGGGCGATCGAGCGCGGGGAGTACCCGAGCTGGACCGCGCGGGTGCGGATCATGCCCGCGGCGGACGCGGCGACGTACCGCTTCAACCCGTTCGACCTCACCAAGGTGTGGCCGCACGAGGACCACCCGCCCGTCGAGATCGGCAGGCTGGAGCTCGACCGCAATCCGCGCAACGTCTTCGCCGAGGTCGAGCAGAGCGTCTTCTCGCCCGCCCGCCTCGTGCCGGGCATCGGTCCGTCGCCCGACGAGACGCTCCAGGGACGGCTGTTCGCGTACGGCGACGTCCACCGCTACCGCATCGGCATCAACGCCGACCACCTGCCGGTGAACCGTCCGCACGCCACCGAGGCGCGCCCCAACTCCCGTGACGGGTATCTGTACGACGGCCGCCACGACGACGCGAAGAACTACGGGCCGAACAGCTTCGGCGGCCGGCGGCAGACCGGACGTCCGCTGGGGCGGCCGGTCACGGTGAGCGGCGCCACCGGCGACCATCCGGCTCCCGTGCGCGCCGAGGACGACGACTTCGTCCAGGCGGGCACGCCCTACCGGCTGATGGCCGAGGGCGAGCGGGAGCGGCTGGTCGCGAACCTGGCGGGCGCGATGGCCGGCGTCACGCGCGACGACATCGTCGAGCGGGCGATCGGCGACTTCCGCATGGCGGACGAGGACTTCGGCAAGCGGCTCCGCGCCGCGGTCGAGGCCCTGCGCGGCTGACGCCACCGCCGCTCGGTGCCGGGGCGGGCCGGACCTCCTCGTGGAGGCCCGGCCCGTTCTGGCCGTACGGGTGGACGGGACGGGTCAGGCGGGGACCTGCTGCCGGGCCGGTACCCAGCAGCGGATGATGTCGCGGACCGAGACGATGCCGGCCGGGCCGTCCTCGTCGAGCACGATCAGATGGCGGAAGCCGCCGTGTGTCATGGCTCGGGCCGCCTCCTCCAGCGTCCAGGCCGGTGCGGCGAAGACGACGTCGGTGGTCGTGTGGTCGTGGGCGCGTTCGGTGTCCGGGTTCTGGCCCAGGCCGAGGGAGTTGAGGACGTCGCGTTCGGTCAGGATGCCGATGCCGTCGGCATCGGGGTCGAGCACCACGGCCGCGCCCACCCGGCGGGCGGACATGAGAGCGGCGGCCTGACGAAGGGTGTGGTTGGGGCCGATGGTGAGGACCATCGTGCTCATGGCGTCACGGACGAGCATGGGCTTGAGCCACCTCCTGGAGTGTCCCGCCCCTTGTTCATCGATTCACAAGTTCACAAATGGGGGGACTTTCAGGGTGGCAGGTCAAGAACGGGTCAACAAGGGGGCGCACGCGGCCGTTTGACGGCGCGTGGCGGATACTCCGCTTCCTGTCCGCGCGGCTCGAGTTCTTATCCGCGCGGGTCGAGATACCCCAGCAGTTCGTCGTGCAGCAGACCGTTGGACGCGGCCGCGTTGCCGCTGTGCGGGCCGGGCCGGCCGTCGAGTCCGGTGAACGTGCCGCCGGCCTCCGTCACCACGATCGCGTTGGCCGCCATGTCCCAGAGCGAGAGTTCCGGTTCGGCGCAGATGTCCACCGAGCCCTCGGCGACCATCATGTACGGCCAGAAGTCGCCGTACGCGCGCGTGCGCCAGACCTCGCGGGTGAGGTCCAGGAAGCCGTCGAGGCGGCCCTGCTCCTCCCAGCCGGAGAGCGAGGAGTACGCGAACGAGGCGTCCGCGAGGCCGGAGACGCCCGAGACGTGGATACGGGTGGCGGAGGCCAGGCTGCGGCCGGTGTACGCGCCGTGGCCCTTCGCGGCCCACCAGCGGCGGCCGAGGGCGGGGGCGGAGACCAGGCCCACGACGGGCTGGTAGCCGCCCTCGGCGGCCTCCATCAGGGAGATCAGGGTCGCCCAGACGGGGACGCCGCGGACGTAGTTCTTGGTGCCGTCGATCGGGTCGATCACCCAGCGGCGGGGGCCGGTGCCCTCCAGGCCGTACTCCTCGCCGAGGATCGCGTCCCTCGGGCGGGCGCGCTGCAACTGGCCGCGGATCAGTTCCTCGGCGGCCTTGTCCGCTTCGCTCACCGGGGTCATGTCCGGCTTGGTCTCGACCTTGAGGTCGAGTGCCTTGAAGCGGTCCATCGTAGCCGCGTCTGCCGCGTCCGCGAGGACGTGGGCGAGGCGGAGGTCGTCGAGGTAATCGGCCATGTGGGGAACCGTATCCGGCGTGACGGTGCGGGGGCCACCGGGGGGCGGGGTGGTGCGCAGCGCCCTGGGGGCGCGGGGAACTGCGCGATCGGCCATCGGCGGCCCGCACCCGGCATACGACCGTGACCACCCTGCGGAGGCCGGCGGCCCGGGGCGCTGGGGCGGCGTCGCCCTGGGGGCGCGGGGAACTGCGCGATCGGCCATCGGCGGCCCGCACCCGGCATACGACCGTGACCACCCTGCGGAGGCCGGCGGCCCGGGGCG